>JBEKFF010000098.1:0-12354 GCA_050013455.1 Acidobacteriaceae bacterium | reverse complement strand
GCCTTTGTTTTGCCTTTGCCCTTGTTTTGCCTTTGCCTTTGCCTTTGCCTTTGCCGTTGTTTTGCCTTTGCCATTGCTTTTCTTGGACAATTTCTGAAAGAAATTGTCATTCCGAGCACAGCGAGGAACCTGCTTTCTCCCGTTCTTGCCCTTGCTTTTCTTTCTGTCATTCCCCCTGGGAATCTGCTTCTTCTCTTGCTCTTGCCTTTGCTTTTCGAGTTGTCATTCTGACCCTGAGCCAAGCCGAAAGCGAACGAACCGGCTGTCTCCCGTTCTTACCTTCTTCATCAACCCCAAATCCCGTATCCCCTCAACCGCTCCCGCGCCCAAACCTGTCAAGCCCCCCAATGCCTCCAAAACCGCCAAACCCCCTATCAACACTGGCGATTTATATTTCCAAAACCTGGCATAGTTACCCCCATCAAAGGACTAAACTTTAACTAGCGCCCCATATCCCAAGGGCCCCGGGCCCGAGATGCACCCGGGGGGATCGCCGGCCCCAGCCCGTAAGTTCTTTAGAACGGGGTATGTACACCCCTAACCCTCCTGAATAGAACGAGTTACACCGCATTTTCCCTCCTGGCTAGCGGGGTACTTTCACCCCTAACCCGCGTTGTTTGAACACTTTGTCCCCCAAAAATACCAAACAGGGGGGGAGGGGGAGGGGGGTACCCCCCTGCAGTCCGAGAGGCGGTAATCTAAAGATCGTGCCGCTTCCTTCAACCTTCCACGACTTCATCGGCAACCAGCCCACGGTCGAGAGCCTCCGTGCCGCCATCGCCGCCGGCCGCCTCCCGCACTCGCTCATCCTCCTGGGCCCCCGCGGCGCCGGCAAGTACACCCTCTCGCTCCTGCTGACGATGGCGCTGGAGTGCGAGCTCCAACCCCGCGACCTGGCGACCATCGGCCCCCACGCCGGCCAGCAGCTAGCCGCCTTCTGCGGCCACTGCCGCAACTGCACCCGCATCGCCGAGAGCGCCGACCTCGACACCAAAGTCGAAGAAGCAGTAGCCGCCCGCGAAGAGATGCGTGAGGTCGACAAAAAAGAAACCCGCGTCCTGGTCCAGACGCACCCTGACGTCCTCATCGTCCCGCCCGATCCGCCGCAGCTCCTCATCAAGCTCGGCCAGATCCGCACCCTGATCAACCGCGCGCACCACCTGCCCGCCGAAGCCCGCGCCAAGGTCTTCGTCATCACCTCGGCAGCCTTCATGAAGGAAGCGGCGAACTCCCTCCTCAAGGTTCTGGAGGAGCCACCATCGCACGTCCACATCGTTCTCCTGGCCGAGAACCTCGGCGAGCTGCTGCCAACCATCCGCTCCCGCTGCGCCGTAGCGCACCTCGGAGCGCTGCCCGCAGACGAGATCGCCGCCCTGCTCGCCCAGCGCCGCCCCGAGCTCAACAAGACCGAGCGCGAGCTCACGGCGCGCCTAAGCGAAGGCGCCGCAGGCCGCGCACTTGCCTTCAACCTCGCCGAATACGCGGCCGCCCGCAATGACGCTCTAACGCTCCTCCACACCGCCGAGCGCTCCGGGGGAACACAGGACCACTCCACCCTCTTCCGCATGACCGAGACCTACCGTGCCGGCGCCGAGGGCCAAACCAAGACCACCGCGCTCCTGCGGGCCCTCTCCAGCCTGCTCGAGGACATCCTCCTCCTGCAGTCCGGCGCGCCCGATCGCGTCCGCAACATCGACAAGCGCGCCGATCTCCAGCGCCTGGCCGACACCTTCACCTTCGAGTGGATCGAACGGGCCGTCCGTGCCATGGACGCCGTCCAGAGCGGCATGCGGCGTAACCTGCTGCGTTCTCTGAGCCTTGACGCCCTCGCCGTCGAGCTCGAAGGCAGCCGCCCCTAGCTGTTGAAACGAACAACCCTTCTCGCTCGTCTCATCATCAAACGTTCCAATCAATGCACTTGAAAGGAACCAGGGCACAGCACACCGTGCCTGACCAGGGCTGTCGTTTCAGCCCTTTCCAGCGGCTTCTTAAAAGCGCTCATTCGTGCAGTGCTCGAAGGAGAAGACGCAATGCCGGTAAAGAGAGCAAAGATGGAGATCAGAACCGCTACCCGCGTCGAAGACAACACCTTCAATGGAACGCGCAAGCTGGTACGTCCGCAGCTGCCGCCCGTAGAACGTCGCCGCGATCCAGTGCATACCGAAGATCCGCTGACCCACGCGCTGCTCTCCGATCTGCACGGAACGCCGGAGAGCTCCCACGCCGAAGCGTTCTACTTCCAGAAGCAGATGCAGCAGCAGACCGAGATGACCGTTGTGCTGGAGGACGGAGAACAGCTGCAGGGCATCATCCAGTGGTATGACCGATGCACGGTGAAGATGCGTGTCGGGCGGAGTCGCGTGCTGGTCTATAAAGCTTCGATCAAGTATCTCTACAAGACCAGCGACGCGCGCGCAGCCAACACCGTCATGAAGTAGCGTCTAAGCGGGTCGCGCGGCCTTTTGCAGGCGATCGCGAATGGCATCCCTGATCCCGCCGGCTTCTGGCAGCGGACACAGAATCACCGCCGCACCGGAATCATCCAGCGCTCGCAAGCCAGCAAACAGCCGCGCAGCAAGCGCCTCCGGATTATCCCATCGCGCCCACTTCTGGATCAGCGCATCTGCGTTCAGAGTCCAGCCCTCAGGCAGAAGCACGCCAATCTTCCCTCCGTGAGCAGCGGCTTCGGCCTCCGCGAGCGCCGCTCGCAGCGCCGCCAGCGAGCCATCCACCAGCACCATCCGCGCACGCGGGGCGTAGTGGCGAATCCCCACTCCCGGCGATGGCATCGACGCAGGTTGCGCCTCTGTCGTCGGAAGGAACACTTCGACGGCAACTCCCGTCACCGTGGTGAGTTGCGCCGCAGTCACCGCGCCAGGACGATAGAGCACCATCGGCGTCTGCGTTGGATCGAGCACAGTGGACTCAACCCCAATCGACGTTGGACCTGCGTCGAGTACGGCATCGATTCGCCCGTCCAGATCTGCCAGCACGTGCGCAGCGGTTGTCGGGCTGGTGTGCCCGAAGAGGTTGGCGCTGGGTGCAGCGACCGGAACACCCGCAGCCGCCAGCAGCGCCCGCGCCGCCGGGTGGGCCGGAACCCTAACCCCGACCAGCTCCCGACCTGCTGTGACCGCATCCGGGACGGCCGAGCTCCGCGGAAGAAGCAGCGTCAAGGGTCCAGGCCAGAAGGCGTCGGTAAGCGCGACCACTCGCCCAGCAAGCTCCGCAGGGACTTGAGCAATCTGGGTAAGTTGCTCAACTGAAGCGAGATGGACAATCAGCGGATCCCAGGATGGTCTCTGCTTGGCAGCGAAGATACCGGCAACAGCCTCTGCCGATAGCGCATTGGCCCCAAGACCATAAACCGTCTCGGTCGCAAAGGCTACAAGGCCTCCATCACGAAGCAGCGCAGCCGCGCGGTCCAGATCGACCGGGTCAGAGGAAGCGAGATGGAGAGTTGGCGGCATGAGGCTGACTTCTCATCGTAGCGAATGCCGGGCCGATTCCACGTATTCCACAGGGGTAAATGGTTGCCTTGCGGAGACGCTCCCAGACGTATACTGACGCAATGCAGGGTGCTGAGATCGAGCTGAAGTTTTCCGTGGCAGATGTTGGGGCGCTTCGCTCAACAGCCGAGGCCCTCGGGTTCAAGCTGGTAACCGAGCGCACCTTCGAGAGCAACGTGCTCTACGATTCTCCCGACAGGCAGCTCCGCATGCGCAGGCAGATCCTGCGGCTTCGGCACTATGGAAACCGCTGCACAGTAACCCATAAGCGCCAGGCCGACGGCGGCGATGGTGACCTGCGTTATAAGACCCGCATCGAGACCGAGAGCGCTGTAGAAGACTGTGACGCGCTCGCAGAGATTTTCGTTCAGCTAGGCTATGGTCCGGTATTCCGGTACGAGAAGTTCCGCACGGAATGGGAGATGGACGCAGGCCACCTGGTGTTGGACGAGACGCCAATTGGTGTTTGGGCCGAACTCGAAGGCCCACCAGCATGGATCGATACGATGCTTGAGAAGCTATCCATTGCGCCCGAACTCCGGACGATCGAGAGCTATGGCAGGCTCTTCCTGCGGTGGAAGGAAGTGACCGGAAGTCCAGCCGAAAACCTCACCTTCGATGAGATCGCTGTATGCGCAGAGGCTGCAGCGCTCGTAACGGCAGCGCACTGATTAGAGAATCTGGAAATTAGCGTCTTAGAGAATCTGGAAATTGACGTCAACGTATAGGTCGACCTGAACAGGCTTGCCATCTTTCATGGCGGGCTTGAAGCGATACTGACGAACCGCCTCTACAGCCTTCTCATCCAATCCCATTCCGACCCCGCGAACAACGCGAATGTGAGAGGGTTTCCCGTCCGGATCAACCCACAAGTAGACCTCCACATTCCCGGAGAACTTCGCCTTGCGCGCCTCTTCGGAAAACTCGGGTTCAACCTGGTAGAGAACGACCGGCTTGCTCACGCCACCGCCGATGTGCATGGGGCCGCCGCCGGTGTTGCCACCGGAACCCGGACCAATGCCTGAGCCATTCCCCGAACCGATTCCTGTGCCAGTCCCATTGCCCAGCGAGTGTCCTACCAGCGTGGAATTGGGCATGCCCAAATTGGGCATCTGGTTGTTGGCGAGATTGAGGTCCTTCTGCACCACAACCGTCGGAACGACCTCCAGCTTGGGAGCAACTGTCGGCGGCGCCTTGGGCGGGATCATCTGCTTCTGAGCGAAGTCAGGCAGCCGGCCTTTGCTGACGGGGGCAAGGTCATGCTGACCACCTCCACCACCGATCTGTTCGAGTTTTGGCGCAATCGGCGGCGGTGGTGGTGCGGCCACGATGGCTGAAACATCCTTTTTAGCCGGAGTGATCACGTTGACCTGGCTGGCGATAAAGAGCGCAACCAGCAGGATGATGAGTACGTGCGCGCCAATAGCGAACGCGGTCGACGCGGGGCTGCGCTTGATCGCCATGCGGTCGGGAACAGCAACCGGCTTGGACTGCAGGACGAGCGGCGGAAGTTTAGGGGCAAAGAAAGCGTCGCGAATGCTTGAGATTAGCGACCCAATGACGCCTTGTTCCTTGATCTCCCCGCTGAGACGCACCGGTTCGGCCACCTTCTGAGGCGCTCGTTCTCCGAGATCAGGATCGACCTGGTTGGTTGGGGGAGGCGGGAGGGTATCAATATTAGGCATAGGGAAACGGGTCTCGGCGCGGTCTTCTCTTTTAATCGTCAACTACCTGGGGCAACCACAGCCTTCAAGTGCCGGAAGGTGCATCGCCAAGTCCCTGGTTCATTCTACAAACTCTTACCCAGGTTTGCTCTGCCTAATTAGACGCATGTCGCGGAAAAGTAGCTACCCAGCATTTATTTCAAAGGGTGCTATTGGCGGAACCGGGCGGCACAGCTTCATGGGCCTTTACAATAGAAGTTTGTTCAGTTGTAAGCGGAATCCTTTGCTGGCCGCACGAACCTGGAGATGTTGATGTCTGACCATGACAAGAAAAAGAGCCTCAAAGGGACGCTAAACCTCCCGAAAACAGATTTCGCAATGAAGGCAAATTTACCGCAAAATGAGCCACTTCGGTTGGCACAATGGGATGAGGCGGGCCTCTACGGTCAGATTCGCAAGGTGCGCGCCGGGGCACCAAAGTACATCTTGCACGATGGTCCGCCTTACGCCAACGGGGCAATTCACCTTGGTCATGCATTAAATAAGTGCATCAAAGACTTTGTCGTTAAGACGAAGACCATGGCCGGCTTTGACGCTCCCTATGTGCCCGGTTGGGATTGCCATGGGCTGCCGATCGAGATCAAGGTCGATGAGAAGCTTGGCGGCAAGAAGTTGGAGATGGATCCGGTTGCGGTGCGGAAGGCCTGCAGGGAGTATGCAGCGAAATTCGTCGACCTCCAGCGCTCTCAGTTCAAACGGCTTGGCGTCTTCGGCCGATGGGAAAAGCCCTACGCGACGATGGACTTCCCCTACGAGGCGCAGATCCTCGAGACCTTTTACGGATTTTACGAGAAGGGCTTCGTTTACAAGGGGCTGAAGCCTGTGTACTGGTGCTCTCATGACCACACAGCGCTGGCAGAAGCTGAAGTGGAATACGAGATGCACACCTCTCCGAGCGTCTACGTGCGATACAGGTTGACCAGCGCGCCGGAGAAGATCGATCCCAAACTTTGTGGCAAGAATGTGTGGACGATCATCTGGACGACGACTCCCTGGACGTTGCCGGCGTCCAGGGCCGTCGCGTTCAACCCAGAGGTTCAGTATGTAGCTTTGGAGGACGGGAACGACGTCTATGTCGTTGCCGAGGCGCTCCTTGAGCAGGTCCGGGAGGCATGCGATCTGGTTGGCAATCTCAAGGATGCGAAAGTGATCGCAACCTTCCATGGATCCAGATTGGACCGCGCCACGTTTGCCCATCCATTTCTTGACCGAGCGATTCTTGGTGTAACGGCAGACTATGTGACCACCGACCAGGGGACGGGTGCGGTCCATACGGCTCCGGCTCATGGACCCGATGATTTCGCGACGGGACTTCGTTACGAACTGCCTTTGACCTGTGATGTGGATGCACAGGGCAAGTTGCGCAACGGGTTGCCCGAGTATGACGGTTTGTATGTCTTCAAGGCGAATGCACCGATCGAAGCACTGCTAGCCGAGAAGGGTGCTCTGATGGGGCGGCACAACTTGGAACACAAGTATCCGCACTGCTGGCGCTGCCACAAGCCGCTGATCTTTCGAGCGACCGAGCAATGGTTTATCTCGATGGAGACGCCGGTTCTGTCACCCAAAGCGGAAGAGCCGAATGCGACATTCCGCGAACGGGCACTGGAAGAGATCAAGCGCGTGACCTGGGATCCGGCATGGGGAGAGGAACGCATCTCGAACATGATTGCGACCAGGCCTGACTGGTGCATCTCCCGGCAACGGATTTGGGGAGTTCCGATCGCTGTGTTTCTGTGCGAGAAGTGTCATGAACCCATGAACGATGAGGCGATCAACAAGAGCGTTGTCGAACTGTTCGCGAAGGAAGGCGCCGACGCTTGGTACACGTACGATCCGCAGGCGCTACTGCCGGCTGGAACGGCTTGTAAGGCTTGCGGAAGCGTCATGCAGTTTCGCAAGGAGATGGACATCCTCGATGTTTGGTTTGAGAGTGGCGCCAGCTGGCATGCGGTGCTCGATGTAGAGCCCGAGCTTCACTGGCCGGCCGATCTCTATACCGAGGGTGGCGATCAACATCGAGGATGGTTCCATTCCTCCCTGCTGAGCTCGGTTGGGATCCGCGACGCTGCTCCCTACAGGATGGTCGCAACCAGCGGTTGGACGCTGGACGAACAGGGTCGAGCCTTTTCGAAGTCGCTGGGCAACGGTGTAGATCCCGTTGACGTCGCAAACCGTCTGGGTGCCGAGATCATCCGGCTTTGGGTTGCGAGTGTGGACTTCCGCGAAGATGTAGCGGCAAGTGAAAACCTGATGCAACGCGTAAGTGATAACTATCGTAAGTTGCGCAACACTCTGCGATTTCTACTGAGCAATCTTTCGGACTTTGATCCGGCGACGGATGCAGTCTCGTGGTCAGAGATGCAGCCGCTTGATCAGTACATCCTCGCTCGGACTGCTGAACTTGACGCTGCCATTCGTGCGTCGTATGACGAATTCGAGTTCCACCGTGCCTATCAGGCGTTGAATGAGTTTACAAATTCGGATCTGAGTGCACTCTACCTGGACGTGGTGAAAGACAGGTTGTACACGTTCGCTCCGAAGAGCCAAGCAAGACGCAGCGCGCAGACTGCGATTTGGCGCATCGCGGAGGCTATGACACGATTGATTGCTCCGATCCTGTCGTTTACTGCGGAGGAGGTATGGCAGTATCTGCCCAAGGTTGAAGGACGCTTGCCAAGCGTTCACCTGGCGCTGTTCCCAAGTGTTCTGGACGTAGTCCCGGGCAGGATCGCAAGCATTGAAGAGGAATGGCAAAAGCTGGTGAACATTCGCCAACTTGTGATGGTGGAGTTGGAAGCGCTTCGATTGTCGAAGTCAATTGGTAAGTCTCTGGACGCGAGCGTGCGTGTCATTGCGGCAGAAGGTTCTGCTGAAGCACTGGTGTTAAAGAAGTATGAGGGCGCCTTGGCAGAGTTCTTCAATGTCTCACAGGCCACCGTGCAACTCGTCGGCGATACCAAGCAGGAGGCAGCCGTTCTGATCGAAGCAGAAGTGGCAGATGGTGCAAAGTGCGAACGTTGCTGGCGGGTCGTTCCGGATGTCGGTGCGGACCCTCGATGGATGACCGTATGCTCTCGTTGCGCCGAGGCACTCAATGCAATTGGCTTCCCGTCGATGACCGGGGAGGCTGCGTGATGTCGACTGCTTCTCCGTCGCGCGATATGCGATGGCTCATCCTGACGATTGCTGCACTCGTGGTTGGTCTTGATCGCGCAACCAAGCTTTGGATCATCTCTCATATCCAACCGGGTCACGCGATTGTGATTATCCCCAAGGTCTTTCGGCTAACGCACGTGCTCAATACTGGCGCAGCATTCAGCATGTTCGAGGGTAGCGGATCGCCTAATCTGGTGCGGAATCTGTTGATCGGATTTTCTGTTGTTGCCGTAGTCGTGGTGCTGGTGCTGATTTGGAAGATGGGTCGCGGTATGAGCCTCATCTCTTTCGCACTGGCCTTGATCCTCGGCGGAGCTGTTGGAAACTTATACGATCGTATGCGGTTCGCCTACGTAGTCGACTTCCTCGAGGTGCATATCGTCCACTATCACTGGCCAGACTTCAACGTGGCGGACTCAGCAATTGTGGTGGGAGCCTGTCTGCTTCTCCTTGAGATGTTGCGACCACAAAGGAGTGCATAAGCCGTATGGGTACCGATAGCGCGAACAATCAGATTACGATTCGCGGTGCACGGACGCACAATTTAAAAAACATCGATGTGGACATTCCGCACAATGCATTGACTGTTGTGAGCGGGGTGTCGGGTTCGGGAAAATCGTCGCTGGCGTTCGATACGGTCTATGCAGAAGGCCAGCGACGGTACGTCGAGAGCTTGTCAGCGTACGCCCGTCAATTTCTGGAACGCATCGAGAAGCCCGATGTGGATTTTATGGATGGGCTGGCGCCTGCCATTGCCATCAAGCAGAAGAATCAGACACGCAATCCACGCTCGACCGTGGCTACCGCGACCGAGATCTTCGATTATTTGCGTCTACTGTTTGCTCGCTGTGGCACGGTAACCTGCCTGCATTGTGGAGGCGTCGTCCGGCGCGACACGGTCGATGACATTGTCACGCGCGTACTCACGCTGCCTGAAGGAACGCGCGTCTATGCCTTGTTTCCGATTGTAAGGAGAGAGGTCAAACTGGAGGCCTTGCAGGGGCCGGAGATTGTCCTGTCCGCAGAAGTGGCCGCTGCTCCGAAGAAATCTGCAAAGAAAGCCGCAAAGGGTGGCAAGAGGTCTGACGCCATCGTCGCAACAGATTTAAGCGAGCCGCTGAAGGAGAGACTTGGCGAGTTGCGCAGGCGGGGCTATAACCGGCTTTGGCAAGTAGATGCGAACGGTGGCTCAGGAAAGATTGTCGAGTTTTCTGCACCGGAGTCTTTGCTTGAATTAGACTTCGGCGCAGCTGGCGCTCGACCGATTTATGTTTTGATCGACAGGCTGGCGCTTTCGGCGGAGATCCGCGGACGACTCGTCGATGCGATTGAAACCGGCTATCGCGAAGCGGGCGAGATTGTGCTGCGCACTGTTCCGAGGGAAGAAGCAGAAGCGGCAGAGTCCCTGCGTTTTTCATCCGCGTTCGAGTGTTCCGATTGTCATCGTGCGTATCGTGAACCCGAGCCGCGGTTGTTCAGTTTTAATAATCCATTCGGTGCATGCCCGCGTTGCCAGGGTTTTGGAAACACCATCGACTTCGATCCCAACCTCATCATTCCGAATCGTTCCAAGACTCTTGATGAGGGTGCGATTGACCCGTGGACGAAGACGAAATATCGCGCGTGGCATGGCGAGATGAAGCGGGCAGCCAAGGCGGAGGGGGTGCCGATCGATGTGCCTTGGTTCGACCTGACCGAGCCACAGCAGCGGTTTATTGAAGAGGGTCGAGGGAGTTGGCCGGGAGTTCGCGGTTTCTTCGCAGAACTGGAACGGAAGAAATACAAGCTGCACGTTCGAGTGTTTCTCTCGAAGTACCGCGGATACGCGACGTGTCCCGACTGTCGCGGACAAAGGTTACGGGCCGAGGCTCGTGCTGTGCTTCTTTGCGGTAAGAACATCTGCGAGGTATGCGCGCTCACGATCACAGAAGCACAAGAGTTTCTTGACTCCTTGAGTTTGAGCCCGCCACAGCAGGAGATAGCAGGCAAGGTGCTCGAAGAGGTGCGACAACGCGTCCGCTTCCTGCAGCAGGTCGGACTCGAATACCTCACATTAGATCGACTAAGTTCAACACTGAGTGGAGGCGAGTCCCAGCGGATCCAGTTGGCCGCCAGCCTTGGTTCGCGGCTGGTGGGAGCGCTCTACGTGCTTGACGAGCCGTCGATTGGCCTGCACACGCGCGATACGGCCAAGCTGATCACGATCATGGAGGAGTTACGCGATCTGGGAAATACGATCCTGGTCGTGGAGCACGATCCTGATGTGATTCGTGCGGCAGATCATTTGCTGGACCTGGGGCCGGGGGCTGGGGAGTTGGGCGGCCACTTGCTGGCGGCGGGGACCGTCGACGAGGTGCGAGAGAACCCTGCGTCGTTGACTGGTCGATACCTCAGCGGACGGGCTAGCATTGCCGTTCCGAAGCATCGCCTGGAGCCCGGGCGGGAGAAGTTGGTGTTGCGCGGTGCGAGGATCCATAACCTGCGCGGCGTGGACGTTGAGATACCACTTGGACTGCTGTGCTGCGTAACCGGCGTTTCGGGATCGGGTAAGTCTACGCTGGTGCACCAGGTGCTGTACCGGGCGCTGATGCAGGCTTTGGGACAGGATGAAGCTGGCGAGCGGGAGACGGCGAATCTGTATCGGGAGCTTTCCGGGTCGCAGTATCTGAATGATGTGGTGCTGGTGGACCAGTCGCCGATTGGACGGACGCCGCGGTCCAATCCCGTGACGTACATCAAGGCTTTCGATGCCATTCGCGAGCTGTTCGCGGCGCAGCCTGATGCTCGGCGGAAGAACCTCACGGCTGGGTCGTTCTCGTTCAACGTTCCGGGTGGACGTTGTGACGTGTGCGAAGGCGATGGAACGGTGACGGTCGAGATGCAGTTCCTCGCGGATGTGGAACTTCCGTGCGAGGAGTGCAACGGAACGCGCTACAAAGCGTCCATCCTTGAGGTGAAGTACAAGGGCAAGAACATCCACGAAGTGCTTGGAATGACGGTGCGCGAGGCGCTGGTCTATTTCGCTGGACATCCGAAGATCGTCGACAAATTGGCGGTGTTGGATGAAGTGGGGCTTGGGTATGTACGGCTGGGGCAGAGTGCAACGACGTTGAGCGGTGGAGAGGCTCAGCGTGTCAAGCTGGCGCAACATCTCGCAGCGGCTCGGTCGGGAACGTCGGGCGGCGCTGGCGGAGTTCGGGGTGAGGCGAAGAGGGCTGCGAGTCGCGTGTTGTACATCCTGGATGAGCCCACGACGGGGCTGCACTTCGAGGATGTGGCGAAGCTGCTGGCCGCGTTCCACAAGCTCATCGATGGTGGAGGTTCGTTGCTGGTGATTGAGCACAACCTGGACGTGATCAAGTGTGCGGATTGGGTGATCGATATGGGACCGGAAGGCGGATCCGGTGGCGGACAGATTGTGGCGACAGGAACTCCCGAGGAGATTGCGAAGGTGAAGGCGTCGCACACAGGCTATTGGCTGGGCAAGGTGCTGGATGGCGGATCGCAGCGCACGCGGGAGGTTGCGTGAGGAACCGTTGCCTGATGTTGATCGCCGTGTTTGCCGTTGCGACGAGCGCAGGCGTTGCGCAGCAGTTGCCTCCGGGAACGCATAAAGTCGATGACCATGCGCAGCAGAATGCAGCGAGTGCGCAGGTGACCGAGGCGGAGAACGCTCTCGAGAGGCAGGATTACAAGGGCGCCGAAGCCAAGCTCAAGGTGCTGGCCGCGGCCGATCCCAAGGACGGGCGCGTGCAGTATGACCTTGGGTTTGCCGAGGAGCGCAACGGTGAAGAGGCCGATGCGGCCCGGTCGTATGCTGCGGCGATTGCGGCGATGCCGGGGTTTGCCGAGCCGAAGGTTGCGCTGGGGTTGCTGGACGCGCGCTCGGGACGCATGGAGGAGGCTCATAAGCAGCTGACCGATGCGGCGATGATTCAGACGGCAGCGCCGGAACTGCGCGG
>JBEKFF010000097.1:0-12525 GCA_050013455.1 Acidobacteriaceae bacterium | reverse complement strand
AATGCCACGCCTGGAACTTGTTGTTACTTGCCTGCCGGAGCCGCCTTCTTGTGCTCCGTGAAGGTGTGTGCCTGATGACAGCTCACGCACGTCTTGCCGTTCATGAATGGATCAGACTTCAGCTGTGCCACCTGATCGGAGTGACAGGTTTCGCATGTGCTCAACCCTGGCTTGCCCGCGAAGTCCGGTGCCGTTGTCTCGCCATGGCACACCGTGCATTCGACACTGTTGGCGGCATGCGGGCTGGCTTTCCATTGGTCATACAGCGCCTTGTGACAGGTGGCACAGGTATCCCCGGCTGGAATCCCCCGATGGAACACATGCGTAGGTTGAGCCTGCTGAGCCATGGCAGGTTGAGCGGCAATAGCTAAAAAGAGAAAAGCAAACAGGGTGAGACCGAACATACGCGTACAGAAACGATTCACAGGCAGACCTCCGGAGTACGGTCTCCAAGTATCGAACCGACGATGCCTGCAATCAGTGATAACCATCACGTCTCACCGGAATGCGCTTCCAGCCGGGCCTTTATCCGCAAAGCGCAAAAGTCGAGAACACCCCCGCAAACATCACCAGCGCGCCCAACGCAAAAGCGCACCGGCGCCAACAGCCACCGGTGCGCCCTCCCTCTGCCTTACGCCTGCGAATAATCCATCGCATCCAAATCCGCAATCAGCCCCGGCCCCGTCGGCTTCCACCCCAGCTTCTTCCGCGTGATCGCGCTGGACGCCGGCATATCCATCCGCGCAAACATCGCCAGCCAACCGAAATGCGCCTCAACCTCCTCCGGCGTGATACTCTTCACCGGCACCTTCAGCCCGCGCCCCAGCGCCTCCGCAATCGCCTTCATCGACACGCCCTCCTCATCCACCGCGTGATAAATCGCCCCCGGCTCCGCCTTCTCCACCGCCAGCCGATACAGCCGCGCCGTATCCGACACATGCGCCGCCGGCCACCGGTTTCCGCCCTCGCCAATGTAAACCGACACGCCCTTCTCCCGCGCCACCGCCGTCACGTAAGGCACCAGCCCCTGCTTGCGCGTATCGTGAATCTGCGCCAGCCGCACCACCGACGTATTCACGCCGCGCTCCGTCAACGCCTGCACCGCAGCCTCGGAAGCCGCACGCGGATTGTGAGAAGACTTGGCACTCTCCTCCGTCGACGGCTTCCCGTCCACATTCGCCGCAATCGCCGTCCCCGACGTCACCACGAACGGCCGCTTCGACCCCACCAGCACCTCACCCACCGCCTCAATCGCCTTCCGATCGTCGTCACACACCTTCAGAAACTGCGAAAAATCGTGCTGGAACGCCAAATGCACCACGCCCTCAGACTTCGCCGCTCCCTCGCGCAAACTGTCCAAATCCAGAATGTCCCCAAACTGGACCTCGGCCCCAGCCGCCCGCAACTGCTCCGCGCCAGCCTCCGACCGCGTCAGCCCCACCACCGTATGCCCCGCCCCGATCAGTTCCGGAACCAGCTTCGAACCAATAAATCCCGTCGCACCCGTAACAAAAATTCGCATAAGCTTCTCTCCTCGATTTCCGAATGTCCGGCCATCCCGCGCCGTCGATCACTAGATGGCTCCCAATCCCCGGACGATCTATACTAAAAGTCCGTATGATTAGTCCAATCGTCCCGGTCACTGAAATCCACCAGCTCCCCGAAGCCGACACCCCCGCCGCGCCGCCCCAGCAACCACCCACCCAGCGCATGGACCCCCTCTCCGAAGTCCTCGCCCTCATGAAACCCCAGCTCTACGCCGCCGGCGGCTTCGCGGTACTCGACGACATCGCCATCCGCTTCCCCAAGCACCCGGGCATCAAGTGTTACGCCATGCTAGCCGGCCAATGCTGGCTGGTCGTCGACACCATCCCCGACCCCGTCCTCCTCCACGCCGGCGACTGCTTCCTCCTCCCCCGCGGCCTACCCTTCCGTCTCGCCACCGACCTCGCCCTCGAACCCATCCTCTACACCGAAGCCTTCACCCGCCCCGGCACCTTCAGCGAAACCCCCGACCCAAACCACGCCGCGCCGTACATCGCAGGCGGCCACTTCGCCCTCACCGGCGGCCCCGCCCAGATGATCCTCGAATCCCTTCCGCCTATCGTCCACATCCGCCGCGAGTCCGACAAGGCCGCCATGCGCTGGTCCCTCGAGCGCATGCGCGAGGAACTCCGCAGCGCCCAGCCCGGCAGCTCGCTCATCGCGCAACAACTCGCCTACATGATGCTCGTCCAGGCCCTCCGGCTCCACCTCGCCGACGCCGCCAACGCCACCCCCGGCTGGCTCTTCGCGCTCTCCGACAAACACATGAGCCTGGCCATCACCACCATCCACAACGACCCCGGACATCCCTGGACCCTGCAGTCCCTCGCCGAACGCGTCGGCATGTCCCGCTCCGTCTTCGCCCTCCGCTTCCGCGAGATCGTAGGCGCCACGCCCATGGAATACCTCACCCGCTGGCGCATGCTCCTCGGTGCCGACCGTTTGCAGAACAAAACAGAAAGCCTCTCCACCATCGCGCAGTCGTTAGGCTACGAATCCGAGAGCGCCTTCGGCAAAGCCTTCCGCCGCGTCATGGGCTGCGCCCCCAGGCAATACGCCCGCTCCACCGCGACCGCCGTCGCTCCGTAAATCGCACGCACTGCGCCAAATGACGCAGGTAGGCACCCTTGACCTAACCAACGCGCAAAACCCCATTTGCGCTACCCGAAACAGGGCTAAAGCAGTCGATTTGCGTCCCGAAACCGGGCTAAGTCGCTCTGAAAAACACCGAAAATTGGCCTTTTCTCGGCTTCGACGCTGCTTCGAGCTATCGCCCGCCGGCCGCCCCGCCACCAATCTGCGCCATCGTGGTGCGCAGATACTTGTGCGGATTCACCGGGATCCCCCGCACCCGAACCTCGTAATGAAGGTTCGGTCCAGTCACCCGCGTGCCGCTATGTCCAACATAACCAATCACTTCGCCCTTCACAACATTCTGTCCGGCGATCACGTTGAACCCCTGCAAATGCGCATACAGCGTCACAATCCCGTTCCCGTGATCGATCTGCACCTCGCGCCCATACCCGGTCCCCATCCCCGCCTTAACCACCCGCCCCCCAGCAGGAGCATGCACCGGCGTCCCATCCGGCCCACCAATGTCCACACCCTCGTGAAACTCCCCTTCCCCATTGCCTAAAACAGGATCTTCTCTCTGCCCGAACCCACTATTAATCGGCCCCATGATCGGCCACATGTCGGGCACATTCGCACCCACGCTCGCGTCAAACGACGCGAAATCACTCAGCGCCCCGCGAACCCCAAAGTTCTGATTCACCGGCGGCGGCGCCGTAAGTCCTTCAGTTGCCGTGTCCTTCAGCGCGTTGAACGTGTCCAGCGACTTGTAATAGCTGTCATCCGTGAAATTCGCCGCATCATCCTTCAACGGCGCCTTGGCCGCCTCCACAGCCGCCGACTTCGAAAGATGAGGCCCGTGAATGTGAGTCAATCTCCCGGCGGTCAGCCCGTAAATTGCTGAAACCTCAACCGCCAGCGACCCCAGGCTGGCCGCCTGAATATCTTTCTCATGAGCCTGCTTCTCCAGACCCGCATAATCTTTGCGCGTCATCGCCAGCTCATCGCGCATGTGATTGATCGATTCTGCCTTCACCAGCATCCGCGTGTACGATCCCGCCATGCCAGCGATCGAAAACATTCCCACCACACCGGCTGCGACAAACATCGTAACGTACCGCATCGGGATGCCCACGCGTTCAACCGTGCCGTCCTCATGCTGCGTTACATAAACAATAAAGCGCTTCCGCAATGTTTCTCCTGCCTACACCAGATTCGCGACAAACGTGCGCGTCTTCCTTACCCCGCTGAAACATTACTACGGAATGCAGCGCAAGGCCGTGACGAAAGTTGCCTTTTCCGCAACTTTTTTGCGATCAGCATCGAGCGGGAAACCCGGGAGAGCCCCATACGTTCACCCGATGAACGTCTCTCTATCTTAATGGACCCGCCGCCTTAGAGCAACCGGTGGCCCAACCGTTCGCAGCCTTTCCACGGCTCTCCAGACGAGCTCCGTCTTGTCGATTTACTCTGGAATCTGTGCCTTATCCATCCCACCGCCGCCCTGTGCAAAATCCCTTCGGCGAACTGCGCATCATCGACCGCATCCGCGCCCGCACCTCCCCGTCAAACGGGGTCCGCCTCGGCATCGGCGACGACTGCGCCATCCTCAAACCACCCCCCCGCCACGAGCTCCTCGTCACCACCGACTTCTCGCTCGAAGATCGCCACTTTCGCCGCCAATGGCATAGCCCAGCCTCCATCGGCCACCGCACCCTGGCCCGCGGCCTCAGCGATCTCGCCGCTATGGGAGCCAAGCCCCTCGCCGCCTTCCTCTCCCTCGCCATGCCGAAATCCATCGCCCGCAATCCGCGCTGGCTCGATGGCTTCCTCGATGGACTGCTAGCCCTCGCCGCAGCGCACAACGTCCCCCTCGCTGGCGGCGACACCTCGCAATCGCCCGCCGAAGCCATCCTCGCCGACATCATCCTCATCGGCTCCGCTCCCGCAGGCCGCGCTCTTCGCCGCTCTGGAGCCCATCCCGGCGACCTCCTCTATTGCACCGGCGCCCTTGGCGGCGCCGCAGCCGAACTCGCCGCCCTCTCCGCCTCCCCGCGCAAGTTCCGCACGGCAACCGGCGACGCGGACCACCCGCACCTCTTCCCTCAGCCACGCCTCGCCGTCGGCCAAGCGCTCCTCCGCCGACGCCTCGCCACCGCCTGCATCGATCTCAGCGACGGTCTCTCCACCGACCTCGCGCACCTCTGCACCGCCTCCAACGTCGCCGCCGAGCTCGACCTCGCCGCACTTCCACTCCACCCCCTCGCCGCCACCATCGACGACCGCGCCCAGATCACCGCTCTCCTCCACGGCGGCGAAGACTACGAGCTCCTCTTCACCGCCGCCCCCACCACCAAAATCCCCCGCTCCATCGCCGGCGTTCCCATCACCCGCATCGGCCGCATCCTCACCCCTCGCAAGAACAAATCGCAGATGTCCATCCTCACCGGCAAAGACCGTTTCGAGCTCCAACCCCACGGCTGGGAACACTTCGCATGAGCCTCGAATCCTTCCCGCAAAACTGGACCGCGCGCATCCTCACCACGCCTCCTCTCATCGCTCCTGCGCGCCAGTACATTTACCCGCAACACATCCCCGGTGAAGAAGACGCCATGAACCGCGGTGCCCTTCTCCTCGACATAAAACCCGCAGCTGCCCCCAACTTTCTCGCCACCTGCGCCCTCGGCTTCCGCGACCCGTCCCTCCCCACCGGCATCTTCGCCTGCCCGCGCCCCGAAGACCTCCTCGCCATCGCCGGCGGCTACGCCTACCTCATCGACACCCAGTCTCCCGACCACTGCCTCCATCTCCCCCTCCGCCCCGTCACCCAGATCCTCCCCGCACCCGCCGCCGGCGTGATCCTCCTCGCCGGCTTCCACACCGTTCTCGCCATCGACGCAAACGGCATCCGCTGGCAATCAGCACGCCTCAGCTGGGAAGGCATCACCCTCAACCACACCGACGCCGACCACCTCCACGGCACCGGTTGGAACCTGAACACCGATCGCGAAGTTCCCTTCACCGTCGATCTCCTCACCGGCGCACACCAGGGCGGCGGATTTACAGACTGAAGGCCAGCGGCTTCATCCATCGCTCGCTCCAACTTTGCTACGCTAATCCAATCGCCACTCGACGAGGTGCCCTCTTGCTGGACGTCCACGCCCCCCACGAATCCATGCACGGCTGGCGCGATTTCTTTCTCCACCTCACCACCATCACCATCGGCCTGCTCATCGCACTCTCGCTCGAAGGCATCGTTGAATGGCAGCACCGGCGCCATCTCGTCCACGACGCCGAAGCCAGCCTCCACGCCGAAATCAAAGGCAACGCCGCAAACATCGACGGTGTCCTCTCAGACCTGCACCAGCGCCAGGACGCCCTCAAGCACGACGTCTCAGTCCTCAACTACATCGCCGCCAACGGAAAGTACCCCGAGGACAAGCACATGTCGGTCGACTTCAACATCGTCGGCTTCGCGAGCGTCAGCTGGAAAACCGCACAGTCCACGGGCGCTCTCTCCTACATGCCCTACGATCTCGCCCAGGACTACTCCGGCATCTACGCCCAGCAGGATCTTCTCACCGGCGCAGAACAGCAGGCCGCACGCGACTCCGTGCTCGCCATCGGAAGCTTTATCAATGAGCCGGAAAACTCCCCGCCTCCCTCCCGCGAACGAGCCCAAAGCATCGTCCAGCAGATAGAAGCCGTGCAAGGACAGCTCATACTGGTCGACGCTTTCATGCGAGGACTCTCCTCCAACTACAAACAGTTCCTCGCAGCCCACCCCAACTAAAGCCACCCTCGGTGCACCCCAAGGCTTTGGCCTTGGGCTTCAAACCTTATGAGAGCTATGGGCTTTAGCCCCTCGGTATGCCTTCCCCGTACCTCTACACCACGCGATAGAAACTCAGCGCCGCATCCCCCTGCTCCAACACCCGCGTCCTCTCCAGCACCGAATACCTCGCCTCCAGCGACGACTTGCGCGCATGCTCCGCCACCACCACTGCTCCATCCGCAAGCACCGCCGCATGATGCCGCGCCAAAAATTTCAGAGTCTCTTCATAAGCCTCGGCATCCTCATACGGCGGGTCCAGAAACACAATCTCCGCAGCGCGCTCCTTCGCCAGCAAAGCCTCCAGCAACTTTTTCACGCCCCGATCTTCGAGCGCGAAACCCCCAGCGATCTTCAGCGCCGAAAGGTTCGAGCGAATCGCCGCCACAGCCGGTCGCGCACCCTCTGCGAACCACACAAAGTCCGCGCCCCGGCTAATCGCCTCGATCCCCACCGCCCCTGACCCCGCATACAAATCCACAAAGCGCGAACCCTCCACCAGCGGTCCCAGCACATTGAACAACGTCTCCCGCAACCGGTCACTCGTAGGCCGCGTCTTGTCACCGCGCGGAGCCTGCAACATCCGCGACCGATACTCCCCAGCAATCACTCTCATCTTGGTTCTTCCCCTACGCTCTACACTCTATCCTCTATCCCCTGCTTTCCCGCCTACAATAGACTCATGTTGCGTTCGTCCATCGCCATCGGCAGGTTCATGAATGTCGATCTGCGCGTACACATTTCGTTCGTGTTACTGCTTGTCATCTCCGTCGGCTTCTCCGTCGTCGAAAATGGCGGAGCCACCCGTGGCGTAGCGCTGTGGCTGGGGATGTGTTCCGCCGTCCTCGTTCGCGAAGTCGCGCGCTCCATCGCAGCGACCTACGTAGGCCTCCGTCTGCGCGCGCTCTTCCTTCTCCCCATCGGCGGCCTCATGGCCTTCTCCACCTCCACGAACGATGCCACGCCGGAGGCCAACACCCGCCTCCTGATGCTCACCGGCCCGATCGCAAACTTCGGCGTTGGCCTGCTCCTGCTCGGCACCAGCTACGCCCTTGAGCCCCACGTCTCTCTCATCGCCCAGCCCTGGATCTCCACCAGCCACATTCTCCGCAGCCTGGTCTGGACGCAGATCATCCTCGGCATGGTCAGCCTTCTGCCGATGCCGGTCATCCCCGCCGGCGTCCCCCGGCCGGAACCAGCAGCCGAAGGCAAGCCAGCAAAGTCCGGCGTCGCCAGCATGCTGCACTTCCCCTCCTTCGGCCTCGGCACCGGCCTCGCCCTCGCCATGATCGTCGCCGGCTTCATCCTGATGAGCCTGTGGATGGTCATTCTCGGCGGCTTCATGATGCTCGGCGCACAACTCTCCAGCGCCCACACCGTCTCCACCACAGACGCAGAAACCATCCTCGTCCGCGAAGTCATGCTCACCGAGTACACCCTGCTCTCCAGCTCCGACACCCTCCAGGGCGCGCTCGACCGCTCCGTCCACTCCGGCCAGGACGTCTTCCCCGTTGTGCGTGGCGACCGCCTCGTCGGTTCCATCGCCCGCCAGACCATCGCCGATCGCCTGGTCTCCGACGGCGACAGCTATCTCCAGGGCATCATGACCCGCACCCTGCAGCTCGCCAGTCCCACCGACAAGCTCGTCGAAGCCCTCCGCCGCGCCGCCCTGCTCGGCGCCAGCGAATTCATCCCCGTCGTCGAAGACGATGGCGCCAGCTTCAAGATGATCGGCATCCTCACGCCGCAGTCTCTCTCCCGCGCCGTGCAGCAGATCAAACTCATGCGCCCCACCACCTCCAGGCTCCGCGAGGACATCCGTGATTGACGACGCAGAAGAATTGTCATCTCGACCGGAGACGGCGCCCTTTGCCGCAACAGTGGAGAGACCTGCAGTGGACAATGACATCGCCTCTTCGCACGACCGTCCCCTCGCCCCCGGCCTCTACCTCGTCGCCACCCCCATCGGCAATCTCGAAGACATCACCCTGCGCGCCCTCCGCGTCCTTCGCTCCGTCGACCGCATCGCCTGCGAAGACACCCGCCAGACCGCCAAGCTCTTAGGCCACTTCGGCATCCGCACGCCAACCGTCAGCTACCACGCGCACAACGAAAACTCCCGAGCTGGCGAATTAATTGAAGCCCTAAAAGCCGGCGGCCGCATCGCCGTAGTCTCCGACGCCGGCATGCCCGGCATCGCCGACCCCGGAGCCACCATCGCCGCCGAAGCCATCGCCGCCGGCATCACCGTCTACCCCATCCCCGGCGCCAACGCCGCGCTCAGCGCCCTCATCGCCAGCGGCCTCAACGCCGAACGCTTCGCCTTCCACGGATTCCTCCCCAGCAAAGAAGGCCAGCGCCGCACCACCCTCGAAACCCTCCGCAACGCGCTCTACCCTCGTTCCACAGATCAGGCCGCATCTGCAGAAGTCGCCACAGACCAAGACACGTTTTCGGGAGCCGCCACAGTTCAGGTACCCCAAGGCTTCAGCCTTGGGTCTCATAACCCGTCAGATGACATAAGGGGCTTTAGCCCCGGCGGACCACCAACCACCCACATCTTCTACGAAACTCCCCACCGCATCGTCGACGCGCTAGCCGACATCGTCGACCTCTTCGGCCCCAACCAGCGCATCGCCCTCGCCCGCGAGCTCACCAAGCTCCACGAAGAGTTCCTCCGCGGCACCGCCGCCGAGCTCCTCGCCAACCTCCGCGCCCGCCCCTCCATCCGCGGCGAGATGGTCCTCCTCATCGACGGCACCCCCAGCGCCTCCACCTCCGCCGACACCGACGCGCACCTCACGCTAGCCGACGAAATCGCCACCCTGATGCGCTCTGAAAATCTCTCCGAAAAAGACGCCCTCAAGCGCGTAGCCAAATCCCGAGGCATCGGCAAAAGCGAAGCCTACCGCGAATGGCAGCGCTCCCAGCCCCGCAAACGCTAGGAGACGTTATGCTCAAGCGAAGATGGCGATTCTTTGGGAAGCTTCGTTCAGACGAGGGTTGCTGGATCACCTACGGCAACAAGAGCGTCAGGTATCACGATGAGCGCGGTGAGTTTGAACTCGGGTTTGAGGACGACTGGCTATTCCCAGACATATTGCAGAAATCTGGGTATCCCATCAAGTTGACCGATTTCGAGAAAACGCAAATTTTGGATCGTGTGCTGGACGGGCTTAGATCGGACGGTCACGACGCGAAGCTCTTCCCTAGAACAGAACCCGGCGAGAATTCCTAATGACTTAAGCCCTACCGCCCCTTGATCCGATCGTAGTCATACCGATCGCTGGTCGTCCCCAGCGCCTCGTTATACAGCACCATCGACCCCACGGCCTCTTTCAACTGCTCATCAAAGCTATGCAGCGCGCGCAGATGATCAGCCGTCGCCGGAATCTCCAACTTGCTCGTCTTGAAAAACTTCTGGTATCCGCGATCCACCAGCCGCGCAATCTCTCCGCCCAGCACCCAGCCGCCCTTGGTCAACAAACGCGTCGGAGAACCCTTCTCCGGGCTCGCCGCAATCTCTGCCGCGCACCCGTCCTTGCTCACCCGGTACGCTCCCGCCGATCGATTTGAACCCTCCGTCGCCGGAGACACATCAAACTTTTCGTTGCCCAGCGTCGCCAGCACTTCGTCAAACGTAGGAATCGCTTTCGTCTTTGCCATGATCGAAGTTCAACTTTCTCTCAGCTTGAGCCGCATCACGCAACCTGCGAGACTACGGCTAACCTACTAACTGTCGCACAATCACAAGCGTACCTTCAATGAGCTCGATCACAGCCCGTCGTTAGCCGCACAACCCAACCAGATGCTCTCCCCACACCTCATGACCGCAACGTCGCAAAAGCCCCTGGGCATCAGCCTCCTCGACCGCATCGGCAACACGCCCCTGCTGCGTCTCGACCGCCTCACCTCCCATCTCCCCAACATCCACCTCCTCGGCAAGGCCGAGTGGGCCAACCCCGGCGGCAGCGTCAAAGACCGCGCGGCCTCCGCCATCGTCCTTGCCGCGCAGCGCGAAGGCAAGCTCACCCCCGGCAAAACCCTCCTCGACGCCACCAGCGGCAACACCGGCATCGCCTACGCCATGCTTGGATCCGCCATGGGCTTTCCCGTCACCCTCTGCATGCCCTCGAACGTCTCGCCCGAGCGCAAAAATATCCTCGCCGCCTACGGCGCAAACATCATCTGGACCGACCCAGCCGACGGCTCCGACGGCGCCATCCGCAAAGCCCGCGAACTCTCCGCCGCCGAGCCCGAAAAATACTTCTACGCCGACCAATACGGTAACGAAAATAACTGGCTAGCCCACTACCACGGCACCGCCAACGAAATCTGGCAACAGACAGCCGGCCGCATCACCCACTTCGTCGCCGGCCTGGGAACCTCCGGCACCTTCATGGGCACCACCCGCCGCCTGCGCGAGCTCAACCCCGCCATCCAGTGCATCTCGATGCAACCTGACAGTCCGTTCAACGGCCTAGAAGGCCTCAAGCACATGGCCACCGCCATCGTCCCGCCCATCTACGACGCCCACCTCGCCGACCGCGACATCGAGATGCCCACCGAGCGCGCCTACCTCATGGCCAAGCGCCTCGGCAAGACCCAGGGCCTCTTAGTAGGAGTCTCCGCAGCAGCAGCAGTAGCCGCCTCTCTCGACATAGCCGAAGAAGAAGCCCGTGCCAACCGCGAAGCCGTCATCGTGACCATCCTCTGCGACTCAGCCGACAAATACCTAAGCGAACGCTTCTGGACCGAAAAAACCGAAGGCGAATAATTTATGCCCCTCACCGTCCCCCAATCCCTCTACGACCAGCTCCGCGCCCACGGCGAAGAAACCTTCCCCCACGAGTGCTGCGGCATCCTCCTCGGCAAATCCACCGACGACGACCTGCACGTCACCGAAATCCTCCGCGCCGGCAACACCCGCACTGACAGCGCCCACAACCGCTACAACATCGCCCCTCAAGAATTAATCGCCGCCCAGCGCCAGGCCCGCAAATCCGGCCTCGATATCGTAGGCTTCTACCACTCCCACCCCGACCACCCCGCCCAGTGGTCTCCCACCGACTTCGCCGAAGCCCACTGGTTCGGCTGCGCCTACGTCATCACCGCCATCGAAAAAGGCCACGCCGCCATCACCAACTCCTTCCTCCTAACCGGCACCACCGAAGAAGACAAGGCCTTCACCAACCAGCCCATCGAAATCACTTAACCGCCGGCCGTCGCGGCCGCTGTTTCGCCGACACAGACTTGATGATCAGCCGCCCCTTGCCCGTCTCCGCCAGAGGAGTCTTCGCCACCTCGAGCGCCGCATCCATCATCGCCGTAATCGCCGGAATGTCCAGATCCTCCGGCGAGCTAAGCACCATGTGCCTCGCCACATTCCCGCTGCCTTTGAGCAATCCTTCCGGGTCCGGCACTCCCTTCGCCTGCAGAAAGAACAAGCTCACCCACCTCGGGAAAACCGCGATCGACAAGATCGCCTCGCCTGCCTTTTCGCCGGGAGCGAACCCGATCGCCAGCGCGTTGTAGTTGTCGTACACAAGTACATGCGCCGTGGGGTACCGCTTGCGCATCTTCTTAAGGACGGCCTTTGTCATCACCGCAATCTCGGGCGAAAATTTCGAGATGAACCCATCCAATTGCTTAGCTTCGGAATCCGGCATCACAGTCTCCTTGCAAGCATTGCAGACTATCGGGAGATAATTGTACTTATGGAAATACACATCCCCACTCCGCTGCGCGCGTACACCGACAAGCAGGAAACTGTCTCGGTCAACGGCTCGACGGTCGCCGAAGGCCTGGCCGCGCTCGTCGCCGCGCATCCCGCCATGCAGCTGCACCTCTACACCCCCGAGGGCAAGCTGCGCTCCTTCGTCAACGTCTACCTCAACGACGACGACGTCCGCTACCTTCCCGCCAAGGAAGACTCCCCCGTCGCCCCCACCGACGAGCTCACCATCATCCCCAGCATCGCCGGCGGCACTCCCTCCCTCGCCGCAGGTTGTTGTCGCTAGCCGCGAGAACACCACCCCCGCCCCATCCGAATCCCACCCGCCACCCCGAGCATCTGC
>JBEKFF010000096.1:0-12620 GCA_050013455.1 Acidobacteriaceae bacterium | reverse complement strand
GGGTGATTGAGAATGTCGAACGCATCCACGCGCAGAATGAAGGAAAGACTCTTGAACAACCTCGTCTCCTTCTCCGCCGAAACATCGAGGTCCGTGAACCCCGGCCCCGTACCGCGGTTACGCTGCATATTGCCCAGTCCGGTATACGCAGTTGGTAACGTTGCGGCCGTTGCGTGCGCCTGCGTTCCCACAATCTGGTACACGCATGCCGGTGTTACGTTGGTCAGGTCGCACACCGCGCC
The DNA here is from genome assembly GCA_050013455.1 of Acidobacteriaceae bacterium. GTDB lineage: Bacteria > Acidobacteriota > Terriglobia > Terriglobales > Acidobacteriaceae > Granulicella. The sequence goes on along the minus strand of JBEKFF010000096.1, from coordinate 12,378 downwards.
GCCGTACGCCAAGCCTCCCGGATTTGCGAAATAGCTGACGTTCGCTGACCCGGCAATCTGTTGCTTGTGTCGTGTAATCGGCTGCAGCAGGTTCGGTCGGATCAGGCCGCTGTTGCCGTTATACCCGTCGCTGCTCGCGACGATGTTCACCGGATTGCCCGTCTGGTACTGGAAGATGCTCGTCAGCCGGTAACCCGACACCCACCGATTGCCCTTGAACGGCAGCGCATAGATTGCGTTCGCCGCAAAATGATTCCGCACGTCGAAGTCCGACAGCCCATAATTCTCCGAAGGATTGTTGCTATCCGGCAGCACAGCTCCTCCCTGCGAGCCGAGCGAGTTGATATCCATCGACTTCGTCCACTCGTAGTTCATATCGAACTGCAGGCCATTCGACATCACCTTCGACAGCGTCACCCACGTCGCGTTGTAGTTCGAGTAGCCAATGCTGTTTCGCTCAGTGATGTTCGACGCAATCGACGCTCCCGGAGCAATCGGGCTGTCCGCCGCCAGCTTCAGGTAAGGCCGCGGGCTCGGTGCGTTGGTCGGCCCATTCGTCTGGTTCGGATCCGTCACGATCAGCAGATGGTGCCCGGTGGAACCGTAGTAGCCAATGCTCGCCACCAGGTTCCACGGCAAGGCCTGCTGCACATTGACGTTGAAGTCCTCCACATATGCATTGCGGAAGTTAGGATTCACCCATCCCAGCGCGTATCCGGATGCAGCCTTCGCCGAAGCATACAGATTGTTCATAGGAATCGGTGTCGCGCTGTTGCTGTACGAAACCGCCGTAGTAAACGGAGGATTCCCAGTCAGAATGCTCACCGTGCCAGCCACCGGCTGATCGACCAGCATGCCATACGCGGCGCGCAGCACTGTCTTGTTGTTATTGAAGAGGTCGTAGGCCAAGCCCACGCGCGGTTCCAGGTTGTAATTCTGCTTGTACGCCCCGTCCGCCGGAATCCCATTCGTCCCAGCCCGCGTCAGCGTAACGTTTGCGGGATTGAAGATTGAAATCCGGTTCTCGCCTTCCACCGGCGTTCCGTTCCACTCAAATCGCAGACCGCCCTCCAGTGTCAGGCCCGGCAAGATCCGATAGTTGTCCTGAATGAATCCCGCGGCCGCATCCGCATAGATCCGGTAGTCGATGATGTTTGGCTGAATGCTGAACACCGGTGTCTCATCGACGGCGAGATTCGCGCTCGACAGCGACATGCTTCCAATGTTTCCAGCGAAGCTGTAGTAAAGATAGCGCCTAAACTCACCGCCCCACTTGATCTGATTCTTGCCCTTCAGCATCGTCACCGTATCCGACAGCACGCCCGTGGTGGTGTCGCGACCTTGCGGGAATCCCGACGGCCCGCCCACGGTAAAGCCCACATCCGTGATCGTCGTCTGCGGAATACCGACATTGCCGGTCAGCCCGTCAACGATCCCTATGCTGGCCGGGTCGATCAAGTTCGCCGGGTTGAACGCAATCGCTATCCGGTTGAAGCCCAGTCGCGCCTCGTTCGTCACATTCGAATTAAAGATGTGGACGTACTGCAGTGTCCCAATCTGTCGATGCGCAGCCCGGTGGTCGCCCCACCCCGGTAGCGTGTCGCCCTGCAGCGCTGGCTCGGTGCGCACATCTTTCTGGAACGCATAAAACCCGTGCAGCGAATCATTCTGCCCCAACTGCTGCAAGACGTCCCCTGTGTATTGGTCAATCTGCACAGGTCCGGGCGTAAACGACACATAGTTCGTCAACCCGCTGTTCGGCAGCGGAATGAGCGCTGCAAACGCCGCGGCAATCGGGTCATTCGTAGCATTCGCTGCATACGCATTCTGTTGTACCTGGGTGAACACCGGACTGTTCTGCAAAATGCCCTGGTGCTGGCGCAGACCCTCGTAGCTGAAGAAGAAGAACGTATGCCCCTTCCACACCGGTCCGCCCACCGACCCGCCAAAGTTGTTGCGCTGGAGCGGGGCCTTGGCGCCCGTGTCCCCTGCCAGCGGAACCCCGGTACTCGGGTTGTAGCTACGGTTGAAGTAGTTGCGCGCATCCAGCCAGTCATTTCTGAAGTAGTCGAACAGTTCGCCATGGAAGTGGTCCGTGCCCGATCGCGTCGCCACCGTCACAATCGAGCCATCGCTGCGTCCATACTCGGCACTGAAGGTCTGGTTGTTGATCTTGAACTCGGAGGTTGTGTCGATTGACGGTTGGAAGGTGATCTGGTTTTGGCTGATGTCATTCAGGTTGATGCCGTTGATCTGGAAGTTGACAGAGTCTTCACGATTGCCCGCAGTAATGAAGGAGTTTGCTCCCAAGCCGCGGCTCGGTGCCGTCAAACTTCCCGCGGTGTCCGCCACCACACCTCCTGGCGTCAACACCGTGAGGTCGAGAAAGTGCCGCCCATTGAGCGGTAATTCCTGCACCGTGTTCCGGCCAATCACCTGTCCAACCGTGATCGTGCTGGCCTCAATCTGCGACGCAGCGCTGCTCTCCACCTGCACCGTCTCGCCGGCCGAAGCAATCGCCAGCTTCGGATTGACCGTGACACTTTGAGCGACCTGCAGCGTAACCTTCTCAATCGTGTCTGCACTGAATCCCGCCGCCGTCACCTGCACCTTGTAATCCCCAGGCTGAAGTGAAGGAACCACATACGCGCCCGCATCATCAGTCGTCACCGTCCGTTCCAATCCCGTTGCCAGCGAATGCACCACGACCTGCGCATGCGCGACGGCCGCTCCAGTTGGATCCGTGACCTCGCCCGACAGCGTCGCCGTCGATTGCGCCCATGCCCCGGTTGCAAAAAACGCTAGGAACGCCATTGCCAGAAGGAAACCGCGTTTACCCGCATATTTGAAAATAGTCATGTAACCTCCGAAACCTAAGTAGGGAGAGAAGGGGCTATACACGAGGGCCGTGGCCCTTCATGCATTAGCAGAATGGATAGATGTGTTGAAAAAGATATATCACATATCAGGACGACCACATCAAGCAATCTGAGAGACGATGCGCACATTTTGTCCACAATGCGTGATTTCACGGCGCCGACGGTAATCCGCTGTTAGGCACCAACGCACCATTCACGGCAGATCCGTTTGCGAAGAGGATGACATCCTAAGGCGCTTCGTGGGATTGCTATCGCGGTAGAATCGCCCATCAGTGATCGCCCCTCCCGCGGAAGTAGACCGGAGCTAACTCGGTCGACATCAAACGTCGTATAGCCACTCCAGCAACACGTTTGCCATGGACAACACCGACCTTCGCTATGCGAACCAGACCAAGCTCGGGGGCAAGGAGTTTGAGTATGGCATCACGTTGAACAATAGCCCCACCGTGCAGGATCCCTGGAATAGCCCGCCAGCCTGGGGATTCCGTGGATATCGTCGGAGGCAGCGGAGGGTCCGATAGCGGCTACTCCGATCGACGGCACCCTCGGGCAGGATGTAGCGGGCGCAGGCGTCTACAGTATGTGGAATGAGCACCTGTATACGGAGATAACCGCCTATCGAAGCGAACATGAGGGAGGGCCCGTTCCAGTCAACGGCGCCGGGTTTCAATACAACATCAGCGCAGCCGCTCCCTACTGGCGCGCCGCCTGGCAGCAGAACTTCGGAGCCAATTACCTCATGGTGGGCACCTATGGGTTGGCAGTCAACTCCCATCCCCAGGCAATCTCTGGACCGGAAGACCAATACATCGACCCATCCATCGACTTTCAGTACGCCTGTCGAAGCCGATTCTGACATCGCTGGACTTGAAGCAGGTGGATGGATGGCGCGAGGTCGACTCCTCCGAGACCGTGTATGTGACCAGAGACGCAGAGGGAACCCTTGCGGTTCTGTCTTCGATCTGCCCCCACATGGGCTGCACGGTGTCATGGCGCGACGGGCCGCACGATTTTTATTGCCCCTGCCACGGCAGTGTGTTTGAAGCCGACGGAAAGCATGTCTCTGGCCCGTCACCGCGTGGTTTGGATCCGCTTCCCAACAAGGTCGAGGACGGAAAACTCCTGGTGAAGTTTGAGTATTTTCGTGAGAACGTACCCAACCGCGAAGTGCTGAGCTAGGTGGCCGCATGGCAGATCCAGTGAAGGACGCGGCAGGCCCGAAGCCCCTTACGGCACGCTTCTATCGCTGGTTCAACGAGCGCACCGGCATCAACGGCGTGATGCATGCATCGCTTGACGAGACGTTTCCAGGCGGTGCCCGGCTTGCCTACGTCTTTGGTTCCGGGCTGCTCTTTATTTTTATTTCGCAGGTCATCACCGGGCTCTGTCTCGCGCTCTACTACGTTCCATCCGCCGAGTCGGCGCACACCAGCGTTGCCTACATTACGAAGCAGGTAGCGGCCGGCCAGTTCCTTCGCAGTCTGCATTACTACGGCTCCAGCGCCATGATTATTGTGCTGTTGCTGCATTTTTTGCAGACATTTCTCTATGGCTCGTTCAAAGGCCGTCGAGAGCTCCTCTGGATTTCGGGCGCGCTTCTGTCCTTTCTAGTTCTGGGAATGGGCTTCACCGGCTACCTGCTTCCCTGGGATCAAAGCGCCTACTTCGCTACGGCGGTTGGGACCAACATCGCCGGCGAAGTTTCCTTCATCGGGCAGTGGCTTACCAACATGCTGCGCGGTGGAGACACTCTCGGCACCCTGACACTGTCGCGCTTTTATGTTGCCGACGTGTTCTTGATTCCGGGCATGAACTTCGTGTTCATTGGCCTGCACATTGCGCTCTTCCGCAAAGCTGGCGCCGCGGGCCCCATCAGTGAATCAACCAAAACTTCAGCCGCCGCTGCCGCCGGCGAAGCGATCTTTCAAGCGCAAAGCTGTTCCCGCTGTCATGGAGAGGCAGGCGCCGGAGCCGGGAAAATACCGCCCATGAGCGGCCTGGTTGCGAAGCTCTCCGATACCCAGATCGCGAAGCTCATCCAGGCGCCGAACGCCACGATGAAAGCCGGCGGCATGCCCCCGGTCGAAGCTCCCCCCGGCGAGATCAAATCTCTGGTCGCGTATTTGCGCTCGTTAGCTCCGGGCCAAACCGCGCACGGGTTCGCGATGCCGCAGGGGACCAACTCCCTCAGTCCAGCACCTTCCGCCCCCTCATCGGAAGCCGCCCCTGCGGCAAGTCCGGAGGCTGCGAAAACAGGCGCAGCCCCAACCACCTCCGCAGCAGACAAGTCGCCGACTCCCGCCGCCAACGCGCCAGACTCCGCTGGACGCGGCCTCTTCGTCGCCAACGGATGCATGGCCTGCCATGGAAAGAATGCGCAAGGCACGCACTTTGCTCCCTCGCTGATCAACATCACGAAGCTGTATCCGCCAGCTCAACTCATCAACCTGCTGCATCATCCAAAGCCGAGCATGCGCGCGGGCGGCATGCCAGCTGTCATGCTGAATGACGCCCAGATGAAGGACCTCGTGGCCTATCTTTCGGGTCTCGGGGAGGCGCCGGCGACCGCACCGGCAGCGGCTGGCCAGTCGACGCAGACAGCGGCGATCCCTCCCGCACCGGGCAACACACGAAGTGAGGCCGCGGCCCCCAAACCCGCGCCGGCCGTCCCACTCAGCGCGGATGCCGTTCGTGGAAAGACCCTCTTCGAACGCAATCGCTGCGAGACCTGTCATGGCGTCGGAGGTCTAAATGGAACGGTTGCCGCTCCGGGCCTGGCTGGAATGGCATCGATGCTTCCTGCGTCCGTGCTCGACAATCTGCTCCAGCATCACAGCACGCAAATGAAAAACGGCCACATGCCTCCAACCAACATGAATCCCGCCAGCAGAAAAGCGATCGTCTCCTACATCCGCTCAATGCCCTCGCCGCCGGACGACAAGTAGCATCGGGGTTGCAGTTGGTCTCTCGACGACTCGAAAGTAATCCAACTCAAGCTAGCCAGACCCTCAGTCGTAGTGCCCGCAAATTGTTTGACGATCTCGGCTACAGGTCGCGCGATTTGTTTGAGGGAATTAGAAATTCAGGCGGCCGGAAAACTGGAACTCGCGTGCGGGAAGTTGCGCGGTGATGCCATAGGTAGGGCTGCCCAGCGTCGCGGGCGCCGTTGAGCCAGTACCGTAGGTTCCATTGAAGCTGACGAAGTTGGCGTGGTTGAGGACGTTGAAGGCCTCTGCGCGCAAGTTCAGGTGGAGGTTGCGGAGCACGCGGAAGTCGCGCTCGATGAATGGGTCGACGTAGTAGACGGGCGTGCCGCGGCCGGTGTTGCGGCCTACGATTGCGCCGTGGATGAGGGGACGGTCGGTGGCGGCGCCGATGTCTCCGCTGTTGGTGACGCCGGTGATGAGGTTGTAGGGCAGGCCGCCCGCAAGCGTGACGATGCCGCCGACGCGGATCTTGAGCGGCACGGTGTAATAGCCGCTGAGGACGAAGCGATTGCGCTGGTCGTAGAGAGCGTTGCCGTACTCCGCCTGCCCGGTGTGATTCGGGTCGTTGGGATTCTGGCTGGTGGCGTCGGGGTCAACGTTGTCGAGCGTGTGAGACCATGCGTAGCTGGCGAGCAGCATGCCTTTCTCGCCAAAGCTCTGACGGAGGTTCACGTCGAGCGCGTCGTAGTGAAGATAGCCGTCGTTCACATCACTCTGGATCACGCTGTACGGCGGTTGTTGCGCGGCAGTGGACGTGAGGCAGTTCTTGCCGGTTTGCGCGAAGTAGTTGATCCAATACGGACGCGTGCAGTTGGTGGCGATCGCGGAGCGGACCTGCGCGTTGGTCGTGCGCAGGAAGGTCGTCGGCGGGTCGACGTCGAGCGGCCGAAGGATGTGCACGGTGTGCGCGCCGAGGTAGTCGATATTGAGCAGCGTGCTCGAGCTCAGCTGCTGCCCGAGGCTCAGGGTGTACTGCTCGGTGTACGGGTTCAGCAGCGCGCTGGGGTAGCCGATGAGCGTGGACGTGGGAAAGAATTGGTTGAGATACGCGCTCTCACCCGGGCGGACGTACAAGCTGCGCAACGGCGCGACGGCTCCTGCGGGGAAAGCCTGCAGCGGTGCGGCGGCGATGCTGGTCGGGAAGCCCACCTGCCCCGGAGCGGCAGTGTAGTTGAAGACGCCGGTAGGTCCGGTGAGAGCGTAGTCGGCTTCCTCGTTGTCGACGATTTGGGAGTAGTAGATGCCGAAGCCGCCGCGGACGACGGTACGGCCGTTGCCGAACGGATCGGCGTCGAAACCGATGCGCGGCTCAAACGCGGTGTGGGTGTCAGCGAACGTCTGGCCGTAATACCGGAGGCCCACGTTGAGCACGACTTTGGACGAGAGACGATAGTCATCCTGCGCGAAGACGGCAAACTGCACATCATCGACCGTGTAGTTGGCGTTGCCGTAGCTCTGCTGGTAGTTGGCGACGTTGGCGATATTGTCCAGGAAGGCCGAGCTCTCGCAGTAGGCTTCGGTTTGCGCGATGCTCCCGCCGGCGAGGGAGCAGGTGTTGTAGGTGAACTTGCCGAGGTAAATGGGGCCGCCGAACTCTTTGCTGTTACCGCCGGTGTGCGCGTAGATCACGCTGCCGCCGAAGACGAGCTGGTGTTTGCCGATAGTCGTGGCGAGGGTGTCATTGGACTCATACTGGTGATTCATGAGCAGCGCAGACTGACTGGTGCCTGAGGTGAACGTCGCCGCGCCGGCGATGGGCACACTGAACTGGGTACTGTTGATGACGGGAACAAACTGCGTGATGGGCGAGCCGAGTTGGAATTGCGCGCGGAGATTGTTGACGAGGTTGGGAGTGAGGATGGCGGTGTCGCCGATTTCCTGCGTGTAGGTCCGGCGATGGAAGGTGCGCGCGACGGACGGAAGCGAGGAGCCGCCGACGATGCCGTTAGGATTGCTGTCGGTGAAGCCGTCGTCGCTCGAGCGGAAGAAGGCGTTGTTGCGCGGTGAGAACTGCCGATCGAGGCGAAGGAACCCCAGCAGGTCCTGGTAGTGGCCGATGAAGTTGCCGGGGTCGAGTGGCGAGGTGACTGGACTGGCGCGATTCTGCTGGCTGAATTCGCCGGCGAAGAAGAAGTACGTGGGATCGCGCGGGAAGAGGCGCCCGGAGAGCGAGACGGCGGTTTGCGCGAGCGTGTCGTTGGTGATCTCGTTGCCGCTGGTCGCGTTCGAAGAGTTGAAGCCGGAGAGTTTGGCCTCCGGGCCAGAGGGCCGGTAGATCTCCAGCACGCTACCGTGAAGTTTGTCCGAGCCGGAGCGCGTGACGATGTTGACCACACTGCCCGTGCCGCCGCCAAACTGCGCGGAGAAGACGTTGGTGAGGACGGTCATTTCGGCGACAGCGTCCTGGGGGATATTGGTGAAGATGGTCTGTCGGCCCCAACTGTCGATCGCGTTGCCGCCGTCAACTTCATACCAGGTTTGGCGGCGGCCCGCGCCGTTGGTGGTGAAGAGCTCCTGGTTCATGAAGATGTCGCCCTGGTTGATGGCGGGGCGGTTGGCGGCGTTGAGCAGAGGCAGAAACGTGATGCGGCGGTTGAGCAGAGGAGTCTCTTCAACTTGCGCGGCGCTGAGACGATCGCCGAGTTGCGGCTCGTCGATGCGGACGTCATTGGCGGTGCCCCGAACCGTGACGGCGGTGTTGGCGGCCGAGACGCTGAGCGTGATGGCGATGCGGGCGGCGCTGCCCGCCGCCAGCGTGATGTGCTGCAGACTTGCGGGAGCAAAGCCGGGCCCGGAAGCGTCGACCGTGTAGGTGCCGGCAACGGGGAGCGCGGTGAGCGAGAAGTCGCCGCTCGCGGAGGTATGGGTGGTGCGATGCAGCCCGGTCAGCTGGTTGGTGATGGAGACGCTGGCGCCGGGGACAGCGGCGTGGGTTGCGTCCTGGACCGTGCCGGCGAGCATGGCGGTATCAGGGGTTTGCGCAGCGGCGCAGGCGCAGAGAAAGGCTAGCGGCAGGAAATTTCGAAGAGAGATCACAGGATTCCAATTATTTCAGGTTACGTAAACAGCCGCCCTTGCCGGACGAAGCGCCGGCGAGGGCAGATTGCGCGTTGCGGGGCGGCGAGGTTAGTCCTCGTCACCGTATTCGATCTGGTCTTCCACGTTGTGGTCGATCATGCGGGTGTCGATCGAGAGCAACGGGAGGTTCTGCTTACGCAGCTCCTGGTTGATGGCTTTGAGGTCGGTGGCCTTGAGCTGCTCCCATTGCTCGAGCAGTCCGGGGAGAGGCTTGCCAATCTCGGCCGCAGCGGCAGCCTGGCTGGTAGTGGGGGCAGCGTCGGCGTTCTGGACGGAGTGCTCCAGGCGCGCGAGCTGCGTGCGGACGGAGTCGAGCGTCGGTGACCCGGCGGGCCCGAATCGTCGGCCTCCACCCTCACCTTCGGCGCCGGCGATCTTCTTGAGTTTGGCTTCGAGTTCCTCGGCAGCCTGGTGGGGCAGCTTGGCGTTGGGGCCGTCGAGCTGGTCGCGCAGGACGGTGATTTCGTGCAAGGCCTTGGTGGCCTGGAGCATCTGATCGTAGAGTGTGTGCGAGAGGTTGAACTGCTGTTCGAGATCGAAGCGCGAGGTCTTCACGCGGGGATCCATGACGATAGTCAGGGGCTTGCTCTGCGAAACATCCCCCGCGATCAGCCGCACGGTGTAGGCGCCGGGCATCACCCACGGAGCGGAGGAGACGGCCGGCGTGTCATGAGGAACGGCGGAGTCGGCGTCGGGACCAGTGGACATGCCAGGCACCTGCGGATACTGCATGTCCCAGAGGAAGCGATGCGCGCCGGGAGCGGCAGAGAGAACACGCGGCGGACGCGCCCACAGCGTGGGGTCCGGATAGCGCGGATCAAGTGGCGGAACAGGGTCGGTGCTCTTGAACTCGCTGATCACGTCGCCCTTGGCGTCAAGAATCTGCAGGGTCACGGGGCCCGAGAAATTGGTGCCAAGGTAATAGTCAATGATCGCGCCGTCGGGCGGGTTCTGGCCAGTTGCCATGTCGGGCGGCCACGGCGTCGGCGGGTTCATGTTGTTGCGCACGCGGATCGTCGTTTGCGGGGCATACAGAAAGGCGCTTTCCGCGGCGAGTTTGGCTTCGGTCTGCGCCGCGATCTGGCGCAGCGGTGTGACGTCGTCGAGGATCATGTAGCCGCGACCGTGGGTTCCCGCTACCAGGTCGTCGCCCTTGACGGTGAGGTCGCGGATGGAGGTGGCGGCCATGTTGAGCCGCAACGACTGCCAGTGGTCGCCGTCGTCGAAGGAGACGTAGACCTGCGTTTCGGAGCCTGCGTACAGCAGCCCCTTCTGCTTAGGATCTTCGCGGATGGTGCTGGTGGCGGCGCCGTCGGGGATACCGTTATTGATCTCTGTCCAGGTCTTTCCGCCGTCGTGGGTGCGGAAGAGGTGCGGGCGCATGTCGTCGAGCCGAAGCGTGTTGACGGCAGCGTAGGCGGTGCGGGTGTCGAAGTGGCCGGCGTCCATGTTGAAGACCTTCCAGAAAGGCTTCAGCTCGGGGGGCGTGACGTTGGACCAGTGCGCTCCTCTATCGGCTGTGGTCCAGATGAAGCCATCGTCCGTGCCCGCCCACATGCGGTCAATGTTCATCGGCGAGAGCCCGAGAGCGTAGATAACGCCGCGGCGGACGGGTTGGGCATCCTTCTCTTTATCGTATTGATTGAGCACCGCGGGGAGGTCGAACGTCTCGCGGCTTAGATCGGGCGAGATCTGCTTCCAGTTCTTCCCGCCATCGCGCGTAAGCCAGAGGAAGTTGGTGGCAAAGTAGAGGTTGTGCTGATCGATGGGCGAGAACTGCAGCGGCTCCGTGCGCAGCGCGCGGTACGCGGAGCGAACGAAGCTCGGAGCGACGTCCTGCACCTGGCCGGTCCGGCGGTCGTAGCGCGTAACTTTCCCACCATAGACAATCTCGGGATCCAAAGGATCGGGCGCCGCGTAGCCGTACTCTTCGATGCCGGCAGGATGCCAGTCGTGGAAGGTGATGCGGCCGTCATTACTGCGGCTGAGAACGCAGGCGCTGCCGCTATCCTGCTGTCCGCCGCAGACGCGGTAGGGATACGCGTTGTCCGTGGTCACGTGATACATCTGTGCGGTCGGCTGGTTGTACCACTGGCCCCAGCTCTTGCCGCCGTTGACGGTGATGACGGCGCCCTGGTCGCTGGTGAGCGCGACGATCCTGGTGTCGTTGGGATTAACGTAAACGCCCTGATAGTCGTCGCCGCCCGGCGAGCCGCGGAAGCCGGTCCACGATTTGCCGGCGTCGGTAGACTTCCACGTCACGACGCTGGCGACGTACAGAGTGTCGGGATCCTTGGGATCGACGACGGGCACGGGGAGATCGCCGCCGCCAATGCGCTCTTCGGGACGCGTGTCGTTATCGGGCGCGTGGACCCAGGTGCTACCGCCGTCGTCCGAGCGGTAGAGGCCGACCCGCCGGCCGGTCGCGGCTTCAAGATAAATCCGCTTGGAGTTGCTGGGCGATATGGTGAGGTTGACCTGCGTGATGCCGTCGGGAAGGCCGCCGCCCGTGAGCTTGGTGAAGGTTTCGCCGCCATCCGTGGAGCGGAAGAGGCCGCCATCGGGCCCCTCCCACGAGCCGTTCTCCCACGGACCTTCCTGGCGCTGCCACATGCCGGCGAAGACGATGTTGGGATGCTGTGGATCGATCTGAACTTCCGAGGCTCCGGTGTGATTGTTGATGAAGAGCACGCGCTTGAACGTGGCGCCCCCGTCGGTTGACTTATAGAGGCCACGCTCTTCGTTGGGGCCGTACGGATGTCCCTCGGCAGCGATGAACACAATGTTAGGGTTCGTGGGATCAACAGCGACCTGCCCGATCTGCTGGGTATCGCGCAGCCCAAGATGGGTCCAGGTCTTGCCCGCGTCGGTGGACTTGTAGACGCCGTCGCCCGTGGAGAGGTCGGGGCGGGCCAGGCCTTCGCCGCTGCCAACGTATATCACGTTGGGGTCAGAGGCAGCGACGGCGATCGCGCCGATGGAGCCGGTGGGTTGGTCGTCCCATAGACTATGCCAGGTCTGACCGGCGTCGGTGGTCTTGAACACACCGCCGCCCACCGCGCCGATGTAGAACGTGGAAGGTTCCGAGGCGACTCCGGCAAGCGCGCGGGTGCGGCCGGCGCGCATGGGGCCGATCTCCCGCCAGCGCATGGAGGAGAAGAGACTGTAGGTGTCTGGCTGTGCCGTGGCCTGCGCGGGAAGAGGCGCAGCAGAGACGCCAGCGCCGATGAGTGCGACGAGGATGGGAAACGAGAACGTACGGCCGGAGAAGATCACGACGGCTCCTGTGATGTGCTGGATGCGTTGATGCCGAACGGACGAAGTAAAAAGATCAAAAGACGCAGGGCCGGAAATCTCGTGTGCGGCTTTTCGCGTCGTCGATTCGTCGTAACAATGAACCTCTCCAACTTATACTGACTTTCTCCAACATTCGA
>JBEKFF010000095.1:0-13043 GCA_050013455.1 Acidobacteriaceae bacterium | reverse complement strand
TACTGCCAAATGTAGGGATTCGACGTCGTCATGGCTAGTTTTGAGTGTAGGAGTGGCGCGGTCAAGGGTCAAGTTTGCGCGCGGTCATCGCACGTTTCGGGCGGGAAACGGACAGTCGGGCGGAAGGGGCGAGGTGCGATCAGGAATCGGCAAGCGCCGCTACGCAGCCGATGGAGAACTGGAGGCCTTTTGGAAGCGGGGCGTTGATGGTCATGCGGGCGGGGGGAGCGGTGGGGAAGAACTCGGCGAAGAGCTGATTGACGAGCGGGAAGTTTGCGAGGTCGGGAACGATGGCGGTGGTGTTGACGACGAGGTCGAGGCTGGAGCCGCCGGCGCGGAGGACGGTGTCGAGATTGAGGAAGGCCTGGCGCATCTGCTGCTCGGTGTCGGGGGAGGCCTGGCCGGTGGCGGGGTCGAGGCCGGGCTGGCCGGAGACGAAGAGCAGGCCGCCGGCGCGGACGGCGTGGGAGTACGGGCCGATGGCGGGCATTCCGGGGACGTCAACGCAGACTTTGGTGGTCATGAACGTGTCCTTTGCGAGGCAGGTTTGAGGTCAGAGGGAATTGATAGCAGAGACGCGGACCTAGAAGAGCGAGGCGTACCAGGCGATGACGGGGGCGCCGAGGATGGCGGCGACGAGGCCTCCGATGGCGAGGAAGGCGCCGAGGGGAAGGCGGGTGGCGGCGGTGGCTCGGCGACGGGCGATCAGGGTGACGGCGTAGAGGGCGCAGAGGATGAAGCCTAGGAAGATGGCGAAGGCGGCGAGCCAGAAGCCTAGGAAGGCCGTGATCATCGCGACGAGTTTGATGTCGCCGAGGCCGAGGCCTTCGCGGTGACGGAGCTGCTTGTAGAGGAAGCGGATGAGGAGGAGCAGGCCGGCGGCGAGGGCGATGCCGAGGATTCGGCCGAGGACGACGTGCTCGGAGCCGGTGAGGATGACGTTGCCGTTGTCGACGGTGCCGCCGACGCTGGTGAGCGGGTTGTGGCCGTGGAGCAGGAGGTCGTACTGGTGGGGAGGGAGGTACGCGGCGCGGACGCAGAGGAGGAGGAAGCCGAGGACGGTTCCGGTGAGGGTGAAGGCGTCGGGGAGGGTGTGGGTTTGCCAGTCCATGACGAGGAGGCCGATGAGCAGGAAGCCGAGGAGGGCGAAGGCGGTGGCATCGATGGTTGTGGCCGCGAAGGTGTTGGTGGAGATGCCCGGCTTGAGCAGAGGGAAGGCCGTGCGGGCGGCGAAGGTTAGCCAAACGGCGAAGGAGAGTTCGACTGCGGGGTAGCGCCAGGAGATGGGTTGGTTGCAGTGGCGGCAGCGCGCGCGGAGAAGGATCCAGCTGAGGAGCGGGACGTTGTCGTACCAGGCGATGGGGTGCGAGCAGTGCGGGCAGTGCGAGCGCGGCTTGCTCAGGCTCAGGTGGTCGGGCAGACGGGATATGCAGACGTTGAGAAAGCTTCCGAAGAGCAGGCCGAGGAAGAAGGCGGGCAGTTCGAAGACGAGCGGGGTGACCATTAGATCGAGTATAGGGTCCTGCGCGGACGGCGAGGGAGAGAGAGGCGAAGGCGGCTTGGAGTGGCACCCTCTATCCCACTCATGACGGTGGAACGGTCATGAATGGTGCCCCCGGATGTGTCTAGAAGGGGAGCAGGAGGAGCGGGACGAGGATGCCGGCGATGAGGAGGGCGGTGACCACGAGCTTGTTGCGCATGAATTTGTAGGACATATAGATGCCCGTGAGGGTCGAGAGGAAGAGCCCGATGGCGACGAGCAGGAAGAAGATCTTCATCGGGAGATGGGACTTCTGGGGCGGCTCGGGCGACGGCGCGGCGTCGGCGTGCTTGTCGGGCTTGGGTGTGGCGTCAGGCGGGCGCTGTTTGCGGACGGGGACGGTGGTGGTTTGTTTCTTGTGGAGCTGGGCGAGAGTGACGATCCAGGTGGGCGGCTTGTATTCGCTGCCACGCGTGGTTTCGTGAAGGCTGAATGTCTGGAGAGCTCCGGTGAGGGCGAAGAACAGGATGGCGGGAGAGATGAAGATGCCGATGTAGAGATGGATCTGGCGAACGACTTTGAGGATCTTGTGGGAAGAGGTCATGTTGTGTGGTCGATTTTAGCTGCAAATGTGCGGGGACTCGATGAAGTCTTGGTTACGAAGGGCAGACAGGCTAGAGTGGGGCGATGGAGTTTTTACGTTGGTTGCGGAAAAGCTTTGAGCGGGTCGCACCGCTGCTGGCTGGTGGGTTGCCGGTGCTGGGGCTTGGGTTGCTGGTGGTTGCTGCGGTGTTTGCGGCGCACTCGTGGAACTTTGCGCGGACGCGGGTGAGGGCTACGGCGACGATCACGGAGAATGTTTCGGGGTTCGCGAAAGAGGGTGGCGTGGTGTATACGCCGCGGTTTCGTTTTCGGCTGCCGAGTGGGGAGCTGGTGACGGTGAAGGCTGCGCAGGGGTCGGAAGAGATTGAGTTTGCTGCGGGAGAGGCGGTGCCGGTGCTGTATCGCGCGGGGGATCCGCAGGGAGCGGTCATTGCTACGGTGTGGCGGGCGTATCAAAGGGCGATTGTGTTTGGGGTGCTGGGGGTGGTGTTGTTCGACCTGGGGTGGGCGCTGCGGGTGATGGTGCAGCGGCGAACGTCGGCTTAGACGTCGGCGAGCCTAGAGCGATATAAGCGAAGGCGTGCCCATGGCATAGCGAGCAAACAGCAGATTCCCAGAGGGAATGACAGAAAGAAAGGCAAGAGCCTGCGGTTTAGTAATGACGAGCTTGCTCTAGCGCTCGAAGTGCAGGCGGATCGCGAAGATGCCGGGGATAGGGCCGCGATCTTTGTTGTATGCAGGGTCGTCCACAAACTGATAATCCACTGCACCGTGGAAGTACTTCGAGAATTTGTGATCGTAGTAGAGCTCGACGTTTTTTTCCGGGCCGTAGTTCAGAGCGCCGTCACCGGTGAGGATGCCGATGCCGCCGGCGGCGTGGTAAATCTGATTAGCCTTTGAAATGCCGCTGGTGAGGAAGGCTGCGCCGATGACGTCGTCTGGCTGCTTCCACGTCTCGCCTTTGATGCTCGCGCCAAAGGTCGCCGTCCAGTTTGTGTCGGTGAACTCAAACCCCGAGTTCTGGCCGCTGTTCCAACCGATGCGGGAAAACGCGCCGATGTTTTTGGTGATCTCCTGGTCCATGTTCAGACCGAGGCCCCAGGTGTTGCGCAAGGCGTGCGTATCGTCGATGCCACCGGTTACGCCGTTCGCGCTGGCCAGGAATGCTGCGGGCGTGCCCCAGATGGCGAGGGTGGAGGGTTCATTGGCAAGGGCGACCGCCGCTTTATAGCTGCCATTGTTCATACGGTCGTCAAAGACCAGGAGGCGGACCGCGCCTGGATGCGTCGCGATGGTGTGACGGTGCTCGAGCTGGGTCACCATTCCCCAGTCCTCGAAGATTTTTCCGTCGCCTGATAGAGGTTCGGTCGGGAGTACGAGGTACAGGCCTTCGGCGGTGAATTGGTTTCTATATTTCGACATCTGGAACCATCCATACCGGAGGGTCCAGTTCGCCCAGTTCCGCTCGACGGCGATGCCGGTGGTAAAGCCGAGGGCGTCTGCCGGGTAATCGTAGGCGGCGTTGGCCATGAGAGCCCAGTTCATGAACTGCCCGCGCGGGTCGTTGGAATATTGGTTGTTGTCGAAGATGTCCTTCACGCTGAATCTGCCGACGGTGATGGTGATGCGATTCGTATCCTGCTTGCCACGAAGGGTGAGTAAGTCGTCCTCCACTGCCTCTTGCGGGCCACCCAGGTTAATTGTCGTCCGCGTGAAAAACCGCGCGACGGCAAAGTGGGGGTAACGGACGCCCACCTTGAACGCTTCACCGTCGGGGAAGTCGCCGATGCCGTAGGTGTTGTTCACGCCATAGCCCTGCCAGAGCAGCGCATCGAAGTGAAATTCCGTGTTGGACCACAAGCGATAGCCGAAGTAGCCGTCGGCCGATTCTGTTTCGCGAGCTTGGGCTTCGGTGGGTAGGGTGCTCCCGGTTCCGTACACCAGGTAGGCAGGGTTCGAGTATTGGGCGCTGAAGGCGGTATACGTCATACCCGTGAAGGTGTACTGAGCGTGCAGGTTGTAAGTTTGCGGCGGCTTGTTGGTGGAGTCGTCCGCGGCCGAAGGGGTGTTGTGCGCGGGACTGGTCGCCGGGTCCTGCGCGGACGGCGGAAGGCTTCGGGTGGCTTCGGGGTCCTGCGCGGACGGCGGGAGGCTTTGCGTGGCTGCGGAAAGTGGGTTGGAGTTGGCGCGAAGATCCGCGGCGAGGTGCGCGGACGGAGCGTTGGGCAGAGCGTCTTGCGCGATCTGAGCGGAGGGCTGAGGGTGCCACTGCGCGTGCGCGTCGGAGGCGGCGAGCAGCGGGCAGAGGAACAGCGCGGCAATCAGGATCGTGCGAGGGGGGAACATGAGAGGCTTTCTCATTCTCTATCGGCGAAAAGAAATAGAGTGTGAATTATTCGTTTCTTGGAATAGTATACCCCAGTAGGGTATAGGAGACCAACGATGGAATTAGATAGAGAGCGCGTGAAGCTGGTCAATCGCGCGAAGAGGATTCACGGGCAGATGGAGCGGGTGGAACGGAGCCTGACCGAGGAGCACGATTGCGCGAATGTGTTGATGCTGCTGGCGGCGGTGCGCGGCGGAATCGACGGATTGATGGCGGAGGTGCTGGAGGACCATATTCGGCTGCACCTGATTGGGCCGAAGGCGAAGGCGCTGACTCCTGAGCTGGGGGAAGAGTTGATCGACCTGGTGCGGGCCTACATGAAGTGAGGGCGCCGGATGCGGGCGCTCGTTCGCATTAGCTGCTCTTGGCTCCGACGACTACGAGGGCGATGCCGCCGACCAGGGCGATGCCGCTGAGGATGGGTGGGATGGGGACGGTGCTGGTTTGCTTGTGCTCGATTTCGACTGGGCCGACCTTGGCGTCCTGATGTTCGTGGGTGAAGCTGAAGCCTCCGACGGCGAAGCCGATGATGCCGAGGACGATGAGAAGGATGCCGATGAGGGTGGCGGGTTTCATTGAGGGAAATTCTCCTAAGCGATTTGGATTCAGCAGGTGAGATGCAGATATGCACAGAGGGTTGGTTAGGGGCGTTGACTTGAGGGCGGGGCGAAGATTATTTTGTGTTTTAACACGGGAAAGGAGGATGGTCCAAACCTATGAAAATTGATTGTTCGAGTTGTCCAAAGCAACGTGAGGTGACTGAGGCTTAGAGCGTCCGTGCTCTAGACCTACGAGGGAAAGTCAACAGCAGAACAGCGAGTTCTTGCTTGCTTTCCAACTCCGAGGCTCATCCGAGAACGGATGCCTCAAGTCAATCCCACCAGATCACCGCATAACGGCTCGCTCCTTTGGGGCGGGCCGTTTGTGTTTTAAGGGCAGGGAACAGGGGTTAGGGATTAGGGATTAGGATTTGAATATGGATTCATTAGTGATTGCAGGGCGGACGTTTGGGTCGAGGCTGATTGTTGGCACGGGGAAGTACAAGGATGGCGCGGAGACCAGGGCTGCGATTGAGGCCTCGGGCGCAGAGATGGTGACTGTGGCGGTGCGGCGGGTGGAGTTGGACCGGAGCAAAGAGTCGCTGCTGGATTTCATTGATCCGAAGAAGTATTTTCTGCTGCCGAATACGGCGGGATGTTTTACCGCGGAGGAGGCGATTCGCGCTGCAAGGCTGGGGCGCGAGGTGGGGCTTTCGGACTGGGTGAAGATCGAGGTGATTGGCGATACGGCGACGCTGTATCCGGATGTTCAAGCTACGGTTGAGGCCACGCGCGTGCTGGTGAAGGAAGGGTTTACGGTGCTTCCTTATACAACTGACGATATTGTGTTTGCGAAGCGACTAATCGACGTAGGCGCGGCGGCGGTGATGCCGCTAGGGGCGCCGATTGGGACGGGGTTGGGGATTGCGAATTCGTACACGCTGCGCATGATGCGGGAGCTGGTGACGGACGTTCCGCTGATTGTGGATGCGGGATTGGGGACGGCGAGCGATGCGGCGCTGGCGATGGAGATGGGCTTTGATGGCGTGCTGTTGAATACGGCGATGGCGGCGGCGAAGAACCCGGTGCTGATGTCGTCCGCCATGAAGAAGGGGGTGGAGGCGGGGCGCGAGGCGTTTCTGGCGGGGCGGATGGGGAAGAAGTTGTATGCGACCGCTAGCTCGCCGTTGGAGGGGATCTCGCGGTGAGGCCGCTGAAGCGCGCCTTGTACCTGTGTGCGTTGGCTTGCCTGGTGGGTGTTGGGGTGTACACGTTTCAGTTTATGAGTATGCCGAATGCGATGGGTGAAGCGATTGAGGCGGTGGACAACCACGATCGCTCGGCGCGCGAGGACGTCGAGGCGGCCAGGGAGCAAATGCCGGAGGCTGAAGGTTACCTCAAGGGCGCGGGTTTGTTTCTGCTGGGATTTGGAGCATCGCTGATGCTTGCGCGACGCGTGCGGTAGCAGCGGCGAATCATTATCTCTGGCGGCTAGTCGAGGGTGTACATGGCGAGGCCGCTTAGGAGTTTGGGGTAGAAGTCGGTGGACTTTTGCGGCATGACTTCGAGGTTGAGGGAGATGTCGCGCATCTGGTCGAGGGTTACGGGCTTGATGAGGAAGGCTATGTCGGCGTTGCCGCAGCCTACTTGCTGGAGGGCTTCGGAGGCTTCGCGGAGGTAGCGGATGTTGCCGCCGGCGCGGACGGTTTCTTCGTTGAGGTTGAGAAGTTTTTCGAGAATCACTTTGTGGAGTTGCGTGACGTCTAGCTGCTGCTGGCGCTCGGGGAGGGCGGCGAGGAGTGGGGAGATGGCTTCGGGCTTGGGGGTGAGGAGGAAGTCGCCGTCGCGGGTGGCCGCGATGAAGGCTACGCCGGGGGTGTCGTTGAGTTGCTTGAGGAGGGCTTCGGCGCCGGGGTAATGGCCGCTGGGTGTCGGGGCGATCTCGATGACGTGGAAGTACTGCTCGGCCCTGGTGGCGAACTCGCGGCCGTGGAAGCCGATGAGGTTGAAGGCTACACGGTGGGTGGGGAGGATGGTGATGCCGGGGGCGTCGATGTTGACGAAGGTCATCATCATGGCTTGCTCGGGGAAGGCTGGTTGGGGGAGTGTTTTGCCCGGTGCTATGGGGACGTCTACAGGGTTGGCGTTGGGGTCTTGGCCTAGCTGGGCGGCGCGCTCGTGCATGTAGGTGGTGGAAGTCTCGTAGCGGTGGTGGCCGTCGGCGATGAGAAGCCATTTGTCGGCCATGGCGTCGAGGACCTTCTGGATGATGTCGGGATCCGCGAGCTTCCAAAGACGATGGATGACGTCGTACTCGTCCGTGATCTCGACGTCGGGGGCGCGCATGGCGGCGGGGGGCTGCTCGCCTTCGGTGTCGAAGAGCAGGTGGTCGACTTTGGATTCAGGGTCGGAGTAGAGCATGTAGATCTGCTCGCAGTAGGCGCGGGTGGCCTTGAAGAGGGCTAGACGATCGGACTTGTGCTTGGGAAAGGTTTGTTCGTGGCGGTAGACGACCTTGTCGGCGTAGTCGTGGAGCTGGCCGAGGGCGATGAAGCCGCGGCGCTCTCTTAATTCTGAAGTGCCAGGGACGGTGTAGGTCTGGGAGTAGACGTAGAGGGCGGGTTCGGTCTCTTCTTTGAGGATGCCTTCGTGGCGGAAGTCCGCGAGGGTGGAGGCGGCGCGGGTGTAGACGTTGTCGGCGTCGGTGTCGGCGGGGAGGTGCTTGCCGAGGATGACGCGGATGAGGTTGTGGGGGCTGGCGGCGTAGTAGGCGTCCTGCATGGCCGGGGTGATCTTGTCGTAGGGCTGGGTGACGACGTCGGTGAGGTTGACGCGGGTTGGATCGTAACGGAGAGCGCGGAAGGGGTACAGACGGGCCATCTGGATATTCTACCGAGGTCCTGCGCGGACGGCGATCAGCTTCGCGTGGTGGTGGGAAGGGGCTTGGTTTAGACTGGGGCGCATGTTGCTGGAACGAGTGGTGGAAGCGGATTATGTTGCGGTGGTTGAGCTCGCGAACCTGGCCTACAGAGGAACAGGGAAGCAGGATGGGCAGGCTGACGCCAGCTGGAATGTGGAGACGGGGCTGATCGAGGGGCCGCGGTTGACCGAGGCGTCGCTGCGGGAGGAGCTGGCGGAGAAGCCGGAGCTGCTGGTGTGGCGGGAGGAGCCGGGCGGGCCGCTGATGGGGACTGTCTGGATGCAGAACAAGGGCGATGGGGATTGGTATCTGGGGTTGCTGACCGTGCGTCCGGATGTGCAGGATCGGAAGCTGGGGAGGACGCTGCTGGCGGCTGCGGAGAGCTATGCGAGGGAGCGCGGCGGGCTGCGGATTACGATGACCGTACTGTCGGGGCGGGATGTGCTGATGGGGTGGTATGAGCGGCGGGGGTATCGGAAGACCGGGGAGACGCAGCCGTATCCGTATGGGGATGGGCGGATTGGGCGGCCGCTGCGGGATGATCTGCACTTTGTGGTGATGGGCAAGGAGATCTAAAGTTAGCCGCCGGCTATGGCCCCTAGGATGATGATGGGTTCGCGGCCGGTGAGGATAGCTTCGGGGAGGGGAGTGTCGGTGGGGAGATGGGACCAGTCTTCTTCGCAGACGAAGAAGCGGAGGAAGGGGCGGCGCTGCTGGGTGACGTGGTCGCGGATGGTGCCGCGGAGCATGGGGTGGGCGGCTTCGAGGGCGTCGAGGACGGAGGCGATGGTTGCGGGGGCGGGGACGGTGAGGGTGGTCTCGTGGGTGGGGAGGTTGGCGAGGCGGCGGAGGTGGATGGGGAGATCGACGCGGATGGTGGGCATGGGCGGTGTTGAGGAGAGCATACCTCAGGGCTAAAGCCCTTTCGTAGGCGGCCTATGAAACCCAAGGCTGAAGCCTTGGGTTACCTGTTCGTCGCCGGGTTGGAAGAAAAGCAACGGCAAGAACGGGAGACATCAGGTTCTTCGCTGCGCTCAGAATGACAACTAGAAAAGCAACAGCAAAAGCAAATACAGGGATCCTTCGCTTCGTTCTAGGATGACGGCGTAAAACGAACAACGGCAACAGCAAAGGGATTGACGCAACGGGCGCGAAGAAGAACGCGAAGTTTCGCTACGTGACTTGGGTTAGGGGAGGGTTTGGGCTTCTACGCTGAGGACGGAGGGGAGGTCGTGGGTGATGGCTTGCCAGTTGTCGCCGCCGTCTGGGGAGCAGTAGACCTGGCCGCCGGTGGTGCCGAAGTAGATGCCGCAGTCGTCTAGGGTGTCGACGGCCATGGCGTCGCGGAGGATGTTGACGTAGCAGTCTTTTTGCGGGAGGCCGCGGGTGAGGGGCTCCCATTCGTTGCCTCCGGATTTGCTGCGGAAGACTTGTAGCTTGCCGTCGAGGGGGAAGTGCTCGGAGTCGCTCTTGATGGGGACGACGTAGACGGTTTCGGGTTGGTGGGTGTGGACGTCGATGGCGAAGCCGAAGTCGGTGGGGAGGTTGCCGGAGATTTTGGTCCAGTTGTCGCCGGCGTCGTCGGAGCGCATGACGTCCCAGTGCTTTTGCATGAAGAGGGTGTTGGGCGTGCTGGGGTTCATGGCGATGTGGTGGACGCAGTGGCCGACTTCCGCGGTGGGGTTGGGGATGTATTTGGAGTAGAGGCCCTTGTTGATGGGCTTCCAGGTGAGGCCGGCGTCATCGGTGCGGAAGGCTCCGGCGGCGGAGATGGCGATGATGATGCGGTCGGGGTTGGTCGGGTCGAGGAGGATGGTGTGGAGACAGAGGCCGCCGGCGCCGGGTTGCCAGGCTGGGCCGGTTTCGGTGGTACGGAGGCCGGGGAGTTCGTGCCAGCTGGTGCCGCCGTCGGTGGACTTGAAGAGGCCGGCGTCTTCTGCGCCGGCGAAGACCGTGTCGGGGTCGGTGAGCGAGGGCTCGAGGTGCCAGACGCGCTTGAACTCCCAGGGGTGGGGCGTGCCGTCGTACCACTGGTGGGTGCCGGGCGTGCCGTCGTAGGTGAACTGGTTGTCAACGGGGTTCCAGGTGAGGCCGCCGTCGTCGGAGCGCTGGACTTGTTGGCCGAACCAGCCCGAGGTTTGGGAGGCGTAGATGCGGTTGGGGTCTACGGGGGAGGCTTTGAGGTGGTAGAGCTCCCAGCCGGGGAAGTGGGGCTCGGAGATTTGCCAGGATTTACGGGTGGCGTCGGAGGTGAGGACGAAGGCGCCTTTGCGGGTGCCGATGAGGAGGCGGACGCGGGACATGGTGGCTCCTTGGATTTCGGTGGGGCCAGTATAGGGGAAGCGTCGATGGTTGTGGAGGTAATTTGGCATCAGCACCCCACCCGTCCGCAAGAGCGCGTACGAATGGGGCACCCGGCGATAAATAGATCGCCGGAATAATAAATTTCGCTAAGTGGTTGTGGTCTGTACCAACGTGTGTCAGATTACCGGAGTGAAGTCTAGATCAGGAGGTGATCGAGTGCTACAGAATCAATGTCCGGACTGTGTTCAATTGGAAATTGCAGTCGCAGAAGGTCAAGCCGCGCTTAATGAAATCCTACAAGTCGCCCAGTTCCAGCATCCGAATGATTTGGGTATGTTTGGCGATCAGGTGCGTGCTTGTCAGACGCAGGTAGCCTTGTTAGAGAGGGAACTGCAGTTGCACGCTAAGGAGTGTGACAACTGTAAGGACAATATTCAGTAATGGCCGATTCAGATTGGGTCCTGGCCTCAGAATCAGGGCCAGGACTCAATCAGTGGTTATTAGAGGAAGAGGGGGGCTAGGACTAGGGTGATTGTGGCTAGGAGTTTGATGAGGACGTGGAGGGAGGGGCCGGCGGTGTCCTTGAAGGGATCGCCTACGGTGTCGCCTACTACGGCGGCTTTGTGGGCGTCGGATTTTTTGCCGCCGTACTTGCCGGTTTCGATCCACTTCTTGGCGTTGTCCCAGGCGCCGCCGCCGTTGTTCATGAGCATGGCGAGGAGGACGCCGGCGATGGTGCCGACCATGAGTAGGCCGGCTACCGCGGTGGCTCCGCCGAGGTTGACGGGGACGCCGTTGATGGTCGGGACGGTGGAGAGGCCGCCGGCGGTGAGGGCGTCGGTGCTGGTGCTGTAGACGGAGCTGAAGTTGCGGAAGATGAGGCCTACCGCTACTGGCAGGCCTACTGCCAGGATGCCGGGGAGGACCATCTCTTTGAGCGCTGCGCCGGTTACGATGCTGACGCAACGGGCGTAGTCGGGTTTGGAGGTGCCGGCCATGATGCCGGGGTTCTCGCGGAACTGGTCGCGAACATCTTTGACGACCATCTGTGCGGTGCGGCCTACGGCCTTGATGGCCATCGACGAGAAGAGGTAGACGAGCATCGCGCCTAGCATCGCTCCGGCGAAGACGGGGATTTCGGCGAGGTTGACGTTGGTGAAGGACCAGCCGTGGGGCATGTAGCCGGCTGAGCCTGCGGCGGTGACGCGGGCGGTGACGATGGACTTGATCTCTTCGAGGTACGCAGAGAAGAGGAGGAAGGCGGCTAGTGAGGCGGAGCCTACGGCGTAACCCTTGGTGAGGGCCTTGGTGGTGTTGCCGGCGGAGTCGAGCTTGTCGGTCTTGTCGCGGACGGCGTCGGGCTGGTTGGACATCTCGATGATGCCGCCGGCGTTGTCGGTGATGGGGCCGAAGGTGTCCATGGCCAGGATGTAGGCGGCGCAGGAGAGCATGCCCATGGTGGCGATGGCGGTTCCGTAGATGCCTTTGACGTAGTTGGAGATGCCGGGAAGGTCGACGCCCGCGAGACCCTTGACGCCGAAGTAGTAGCTGAGGAGGAGGGCAGAGCAGATGACGACTACCGGCATTGCCGGGGTTTCCATGCCTACGGCGAGACCGCTGATGATGTTGGTGGCGGGGCCGGTGAGGGAGGCTTCGGCGATGGACTGGACGGGGCGGTAGCGGCTCTCGGTGTAGTACTGCGTGATCCAGACGAAGAGGAACGCGGTAACGAGGCCGATGACGCCGCAGAGGAAGAGGTAGCCGGGCTGAACGCCGGGGCCGTTGAGCATCTTGTAGACGATGCCGCCGAAGCCGGCGAGGGCCAGGATGGAGGTGACGTAGAAGCCGCGGTTGAGGGCGCGCATGGGATCTTCGTTGTCGGTGGTTTTGACGACGGCGACTCCGATGATGGAGGCGATGAGGTTGATGGCGTGCACCATCAGGGGGAAGAGGATGCCCTTGATGCCGAAGACGGGATACAGCGCAGCGCCGAGGATCATGGCGCCTACGTTTTCCGCGGCGGTGGACTCGAAGATGTCCGCGCCACGGCCGGCGCAGTCGCCTACGTTGTCGCCGACGAGGTCGGCGATGACGGCGGGGTTGCGGGGATCGTCTTCGGGGATGCCGGCTTCTACCTTGCCGACTAGATCGGCGCCTACGTCGGCAGCCTTGGTATAAATGCCGCCGCCTAGCTGGGCGAAGAGGGCGACGAGGGAGGCTCCGAAGCCGAAGCCTACCAGCTCATACACGACGTGCTGGGGATTGTTCAGGCCACCAAAGGAGAGAAAGAGGACTCCAATGCCGATGAGGGCGAGAGCCACGACGACGAGGCCGGTAACGGCACCGCCTCTTAATGCCGATTGGAGAGCGCCGTTGAGTGAATTGCGGGCTGCGGCTGCGGTGCGGATGTTGGCTCTGATCGAAACGTACATGCCGGTGAAGC
This sequence comes from Acidobacteriaceae bacterium, assembly GCA_050013455.1. Classification (GTDB taxonomy): domain Bacteria; phylum Acidobacteriota; class Terriglobia; order Terriglobales; family Acidobacteriaceae; genus Granulicella. The sequence goes on along the minus strand of JBEKFF010000095.1, from coordinate 368 downwards.
CGGCGAGGCCGGAGCAGATGGCGCCGACCAGGAAGCTGATGACGGTGGGGACGGCGACGTCGCGGGTGCTGGCGGAGAAGTGGTAGCCGAGGAAGATGATGATGGCGAGAACGACGGCCATGATGCCGATGGAGCGGTACTGGCGGGAGAGAAAGGCTTCGGCGCCTTCGCGGATGGCGTCGGAGATGACGCGCATGTCGGGGGAGCCAGTGTCGCCGGCGAGGACGACGCGGGCGAGGATGAAGGCGGCAATGAGAGCGAGAACGCCGACGCCGAGGGCGATCCAGAGCCAGATGGTGTCGCTATTTTGGATCGTGCCCGGAGCAGTTGATTGAACGTCATGGAAGTTGAAGATCAGTGTTGCGAGC
>JBEKFF010000094.1:0-13048 GCA_050013455.1 Acidobacteriaceae bacterium | reverse complement strand
GGAGATCGCGCCGCCGCCATCTACTCGCTGCTCGGATCAGCCAAGCTCAACGGTCTCGATCCGGAGCTCTATCTCCATCAGGTGCTCGAACGCATCGCCGACCATCCCATCAGCAGGATCGCGGATCTGTTGCCATGGAACCTCACCCTCACCACCACAGAGGACACACCTAAATAGGTGTCCACCTATTTTTAGGTGGACACTTATTACTGCCACACCCTCACAGGGACGGTTCAGACCACACGCTTACCTTTTTTAAGCCTCCTGAAATCACAGATGACTAATTCCATATCCCTGTCTAGGCAGCCAGTGCGGCCAGCTTTTCAGGGGCGAGGATATGGATATTGGCCCCTCGTATCAGGATGAGGTTGTCTTTTTGGAACTGACCCAGCGTGCGACTAATAGTCTCGCGCGTCGAACAAGTAAAATCTGCAAGATCATCGTGGGTAAGAGTCATTACAAAACGTAAATCAGTTCTACCCTGGGATGCCATATAACCCCAATCCAAAAATAGTCCTGCAACGCGGCCAGCGACTGTGCCCGATAGCGCGAGTCGCCGAGTACCTGTGTGCGCGCTCTTATATTCCGCCGCGAGGGCGGACAACGTATGCATACTTGCCTCATGATGACCGCGTACAAAAGCCAAGAAATCTTTGCTCGGAATTACTTTGACCTCCGTGGGGGACAATGTCTCCGCTGTAAATTCGGAAAGGGATTCCGAGATAACAGCAACCAGGCCGATTAAATCTCCTGCTGTAGCAATTTTACAGTTGAGGGTTTTTCCCTCTTTGGAAATGCACGATAGCTTGACCTGACCCTTGCGCATGACGAACACGTGATTCACCGGGTCTTCCTCACGTAGAAGAATCGTTCCTGCTTGAAACGAGATCAACATTCCTATGGCATTGAAATCGTCAAGGGTGCTGCCAGAGAAATTGCAAAACATCCCACAGGAGCGATAGTCAAAGTTCGAATAACCGACTCGTGAAAGAGTAGGAGGAAGAGTTGACATACATTATCCTTTCCAACAGATATCTCTGTCTTTGGGATCAATTCAAAGGTGCGCAAAGCACCCTTGGGCTATGACAATCACGTCTGATTGCCCCAAGAAGTTTGGTTCAACCTGATTGCTTTGAAGTTGTGCCATCCCGAATGCTGTTGATAACTGGACATTATTTCGTGGATTTTGTGAGAGCAAGATAATCATGGAGCACATAGCTTGACATAGCTATCAGGCTCTTGTGGAAATGCATGTAGGAATATGGTGGCCTCATTTGTAGTCTAAATCCTACAAAACTAGGGGCCAGTTCTTCAGGCTGTCCCTCTAGCGATCTAGCCCTTGCTCAATGGCATAACGAATCAATTGTGAGGTCGTTTCGAATTGCAGCTTCTCAAGAATCCGAGTCCGGTACGTACTGACGGTCTTAACACTCAGGGACAGCAATTCGGCGATCGCGGTCGTACCCTTTCCCGCCGCCATCATGCGCATCACCTCAAACTCGCGATCGGAGAGAATCTCGTGCGGTACTCTCAGCCTCTCCTCGCCCAGATCGGCCGCCAGGCGTTCGGCAAGAGTAGCACTCACATACTTTCCTCCACCGACTACCTTGCGTATTGCCTCCACTAGTTGTTCTGAAGCGCTATCTTTCGCGACATATCCTGAAGCTCCTGCCTTTAAGGCACGAACCGCAAATTGTTCCTCCGGATACATACTGAACACAATTACGGAGGAACTCAGATGTTCGCTCTTGATCTGTCGAAGCACATCAAGACCGCTTCGACCGGGCAGATCGATATCAAGGATCACCACATTCCAGCGCTCTTGTCGCAATAGATCAATGGCCTGCTGAAAGTGGTGCGCCTCTCCGAAGCTAGCCCCTGCGAATTCATCGCCAAGGATCCGCTTCAGTCCTTGGAGTATGACGGCGTGATCGTCAACGATTAATATCTTCATGGGGTTCTGCGGCTATTATGCCAGATTTGTCTGAGGGCACTCGCAAAATGATTGCGGTTCCTTGGTTTGGCTTACTTTTTATTTCAAGATGCGCCCCCATTACAAGCGCCCGTTCATACATACCTAGCAGCCCCAGCGACTGCATCTGCTCCATTAGATCGCTCGAGAATCCAATACCGTCGTCTTGGAATTTGAGCACGACATCGTCATGTTCACGCTCAAGATCAACGCAAATATTCTTTGCGTCCGCATGCCGCGCAATATTGGTCATCGCCTCCTGAAAGATCCGGAATACGGCTATATTCTTTTCATTTGAGAGATCCAGAGAATGCTCTGTTAGCCGGACAACACATCTTACTCCTGAACGGCGCTGGAACTGCTCGATCTCCCACTCAATTGCTGCCCGCAAACCCATGGAATCCAGCAACTGCGGTCTCAACTCCGTCGCTATTCTCCGAACGAGCGCTATATTGCTGTCGACAACGCGCATCGCATCGTGGACCATCGAAACCCAGACGTCCCCGCCCGCCCCATGCTTCCGCACGATCCAGTCAAGGTCCATTTTGATGCAAGTCAGCGCTTGCCCAAGCTGGTCGTGCAGCTCCTGCGCGATCCGCAGCCGCTCGCTCTCGATGGCCGTCTGCAATCGCCCCGTCAGTGCGTGCAGCTGATCCTCAGACCGATGCAATTTCTCTTCCGCCAGCTTCCGCTCGGTAATGTCATACACCACCCCGAGATAGCGATTAGCTTCTCCCGTATTGTCGAATATTCCTCTGCCGGAGATTTCGACCCATCGGACCTTGCCGTCCCCGGGCAGAATCCGGTACTCGGCCTGCACCCGCTTCCCCGTCATGGCTTCTTCTAATTTCTCCGCCACCAGCGAACGATCACCCGGATGGACCCTTTCCATCAGTTCCTCGGGCTCCGGTTGGTGGGTATGTGGTGCACAGCCAAAGATCTCCAGCGTTCGTTCGGACCACGTCTGTTTGCCTGACGGTATTTCCAGGTCAAACGTACCCATGCCCGCAACATCCTGCGCAAGCCTCAGTCGCTCCTGGATCTCAAACAGGTTCCGCTGCCTTTTCCTTAGCTCCAGAGCATCATCATCACGTGCTCTCATCTCGTTGCGTGTGTGTTGTGCCAATAGGATGATCCCTATCAGCAGAAGCAAATTGGTCAAGTAGATGCTAGCGACCGTTAGCCGAATGCTTCTCTGCGAAATCGCTGACCGTGAAGCTTGCAACGCAAGCTCATCCTGTTCCATCGAATCCACAATATGTTCGATATCGCGCGTCGTATTCAATACGGAGTCGGACAGAATCAGGGCGGTTGCTTCTTTGCTCTTACCTGATTTGTCGAGCAGAATCGTTTGGGCTATTTGAGCCAGCTTGTTGTCGACCAGCTTGCGTAGCAAAAGTACGCGGCCTTGTTGCTGCGGGTCGTCGGCTGTCACCTCTTCAAGGCGTTGCATTTGCGGCCGAAGCTGCGAGATAACCGCACTATAAGGAGTGAGGTACCGTGGATCGTCTGTATACAGCAAGCTGAACTGTATGATCTCGACGTCCTTCAGCAGCAGCTCCGTCTCTCCTAATTCCGAAAGAACCTGCCGGCTATGGGTTACACGAACCTGATTCCTGATCTGCAGGCCAAGCTGAATCCTCATAATCACGGTATTCGCTACTAATGCTGCCAGTAGCATCACAAAACCGCTGAACACGGTTGAACGCCTGATACCACTGAAGCGTTTGTGAATTGTCATAAGGGAAGCCTATGCCCATATTATCAACGATTTAAGAAGAATCATGCCGAGTACCTTCAACCTGGAAGCTCATTTATCAGCACACGAAACTCATGCCCCACCGGCCCCTCGGTATACGATGGAATTTCCGCATTTCGGCAATTCACCTGCGACCTGATCGCTCCCTCCTATCGCGGTAAACCCACACTGGACACCCGTCAACCCGCTGCCCTGTCGGCTGGGCCATTGCTCGACCCCTACGCCGCTACACCAGCCAGCACCGATGAAACTCCGCCCCGACAAACTCCTCGTTGAACTGCTCCCTCGCCGCCTCCGACGAGCGTGTCCAGGCCATCCACAGCTTCAATCTTGCGGCTCATTATCGTACGCCTATCGATCTCATCTGAGGGCTTGGTGATGCATCTCTTTCCAGGCCAGGTCGTGCACTCGAACGCTAGACCTTCCACAACGATAGTTGTATGCCCGAATGTTGGCCGGTGTGCGATGGGTATTGCTGAAACGAAAGTCTGACAATTCATGCATCCAGGCTGATTGCAAGGGCGCTTTACTGCTTTGGGGAACTCTGGCCTACCCATTCCTTTCGCCATATAAAATGGTCCCCCTTAGGCGGGCCCAAAGGGGACCGAGTCCCTCTTACTGTATTGCTGTTCTTACGCTAATCCGAGCCCTGCGCCGTTTCTGATCAAGACTGCTCATGCTTAAAGTTGGCCAGGTCACTCGAAGGAGTCGGCTTTCGACCTCCGATACTGCCCCCAATTAATCCCAAATAGAGTTCACCTATATCACCGGGAAAGGCGTGCTCCAGGGCCAACTTCCCGCTAAGTTCGACCCGTGTAGGCGTTCTGGCTGCTTGCCGAGGGCTGGCGGTATCGTCTTCTGCTATGGCCTGCGCGGGGAGCGCGGTTGCACTTGTGTTTTGCTTGGCTAGTCCACAATTGTCAGGCGATCTGCTCGAGCGATGTCGCGACGTGCGGTAGGCATTCGGTAAGGAGTTCTCCTAAACGGGTCATGCCGCTGGTGATGGTAGGCTCGGGCAGGGCGGAGAAGTTGAAACGGGCATGGTTGGTGTGAGGCGTCGTGGCGAAGAATGGTGCACCCGGTACATAGGCGACCTTGGCCTTCGGCAGCGCCTCTTCGAGCATGAAGCGCGTGGTGTCAAAGCCGTCGGGAAAGGTCAGCCAGGTGAAGAGGCCGCCTTCGGCGCGGGTATAGTGGACCGAGGCTGGAAAGGTCGAGTCAAGCGCATGGAACATAAGCCCGCGCTTGCGGCTATAGGCGGCACAGACCGTGGCGATGTGATCCTGGATAGGATAGGTATCGAGAAACAGGGACGCCGCCATCATGTTGAGGGTGCTGCATTGTGTGTCGGCCGCAAGCTTGAGGCGAGCGAGCTTGCCGAGCACATCACTGCTGGCGACTGCCCAGCCGAGACGTATGCCAGGAGCCATGATCTTGGAGAAGCTGCCGAGGAAGACCACGCGGCCTTCCGTGTCGAGGCTTTTGAGCGTTGGAAGATGGCTCCCTTCAAAACGTAGAGCACGGTAAGGCGAGTCTTCCAGGATGAGGACGTCGAACCGGTTAGCCAGTTCGATCAGGCGATGGCGGCGAGCAAGGCTCATCGTCACGCCAGTGGGGTTCTGGAAATCAGGCATGGTGTAGATGAGCCGGGTATTCGGGTTGGCACGCAGGACTGCTTCGAGGTGGTCGGTGTCCATGCCGTCGCGGTCCATGTGCACGGTGGCGTACCTGGGCTCGAAGACGTTGAAGGCGATCGTGGCGCCAAGGAAAGTAGGGTCTTCGACGACAACGGTGTCACCGGGTTCGACCATCATCTTGGCGACAAGGTCAAGACCCTGCTGCGCACCGTGAAGTACAAGGACGTCGTCGGCAGTGCAGGAGGTGCCGTCGTCCCGCATGCGCTGAGCGATGTGGGCGCGCAACTCTGGAATGCCATCGGATACGGTGTACTGCAGGGCCCTGGGGGCATGCCTAGTGAGCAAAATCTCGTAAACGGCTTGAAGTTTGTCGGACGGGAATAGTTGCGGGTCGGGGTAGCCACCCCCGAAAGAGATTACGCTCGGGTCGGTGCCGTAACGGAGAAGATCGCGTATGGCGGACGATTGAACTTTCTTGACTCGATTGGCGAACTGCATGGGCACCACCTTCTGTAGGAATTGTAGTGGTTGCATGGGAGAAGGCGCCTGCGGCGCCTCAAGGCGTACAGGGCAGCGGCCGGATCACGGACCGATACAAGTTCTTCGGGTAGGTGCGGTGGGATCGAAGTTGACGCAAACACCGGCGGTCTCAACCGGTCGATGCAACACCATCTAATAGGAATGCGGGGACGTGGCGGCTGGATGCGCCGGAGGATGGGTTCGAGCCGTCTGTGGTTCTGTCGACAGTGGTGGCGTCCGGGCAGAGTGTGACGCAGGATGTGGTCTTCGCGGAGGCTGCGGCGAGTGGCGGGGCTGTCGGGAGCAGCGGCGGCGGGGTACTACGTGAAGGATATTGATCGCGGGGTGATGGGGGACTTCGCCGATCGGGAAACAGCAGTTTGTGTTGCCGGATGGCGGTAGAATTCATCCCGCGCGCCGCGCTGCACCGGCTGTCCGTTCGCCGCTACGATCGCCTGCTCAGGACACAACCGCGGCGTGACCTCCGCTTGATGCTTGTGCGTTCGCGGTTGTATTCCGGGAGGTTTGCCGAAGTGCGCGTCGGATGCCAATGAAAGGAATCGAACGAAAAGCTCAAAAGCATTGTTTCAGGGCTTCAGAAGGCGTGGGCTAAAAAATAAACAGTAGGCGTTGGTTCCACCTGTTTCAAGTCAGACAGCAGTGGAAACAGGTGGACCCAACGCGCGGGTAGCAGCGGGCATCATGCATCGCAGGCTTCGGTACAGCGCAGCGGCCACGAGCGTGGTGTGTTCGAACAGAGCCGAACAGCCCGCCTCTGCGAGTTTTGCGAGCGAAACAACCTCAGCCGGTTTGCTGATTGTTGCTCACCGAGAACGTGAATATCGCCGGGCCGTTGTGATACCCATTCGCGTTCTCCATGTTGGTGTAGCCGCTCCAGCTTCCACCCATCGGCACATTGAACGGCGGAAGTGCGTACTGAGTTTGGAAATTCGGCGGGCTGTTATCGTCGTACATGGTGCCAACCAGCGAAACCTCGATGGAGTAATCCTGAAGCAGCGAGACCGAGAATACGTAGTTGATGTGGAAATAGCCGCCGCCGTTGTAATCGAACGAATAGGTCAGGCTGTTTGTCACCTGTCCTGGATTGAGGTCGAGTGACCTAGTGAAAGGTCCTGCGGTTTGGACCCCGTGGGTATTGAATGGATTTGCGTCGCCGTGATCGCAGCTGATGGAATACGAGAAGTCCATCTGCCGGAAGGGCAGCGCATTTCCCTGCAGACTGATGTTCTCAGTCAGGTTGGGGCTGGCCGAAGTCAGCGTGACGGTCTCGCCGTTCTCGCCATTGGTATAGGTCACGCCGATGCCATTGGTGGTGACGACGGCCTGGACTTTGAGCGCGTACGTGCCGACGGGAACCTTATCCAGCGTGTAACTTCCGTCGGAAGCGGTGTAAGTATCTCCCTTGGGCATATACACCCACACATGTGCGTTGGCGACCGGACTGCCGTTGAGTGTAACCTTTCCTTTGACTGAACCCGAGGTGGGCGGCACCTTGGTCCATTTGCTGACGGTGTACTGCTCCGTGTGCCGCGGCAGGTATTGCAACGGTTCGGCGTAGCCGTAAAACGGCGGATTCCAGAAGATAATGTTGTCCGGGCTGACCGCGTTCCCGTCTCCAGGATTCTGCCATGCGTTCGATCCCGGCAGATTGGCGTTGCCGGATGCAAATGTATTCAGGAGCTGATCCGCCAGTGGCCCGGCGATCGCCTGGTTGATCCCAGGAATGGTTCCGAAGCCTCCCTCCTGGTTGAGGGCCTGCTCCATAAAGAGCTGGTAGAGGCCGTTCGCCGCTGCCACTCTCTCCGCCGCCGGGTAATAAATGAGCCCATCGAGCGTCTGTGGACCCACTTGTGCTCCACCGGCGACCGCAGTTGCTGAAAACTCTGACAGAGTTTCGTATTGCGGGTTCCCGACGAGGGGGATGCCGTTTTCCTTCAAGCTGAGCCAGACGAAGGACGAACAGACAGCGGGAGACATCCCCTCCGCCCATCCGGCATCCGCGCCAGCGGCGTCGGTGAAGCCCGCCGCAATCTGCGGATCGGTATAACAATAAAACGAGTAGTAGCAGCCTCCCTTGGTCGTCATTTTTCCGGTGGAATCGTATTGTGCGCCCTTGGATCGCGCAATATCCGCAGCCGCGCGAAGCTTCCCCCGGACCGTCCCCTCGTTTTCAGGGAGCGGCTTGATGACCAGCGGTGGTATCACCTCATATCCCTCGCCCTCCGAGTCGGTGTTGAAGCTCTGCAACGAATACGAGTTGTTGTCCGGGTCAAGGTAGTTCAAGGCCGTAGTCGCATCGTCAATGCTCTGTGTCATGCTTCCGGGCCATGCATACTGCAGCAGGTTGGCGTTCAGGCTCGTTGGGATTCCAAGCGCGTCCTTATTCAAGTTGCTGGATATCCGGTCGGGCGAGGCCGTACAGTGGGTGATTTCATAGAAGTTCGCCGTCATCATGCCGGAGTGCCCGTGGTGCTGCGGTGGAATGAGGGCCTTGAACATGGCGGCAATCATGTCGCCTGTCCCAACTGGGGCGGGCGAGAGAATGACATCTCCCTGCAACGCGTTCTGGAACGCCGCGGGCACGGTTACGGATTCGACTTGCGTTGTGAGTTGGCACACCAAATTTGCTGCGGTAGCCGTCGCCGCGTCGGCATCGGAAATGTCGTCGGGATAGCATTCATTACCAGCCGCAACTGCAGGCGGAGACAAAGGATTGAACGGTAAATCGAGGGGTTTCGGAGCTGGAGCCCCACCCGCGGGCGCTGGCGCGATAGGCGCATTCGTCCCAGTCTTTGCCGCAGTCTGTGCAATGCTCGTCAGGCCTGCATCAATGGCCGACTGAACAGTGCTTTGCGTTTGAAGATTGGTCGTAGCATTCGCTGGCAACGCGATGGCGATTGTCCGCGTAGCCGGATCCACAATCTGGGTCCCGGTCAGGCTCGTCCCAACGGTGGGGTGAGCCAAAATGCCGCTCGCCGCCCCCAGCGCTCCGGTCAGGTTCCAGCCCGTGCCGGTCAGGATCGAGGATGCCGGAAGGTTCAGAACCCACTGGTCGGCCAGCGCAATCCGGAAGACGTAGGAAAAGCGTACCGGCGTGGTCGTGCCGCCCGCCTGCATTGACCCACTGTAGTACACGGCGAAGCTGCTGATTTGAGCACCGGTTACCTGGAGTTCGCTCACCGGAATGTAAACCGCAATCGCAGAGGCGGATTTGTCCCCCACGGTCACCGCGGTCTGCATGTTTGTGAACTTCGGCGCCGGCGGCGCGTAGCTCGTTGCATCGCTGAGCGGAACGCAAGCCATGCTGTTCAGCGTAATCGGGGTGGCTTCCAGATTGTTGACTGTCAGTGAAGCGGAGAACGCGACCTGGTTGAACTTTGCATAGGTATTGCCCGTGACGCGCGGAACGATCACTCCAAGCCGTTTGCAAAGCCCGTAGGCAGAATGCAGTACGAGCGTCCGTGTCACCGTGACATTGTCCTGCGCGATAGCGCATGTGACGTCAAAGCTGCGCGTCACGTCCCCGGCCTGGATCGATGCGGAGTAGTCATGGGTCACTTCGGGTGATTGCGTGACGAGAGTCTGTCCGTCGCCAAAACTCCAGCGATAACTTGTCGCCTCGGGGGTTACCTGTAAACCACCCTGCTCCGTCAGTACGGCCGACAGGGTTGCGGTGGTGGTGGCTCCTGTTTTCACGGAGGTCGGCGCAATCCGCGTGACGTCCATTACCGGCAATGTTGCCAAAGTCTTGGTAAATGCAACCCCGAGTGGGTCTGTTGGTGCGGCAACGACCGTTGCCTGAGTACTCGCTGGCGCGGTGGCTGCGGGAACAGCGGCCTTTGCCGCGATCAGATCGGCTGCTGAGAGGGCTACCTTCGCTGTGAAAGGCGCATTCACCGGAGCGGTGATCGTCTTTCCAGTCGCTACAGGGATATTCGTAGCATTCGACTTGTTGACTGCGGAAGCGATCACACCTCGGATCGAACTCGGGTTTCCCAGGGCGAAGGACGCTGAGTATGGCTGACCAGGGACGGAGGAAATCTGGATGATCGGCATCTCCGTCACCACCGGCGCCGACAGCGACTTGCGGAACGCCAACGGCGCTCCTGCCACAGTGACGACGGCTTGGGAAGTCTGCGTTACTTTCCCTTGGGCAGCGGTAATCGAGAGAGTGATCGTGCCGGCGATGGGGAACTGAAAGTAGCGCGAGCTGCCAGGAACACCTTGAATCAGCACGGTGATCGTAGGATCGGAGATTGGGTTGCCCGCTGCGTCACATACCGCAACGAGAACAGGTTGACCGGGTTGGACCGAAGTTGGCGTTACTTTTACGCTTCCAATCAAGTTTGTTGCTGGCGCTACAGAAATTGTCGTCGGCATGATATTTTTCCTTTCCTTCGTGAGTTCACTTGAGCGTGACTGAGCGAAGCACCGCTGAGACTCCATGGTTAAGGGGAGACCTGGGTCTGGGCACTAGCGAGAGGACCTCACTACGTCAGAAGCATGCGAGGGAGAATTACTAAGGGCCTACGCGATTAACCGAGAACTCTTTGGCTCCGGTTGCGTGGGGTTGACGCCGATTCGTGCTCGGACTCAACCTGCTTAGATGTGCGTTATCCTATTCCGCTCTGCTCAAAGAAATCAAGCGGGTTTTATGTGAATTGGCGAGATTTTTACCAGCACCACAGCAGGCGCGAGCATGAGCGGTCTGCGGCGCGAACAACAGCCGAATTAGGGCTCGCTCTTTGCCTCGCGAATTGAAGAATAGATCGAAATTCGGGCGAGCCGCAACTCTTGACAGCGGCTTATTGGTTATGGGAACTTGTACTTCTTCAGCCAGGTTCCTCGAGGATGTCCAGCGACGTATAGCCGAATCCACTGCACTCTCAAGCCTCACGCAAATCCATTTACGCCGGAGGTTTTCGGATGGCGCCCACTAGTGAGCGACGAACGACTATTAGACTGGCGTTTTATCTTGGCCTAGTGCTCCTGGTCGCGACGGTGTGGCGCGTTCAGCGTCACATGAATGCCGCGGCATTTCCGCCAAACACAGTCATCTCGTCTTCCGATTCGAAAGTAACCGATTGGCAGCGAATGTCGGTCGCGGCGGTGTCGGATTCCAGTCAATTGCTGACCACTTTGGCGACGGCGCTGCTGGGCGGCCTCGGGCTGCTTCTGAGCAACAGGAACGCACACCGGCCCAAGCCCCGACACATGTGGTCCGCGCTTTTAGCGGCCATGGCCGCGGGCGTGTCGCTGTACTTTGGATTTGTGATCCACTCCTACCTGGTCGGAATGTTCAGCTACGAGACCTTCAGCGCGTATGTCCTCGAATACCCGGTCTACTATCAGTTTTACGCACTACTGGCGGGAGCGTTCTTCCTGGCTGACTTTGCGTTTCACGACCTGAGTGCGGAGAATTGAGATGAGTTCAAAGAGATTGTTGAGAGCATGGCCGGGACTCGTTCTACTGTGCTCGGCCACCTTATCGCCTCAGATGCCTCCCCAACCAGCCAGATTGGTGATCGACTCGGACCCGAGCGGCGCGGCGCTGACGATCAACGGTGTCAGCCGAGGAGAGCGAACGAACGCGACCCTCAACGTGTCTCCGGGCAGCTACAAGGTATCTGTGGGTGCCTCAGGTGGAACACCTCACTGCGCGGGAACATTGGCGATCAAGGTGAATTCGGGCCAGACCGCGACGTGGCTATGCACAGGAACATCGTGGGCGAAAGAGGGATCGATCCAATAGGGAGATGCAGGACGGAGAGTTCGTACGAAACGGCACCTCAAAGCGACCGACCAAGTAGAGTCGGCGAAGACGAGAACAAGAGTTTTCAAGTCACAATGCCGTTTGTGAGACGGGAGAGGCAACGCTTGGCGCCGACAACGTAGCCGAATTGCCGAAGAAGGTGCTGTTGGTGACCGTCGCGGCTCCGACGTTGACGACGATGCCGCCACCCCAACCGGAAGAGCCGCTGACACCATTGGCGGAGTTGTTATAGAGCGTGCTGCTGCTCACCGTTAGCGTCCAACGCTCTCGATGCCACCGCCATCGACCCCGGAATTACCAGAGAAGTTGTCATCGCTCACCGTCAAGGTGCCACCGTTGGTAATGCCGCCTCCCGTGTAGGAAGCAGTGCTGTATCCATTGGCGATCGTCAGCCCGGAGATGCTGACCGTCCCGGAATTGATGGTTTAGACCGTGAATGCGTTAGCGCCGGAGATAGTCAGGTTGCCCGCCCGGTCCCTGAATGGTCAGGTTCGTGCTAATCGCCGGCAGCGCACTGGCCAGCGTGATGGTGCCCGTGACCGAGGGGCTGAAGCTGATGATCGTGGGGCTGACGGGATTCGTAGGACACGAGTGCAGTGTGCCGGTGCCACTGTCCGCGGTCGAGGTGACCGTGCAGTTCAGAGCCAGGCCTGTGCCCCCAAATGCCAGCGGCAGCGTTGGCATCACAGCTACTTTGAGGATGGCGCGGGGCATCCGGCCAGGGCGGAACGGAGTGTGAGACAAGCCTAAGAATCCAGCTATACCCATCTTAAGTAAACGAACAAGACCCGCCAACATACACGTGCAAACAACCACCCAACGTACAGCCAACATAACCATCCACCTTGAAATGCGTGAGAGACCCTGGAAAGATCAAGGAGGTGAACATCGCAAAGTATGGCCGAACTCTGCGACAACGAACATAAGAAAGAGCAACGCCGACGCAGACGAAACGTGCGCCTTGCAACACAAAACCAGACGGAAGATGTCCTCTTCCATCCCATACCGGCAAGAAGTAGAGCAGAAGCCACCAGGGTCCAGAATCTATCGAAACGATTTACGTCTTGTACGGAATGCAATTCAGCACAGCATTGCTCGGCCGCGCGTTCATTGGCACAGAGCAGGCATCGCCACGAGCGGAGACTTCGTGAGCAGGCAGGGCGAGCTTCAGCCTATCAACTGGCGACTTCAGACGCAGCTGATAGATCGCGGTTAGCCAGACCTCGGAGAGTGCATAGGCGATTTGCACTAAGCCGCTAGCGCGGCGGGGTGTGCTTTTGTGGCGTTTGGATAGAGTGTTGGACACCGAAGGAGGTGTCCATGACACAGTTACGCCAACGCATGCAGGAGGATCTCCGGCTCCGGAA
>JBEKFF010000093.1:0-17728 GCA_050013455.1 Acidobacteriaceae bacterium | reverse complement strand
CTGGATCGCGCGGACGGCGGGATGGAGCAGCCGGTAAAGGGAACTGATCCGCGCTACGTCCAACACGAACCGAATCCGCAGGGCAAGCCGACTCCGGCAATGGTGTTTGCGCAGACGGTGAAGACGATTGTGACTACGCCGATTCCGAAGCTGGATCTGGATGGCGACGGTTCGAATGGCGCGGTCACGCCTCTCGAGAGAATTCCGCGTGTGGATGCGGATGAATGTGTGGGGTGCAATCTGTGCTCGCTGGTTTGTCCGGTGCCGGAGTGCATCACGATGGAGCGCGTGGATACGGGACTGTGTCCGGAGACGTGGGCGGAGCGCGTGGCGAGTGCGGAGAGCGTAAAAGCGTAGGGAGCGACTATGGGAATCCTGATTAAGAATGGAACGGTGGTCAGTGCGACGGAATCGAAGCTGATGGACGTGTTGATTTCGGCCGAGATGATTGCGCGAGTGGGCTCGGGGATCAACGAGAACGGGCACGAGGTGGTGGACGCGACCGGGTTGCTGGTGATGCCCGGCGGGATCGATGTGCATACGCATTTGGACATGCCGTTTGGGGGCACGACTTCGGCGGATGATTACATCACCGGCACGCAGGCGGCGGCGGTGGGCGGGACGACGATGCTGATTGATTTCGCGCTGCAGAGCCAGGGGCACACTATGCGCGAGGCATTCGATGTGTGGAGGGCGAAGTCGCGCGGAAAGGCTTGCGTGGATTATTCGCTGCACATGGCCGTGACGGACCTGGGGCCGGGAGACGGCGCACAGGGATTGCGCGAGATGGAAGAGATGGTCGCCGAGGGGATATCTAGCTTCAAGCTTTTTATGGCCTATCCCGGCGTGCTGATGATTGACGACGCGCTGATGTTCAAAGTGATGCAGAAGGCTGCGGCGCTGAAGGCTCTGTGCTGCGTGCATGCGGAGAACGGCAGCGCGATCGACGTCGTGGTGGCGCAGATGATTGCGGAGGGGAAGACGGAGCCGCACTTCCATGCGCTGTCGCGAAGCCCGAAGGCTGAGGCGGAGGCTACGCATCGCGCGATTGCGCTGGCGGATATGGCGGGGGCTTCGGTGTACATCGTGCACCTGTCGAATGAGGATTCGCTGGCCGCGTTGAAGTTCATGCAGGGGCGCGGCGCGAAGGCGCTGGCGGAGACTTGCATTCAATATTTGGTGCTGTCGATTGAAGACCAGATGCCGGGGAAAAGCTGGGAGGAGGCGAAGTATGTGTTCACGCCGCCGCTGCGGGAGAAGTGGAATCAGGAGCCGCTGTGGGAGGCGTTGCGCGATCGATCGCTGGCGGTGGTGTCGACCGATCATTGTCCGTTCCGGTTCGCGGATCAGAAGGAGTTGGGGCGCGGAGACTTTCGCAAGATTCCGAATGGCGGCCCGGGGGTGGAGAATCGGCTGCAGATTCTTTGGCACTTCGGCGTGAATGCGGGGAAGATTTCGCCGGAGAGATTTGTGGCGTTGAGTGCGACGAATCCTGCGAGGATTTTTGGCATGGAGCGGCACAAGGGACGCATCGCCGAGGGATTGGACGCGGATATTCTGCTCTGGGATCCAAACGCCGAGTACACGATCTCGGCGGCGACGCAGCGCATGGCGACCGACTACTCGATGTTTGAGGGCTGGAAGGTGACTGGCAACGCGGCGAAGGTGTGGTCGCGCGGGGAGTTGGTGGTGGACAACGTTTCGCAGCCAGGAAAGTTTTTGGGAGCGACGGGGCGCGGGCGGTTTGTGAAGCGTGAAGCCAATGGCGGAGGAATGGGTTGATTTCACCGCCGCATAACATTGCGATCGACAGCGACGAATATGCCGGTGAGTATGCGCCGGACGAGCGGCTGTACAACGATGACCTGGCCCCGACGATGCCGGCGCAGCGCACCTGGGGGACGTACAACTACGTGGCGCTTTGGTTTTCGATGTCGATGGAGGTGACGACGTACATGCTGGCGGCGAGCTTGATCGCCGGCGGAATGAACTGGAAGCAGGCGGTGGGGACAATCCTGCTGGGAAATTTAATCGTTCTGATTCCGATGTTGCTGAATGCGCATGCGGGCGCGAAGTATGGGATTCCGTTTCCGGTGTTTGTGCGGGCGAGCTTTGGGCCGGTGGGTGCGAATATTCCTGCGATGCTGCGTGCGATTGTGGCGTGCGGTTGGTTTGGGATCCAGTCGTGGATTGGCGGAACCGCCATTGCGCAAATGGTGCATGTGCTGTCACCGCAAACCACGAATATGCCTTGGGTGACATGGGTCTGCTTCTACGGGTTTTGGCTGCTGAACATGTACATTGTCTGGCGCGGCGTGGAGTCGATTCGTTTTTTGCAGAGTTTCTCGGCGCCGTTCATGGTGATCATGTCGCTGACGCTGCTGATTTTCATGCTGCACAAGGCGGGTGGTTTGGGTCCGATGCTGGCTGCGCCAAGCCGGTTCACAAGCACTCGCGAGTTTCTGCGCTTCTTTTTTCCGGCGCTGACGGCGATGGTTGGATACTGGGCGACGCTGAGCTTGAACATTCCAGACTTCACGCGGTATGCAAAGAATCAGGAGTCCCAGTTGGTTGGGCAGGCGTTCGGGTTGCCGGTGGCGATGGTGCTTTACTCGTTCCTGGGCATCGCGGTGACATCTGCATCCACGGTGGTTTTCGGCGCGCCCATCTGGAGCCCGGTTGAGTTGCTGGGCCGGTTTCACCAACCGCTGATTGCCTTCCTCGGACTCATTGCGCTACTGGTGGCAACGCTGAACGTGAACATTGGAGCCAACGTTGTTGGGCCCTCCAACGATTTTTCGAATCTTGCGCCGCGATGGATCAGCTTTCGAACGGGCGGTTTGATTACTGGCTTGCTCGGACTGGCGATCATGCCTTGGCGACTGGTGTCGAGTTCGCATAACTATCTTGGCTGGCTTGTCGATTACTCTGGACTGCTTGGACCGGTGGCGGGAATCATGGTGGCCGATTATTTCCTAGTGCGGCGTACGCGGCTGGACACCTACTCCTTGTACCGGCGCGGCGGGATCTACGAGTATCGCCAGGGATTTAATTTGGCGGCGTTGATCGCGCTAACGGCCGGCATAGCTGTCGCGCTGATTGGACGCGTCCTGCCGTCGTTGGAGTGGCTCTTCAAGATGGCGTGGTTTGTCGGATTCTTCCTTTCGGGAGCAATCTATTACTTGATGATGATTGGCCATCGCACGGCGTTGGCGGAAGCGGAAGGTTTGAGATATGAGCCCTAACGATGTGTTGGAGAAGAGCGCGGCGCTAACGTCGGATGAGGTGGTGCAGATAACGCGGGAGACGAACTATGGCACGTGGAGATTCCAGAAGGGTTGGAATCCGATGCACATTGTCGACGCGGAAGGTTGCACTATCACCGATGCGAAAGGGAAGAAGTATCTGGATTTCTCGGCGCAGCTGATGTGCATGAACCTGGGGCACAAGAATGCTGCGGTGATCGCTTCGATTAAGCAGCAGGCCGAGGAGCTCGCGTACGCGATGCCGGGGTATGCGACCACGGCGCGCGCGGAACTGAGCAAGCTGCTGCTCGAGGTCTTGCCGAAGGGGCTGAACAAGTTCTTCTTTACGACGTCGGGGACTGATGCGAATGAGGCGGCGTTCAAGATTGCCCGAATGTATACGGGCAAGAGCAAGGTGATTGCGCGGTACCGCAGCTATCACGGATCGACGGCGGGAGCGATTGCGGCGACAGGCGATCCGCGACGCTGGGCGATGGAGCCGCGCGGCAAGGGACCGGGAATTATCTTTGGGCCGGAGGTGCATTGCTACAAGTGTCCGATCAAGCACACGTATCCCGAGTGCGGCATTGCGTGCGTGGATTATCTCGAGCACATGATTCGCAATGAGAGCGATGTGGCGGCCGTGCTGGTGGAGCCGATCGTCGGCACCAACGGCGTGATTGTTCCGCCCGAAGAGTACATGCCGAAGCTACGCAAGGTGTGCGACGAGACGGGCGTGCTGTTGATTGCCGATGAGGTGATGAGCGGTTGGGGACGCGCGGGCGAGTGGTTCGCGATGAACCTTTGGGGCGTCATCCCGGACATTCTGACGACAGCGAAGGGCATTACGTCGGCCTATGTGCCGCTGGGATTATGTGCGACGAGCGAGAAGATTGGCGACTTCTTTCAGGATCATTATTTTGCGCATGGGCACACGTATGAGGCGCATCCGATGACGCTGGGACCGGCGGTGGCGACGATCAACGAGATGAAGCGGCTGAAGCTGGTGGAGCGGGCGAAGGAGCTGGAGCCATTTGTTGCAGAGAAGTTGCAGGCGCTGAAAGCGAAGCATAAGAGCGTTGGCGATGTGCGCGGTAAGGGGCTGTTCTGGGCGGTCGACCTGGTGAAGAATCAGACGACCAAGGAGCCGTTCAACACGTACACGGATAAGGTTTCGGGCAAGCCGCTGCTGGTGGATCAGATTGCGGCGAAGACGCTGGCTGATGGGGTGATCATTCAGGCGTGGGTGAGCCACTTTGTAATTGCGCCGCCGCTAATCGTGGAGAAGGAAGAGATCGAGCGCGGGATTGCGACGCTGGACAAGTGGCTGCACCTTGCGGATGAGTTGGCCGATTAGGCAGCGCTACTTCTTTAGTTGCTTGCGCAGGGCGAGGAGCTCGGCGCGGCGCTTGGGGGTGGTCTTCGGGTACGAGAGCTTGAGGCTCTTGATGGTGTCGAGGACGATGCTGGAGATAATGAGCCGCGCATTGTCCTTGTCGTCCGCGGGGACCACGTACCACGGGGCATGCTGCGTACTGGTGGCGTTGAGGCAATCTTCGAAGGCATCCGTGTACTGATCCCAGTACTTGCGCTCCTGCATGTCGGCGACGCTGAACTTCCAGTTCTTCGCAGTGTCGTCGATGCGCGCGAGGAAACGCTGGCGCTGCTCTTCCTTGGAGAGATGGAGGAAGAATTTAATCGTGCGCGTACCGTTGTGGAAGAGGTGGCGCTCCATGTCGACGATGGAGCGATAGCGGTCCTTCCAGATATCTTTGTCGCTGCTGAGTTCTGCGGAGAGGCCTTCGTTCTTGAGTATCTCCGGGTGAACGCGGACGACGAGAACCTCCTCGTAATAAGACCGGTTGAAGATGCCGATCCTGCCGCGTTCGGGAAGCCGGCAGTAGGTGCGCCACAGAAAATCGTGCTCGAGCTCGGCGGCGCTGGGCTGCTTGAAGCTGGCGACGTCGCAGCCCTGCGGGTTGATGCCGCTCATGACGTGGCGGATGGCGCCATCCTTTCCGGATGCGTCCATGCCCTGGAAGATGAGCAGGAGCGCATAGCGGTCCGAGCCGTAGAGGAGTTCTTGCTGATCGCTGAGCGCGGCCGTCTGTTCCTTGAGAACGGCGTGGTATTTCTTTTCGGATTTGTAGAAGGGCTCTATTTTTGTTGGGAGTTTGGTGAGTTTGATGTTGGTGTCTGGATGCACTCGAAATTTGTCGGAGTCGATCTTCATGGTTTCCTTGAGATGGTTTCGTGTTTTGCGATGGTACGCTTTTGCGCTTTCGAGGATGAGCGACCTTTGGGTGACCGGGGATTAAGATTGCAATTCTTTTGATGCATTTTTGCGCCGCACGTCTGTGATTTTGGTGCGAAAGACGGTGCGCTGGGCGTTCGTGGATACATCCGAAGGTAATCGAATAACTCGTTGACAGTCTCTGATTTGCGGCCCATGATTGACCGCAGTTCCAGCTACAAAAGAATAATGGTTATTCCACGATAGGAGAGATCCACCATGCGTAGATCGGGAATTCTATGTCTCACGTTCGCAGTAGGCGTGTCGATACTTTCAGTTGGTTCACAGGCGCAGTCCGTGAAGACGCGGCATGTGCGGGAAGCGGTTTCGAACGGGGAGGCGCAGCCTGTCGGACGGCTTGCCTCGAGTCAGATCATGAATCTGAATCTTGTGTTGCCGTTGAGCGATCCGGCCGGCCTGGAAAGTTTTCTGAGTGATGTGTACGACCCGAGCAGCGCGTCCTTTCACAAGTTTTTGACGCCGACGGAATTTACCGCAAAGTTTGGACCGAGCCAGGCGCAGTACGACGCGGTGGTGCAGTTCGCGGTCAGCAATGGATTCACGGTAACGGGCGGGTCGCGCGATGCGATGGATGTGCAGGTGAAGGGGCCGGTATCGGCAGTGGAGAGCGCGTTCCACGTGCACATGCTGACGTATCAGCATCCGACGGAGAATCGGGAATTTTATGCTCCGGACGCGGAGCCGACAACCGATTTGTCCTTTGAGCTGTGGCATATTTCAGGGCTGGACAACTACTCGATTCCGCACCGGTTGCTGGAGAAGCGCAGCGACTATGCGGCGGCGCATGGGATCGATGTGAAGGATGTGGTGTCGCATGCGACGACGGGATCGGGGCCTTCGGCTTCGTTCCTCGGCAGCGATATGCGCGCTGCGTACTATGGCACGGGAACGCTCACTGGCGCGGGACAGAACCTTGGGTTGTTCGAGTATTTGGGAACCGACCTCGCGGATCTGACGACCTACTATACGAACGTCAAGCAGACCAACAAGGTGCCGGTGTCTGTGATCTCGACCGATGGGACCAGCACGTCGTGTGTGTACACGAAGGCTGGCGGCGATTGCGACGATACGGAGCAGACGCTGGACATGACGCAGGCGCTGGGCATGGCGCCGGGGCTGGCAAGCCTGGTGATGTACGTGGGCTCGACGGACACGGCCATCATTGGCGCATTGACGACGCACAGCCCTCTGCCGACTACCATCGGTTGCTCGTGGGGATGGACGCCGGCTGATCCGACAACGCTGAATCCCTACTTTGAAAAGATGGCGGCGCAGGGACAGAACTTCTTTGCGGCGTCGGGCGATAGCTCGACCTGGTCGAGAAGGAATGAGGCGTGGCCGGCGGACAATGCGTATGTTGTCTCGGTTGGCGGAACGGACTTGATTACGGCGAGCGCGGGTGGCCCGTGGAAGTCGGAGACGGCGTGGGTGGATAGCGGTGGCGGCATCTCGCCGGACAGCATCGCGATTCCTGCGTGGCAGCAGATCGCGGGCGTGATCACCACAACCAACAAAGGCTCGAAGACGCTGCGCAATGGGCCGGATGTTTCGGCGAACGCGAACTTCACGTTCTACACTTGCGCGGACCAAACGGCGTGCCTGGCCAATGATTACGGCGGCACCAGCTTCGCGGCTCCGATGTGGGCGGCGTATATCGCGCTCGTGAATCAGCAACTGGCTTCGCAGGGCAAAGGGACGATCGGGTTCATCAATCCGACCATTTATGCGCAGAATGTGACGTCGGTCTATGACACGGACTTCCACGATATTACGAGCGGGAAGTCTGGAAGCTACACGGCTGTCACCGGGTATGATCTGGTGACTGGATGGGGAAGTCCGAACGTTGGACTGCTGGCGGCGCTGGCACCTTAGGCTGAGGGTAAGGATGCGAGCGGCGGCCCGGGCTATCGTCCGGGCCGCCTCTTTTTGGGAGCGGGCGTAGGTTCGGGTGCTTCCAGGCGCTTGCGCATGACGGCGCAGGCTTCGGGATTCTGATCGACGAGGATGGCGTTGCGGCCGTTGCGCAGCGCGGCTTCGCCGGTGGTGCCGGAGCCGGCGAAGAAGTCCAGTACGGTGTCGCCGGGATTGCTGTGGACGCGGACGATGCGCTCTAAAATTCCCAGGGGCTTCTGCGTGGGGTAGCCAGTCTTTTCCTTGCCGTTGGTTGGCACGATGGTGTGCCACCAGACGTCGGTGGGGGTTTTGCCGCGTGCGGCTTTCTCGGCGCCGACGAGGCCGGGCGCCATGTAGGGAATGCGGTCGGACGCCTCAAGATGGAACGTATAGTGCTTGGGATCCCTGGTGTACCACAGGATGTTGTCGTGCTTGGCGGGCCAGCGCTTGGTGGCGCGCGCACCGTAGTCGTAGGCCCATATGATCTCGTTCTGGAAGCAGGCGCGGCCGGCGCCGCCGTGGTGGGCGAAGACCTCGTCGAGCATGACTTTGCAGTAGTGGACTTCGCGCGGGTCGATGTGGAGGAACAGGGAACCGGTGGGGGTGAGGACGCGGTGGGCCTCGATCATGCGCGGGCGGAGGAAGCCGATGTAGTCGTCGAAGATGTCGGCGTAGATGGGCGCGGAGGCCAGCGTTTCAGTGCGGTAGCGCTGGCCGCCGAAGCCGGTGCGGTCGCCCTCGGCATCGCGGACGGTGCGGATGCGGGTGCGCTTCTGGGTGACGCCGGTGTTGAAGGGCGGGTCGATATAGATGAGCTCGACGCTGGCGTCGGGGAGCGCGCGCAGGGCGGTGAGGTTGTCGTCTTGAAGGATGCGGACGGACGTGCTGGGCAAGGCGTGGCTCCGGAGACAAGTCTAAACTCGTTTGCGATTGAACAGAGGACGAGCAGGCCGCCGGATGCTTCGTCTCGAGCCTGCGGACGTATAGTGGAGGGTGCGTACGATTGGCAGTTCAGGGAGACGTTGGATGAGCGTTACGGAGCATCGGCTGGGTGTGGTGGGCGCAGGAACTATGGGGAACGGCATTGCGCATGTGTTTGCGCGTGCGGGGTTCGACGTGTCGCTGTATGAGATGAGTGAGCGGGCGTTGGAGAAGGGGTTGGCGACGATTCGCACCAACCTTGACCGCGAGGCCGCCAAGGGGAAGATCGATCCGGCCGAGGCGCCGAAGATTTTTGCTCGGATTCGCCCGGTGCACCGGCCGCAGGATCTGAGCGGTTGCACGCTGGTGATCGAGGCGGCGACCGAGCGCCTGGTGGTGAAGCAGGAGATCTTTCGCGAGCTCGACGAGCTGCTGGGGCCGGACGCGATTTTGGCCACGAACACCTCGTCGATCTCGATTACCAAGCTTGCGGCGGGGACGGGACGGGCTGCGCAGGTGATTGGCATGCACTTCTTCAACCCGGTGCCGGTGATGGCGCTGGTGGAGGTGATTCGCGGGCTGCAGACCTCGGATGCGAGCTTTGCGACTGTTCGTGAGCTGGCGCTGTCGGCTGGAAAGACGCCGGTGGAGGTCAACGATGCAGCCGGGTTCGTGAGCAACCGTGTGCTGATGCCACTGCTCAACGAGGCGATGTTTGCGGTGATGGAGGGCGTCGCGACCGCGGAGGCTGTCGACGAGATCTTTCGGCTGGGGATGGCGCATCCTATGGGCCCGCTGACGCTGGCTGACTTCATCGGGCTGGATGTCTGCCTGGACATCATGCGGGTGCTGGAGGATGGGATCGGCGACCCAAAGTATCGGCCGTGCCCCCTGCTGGTGCGGATGGTGGACGCTGGCTGGCTGGGACGGAAGTCCGGACGCGGGTTTTATCAGTACTAGGAAGTAGGAAGTGGGAGGGTGGTTTGGCGGACGAGTTGTATTTTGAGGATTTGCAGCCGGGGATGAAGATTCGCTCCATCCGCAGCTACGAGGTGACGGCGGAGGAGATCACGGAATTCGCGGCGAAGTATGATCCGCAGCCGTTCCACCTCGATGAGGCGGCGGCCGAGAAGACGTTCTTCAAGGGCCTGGCGGCGTCGGGGTGGATGACGGCGGCGATCACGATGCGGCTGCGCGTGGAGTCGATACACGTGGCCGGCGGGATGATTGGCGCCGGTGTGGACGAGATCAAGTTCACGCAGCCGGTCCGGCCGGGCGATTGGCTGCACACGGAGACGGAGATTCTGTCGGCGCGGCGGTCGACCTCGCGGCCGGAGATTGGGGTGGTGAAGTCGGTGACGCTGGTGTTCAACCAGCGGGATGAGTTGGTGATGCGGTCGGTGGTGAACTTCATCGCGCCGTTGAGGGGCGAGGCTAACGGTAACTCCGGCTGATTCCTGGGCGATTTAGTCACAGGCTGGAGGCGTATTTTTAACTAGTGCGGATGACGGTGCTGGCATCGGGGTCGAAGGGCAATGCGACGGTAATCGCCGCAGGCTCTACGCGCATCCTCGTCGATGCAGGGATGTCGTGCCGCGAGCTGATGAAGCGGATGGCGCAGGTGGGCGAGGATCCCGAGGCGCTGGATGCGATCCTGATCACGCATGAGCACCTGGACCACGTGGCGGGGCTGTCGGTGCTGGCGCGGCGGCTGAAGATTCCGGTGTTCTTTACCGAGTCGACGCACCGGGCGTGGGTACGGATGCTGACCCCGCGGACCACGATGACCTATGCGAAATGGCTGGAGACCGTGCAGCGGGAGAAGGCGACGCGCGCAGATCACGCACCCGCGCACACGGCGCTGATGACCGAGATGGACCCGGATGCCGCGGACGATCTTGCTCCCGAGAATTCAATGGAAGCCGAGGCTCTCGAACCCGCTGCGGCCGCGGAGACCGAGACTCCCAAGGTGAAGGCCGATCCCGCCTTCCTGCCGGCCGTCGAATACTTCCGCGCCGGGCACGGATTTTCGATTGGCGAGATTGACGTCAACCCTTTCACGATTCCGCATGACGCAGCCGATCCCTGCGGATTTGTCTTTCATGCCCGCTCGGAGTCGATTCGGATGGCGATTGCCACCGACCTCGGCTATGTGCCGCCGAACGTGAAGATGGCGCTGCAAGGGGTGGATGTACTGTTGCTGGAGTCCAATCACGACCTCGAGATGCTCAAGGACGGACCGTACCCGTGGAGCGTGAAGCAGCGGGTGCTGAGCCGGGTCGGGCACCTGTCCAACGCGGCCTGCGCGGAGTTTCTGCTGCGCGACTATGACGGCGGGGCACACACAATCGTCCTTGGACACCTGTCGGAGCAGAATAATCTGCCGGAGCTGGCGAGGCTGGCCGCCGAGCAGGCAATTGGCGAACGGATGACGTTGCTGGGCAATCGGGTCGTTCTGGCGGTGCAGGACACGCCGTTGGAACCGATCTGCCTCTAAGTGCGTCGAATGGTTGCAGACGGACGGTGTGCGATCGGCGGTACCGGTTTTCGCACAGGCTTAGAATCAACTAGGATGGTTGGAGCATCCATAGATTCATGGCTACACAAAAATCCCACGCTCGCGAATCTGGTCAAGAAGCCTGCAACGATCCGGTTGTGGGAGCGATCTTGTCGGGTTGGCGGTATGATATCTCGGGAATTTCGCCGGATCTGCGGGTGGACTACGAGGCGCATCTGTACAACTGCGCGCACTGCCGCAAGCGCCAGAGGGTGCATCGCACCTGGGACGTGATGCTGCTGGCCATCACCACGCTATCGTTTGCGGCATTTCTGCTGGCCGCGATGGTGATGCACCGGGTCGAGGCCATCAGCCACATCAGCAATGTGCAGCACCTGCATCTGCATGACCAGAGCACGATTTCGCGATTGAGGATTCCCAGCAGCATCTCGATCAGCCTGGAGGCGCTGGCCATCGTCGGCGTGCTGATCTCCATGATGTTGTGGACGCTGGTAACGATTACGACGCCGATTCCGAGCATGGTCTCAGCCCTGTTCCGCGAGCGCATCTCGCCGGAACTGCGCGAGCGCCTGCGCAAGCAGACGGTTTGAGATCGACCGAACCTAACCTTTTGAATAACTCGTTCCAGACTGATGTTCAAGCTCCATCGCCGATCGATGGCTCGCCGAGCGACGCCTTGCGGGTGGAAGCGGCTGAACTCTCTGCGCGCCGTGGATTGAGACATCGTGTGCCGCTGTGGAGGTACCCCGCAACGTATCTGCTGATGGGCATCAACCTCGCTGTCTTTGCGATGATGTTTCCCTTCGGGCCGGTGATGACGCTGATCCATCAGCACGCGTGGGGGAGCATCCTTACGGCTTCGTTTGATGTCGGTACCCTGGTGCGCTTTGGAGCTACCGCGTCGCCGCTGATCCAGGCAGGGCAGTGGTGGCGGCTGGTTACGGGCGCGTTTGTGCACGTGACGATTCTGCATATTGCGCTGAACATGTGGTGCTTGTGGAACCTGGGAATCTTTGGCGAGCCGCTACTGGGCAAGCGCGGGTTGATTGCGGTGTACCTGCTCACAGGTACGACCGGCATGATGTTTTCGTACGCCTGGGGCATCGCGTCGGGGCAGTTGGTGCTCGTGGCTGGCGCTTCTGGCGCGGTCTTCGGCATCGCGGGGATTTTGATCGTGCTGCTTTCCAACCGCAAGCTCCAGGTGCCGTGGGAGGAGTTGCGCAGCCTGCGTCGCCAGGTCATCTTCTTTGCCGTCGCCAACCTGGTGATTGGGATGACGCCGCAGATGCTGGGGATGGCCTCGCCGGGCCAACTGAAGCTGGTGCACCTGGACATGAATATGCTGCCGCGGATCGACAACACGGCGCATGTGGGCGGGTTTCTCAGCGGCCTGGCGCTGGGGCTGCCGCTGTTTCCGCGCATGACGTCGGGCCGCGAGAGCTATCGGGCACGACAGCGGGCGACGTTTATGTTCGCGACCCTGCTGCTGTGCTTGTTCGGCTACGCGCTTTCGAACTTTGCGCACGGCAGGTCTTAAGTCTGCTTAACGATTCGCGAGATGAGAGCCCCGCACGCTCAAAAAGCCAGGCGGGTTAGCCTGGCTTTTTGCGAACATCAAACTTTTCTTTAGCTGATGGAAGTTACGGCGGTAGCGGCGAACTTGCGCACCATGGCCAGCAACAGCTTGCGGTCGCTCTCGTTGAGATTCGCGGAATAACGCTGAATCTGGGTGAGGAAGCGAATCTCGTCTTCGCTCAGGGTGACGCCGTACGTCTCCTTGACCGGGTCTTCGGAGAAGAACTGGCTGAGCGGCATATCCAGCGATGCGGCGATCTTCTGGAGCGTTTCGAGCGAGGGAACCGTGTGCCCGTTCTCTACCCGGGAGAGATAGCAACGCAACAGCCCTGTGCGCTTCTCAATGTCACCTTGCGACATACCGCGCTGCAGGCGGAAGTCGCGGATCGTAGCCCCGATATTGATCGGAGTGGGCTCGGATCCGGCGAACTGCTCTTCCAGCGTTACTGTTTGCATATTTGCCATTAGCGTCAAAGTAACTATACCAAGCGCGAGTAGCAAGAGCTAAGTGCACAATATTGCTGCACTTGTACCAATCAAGATTCGTCCCGAGTCGGAACTAACAACCCGTGGTAGCCCAATGGTCTACATTCATTCGTCCATGGACATGCAGGCGTTTACGTGACCTATTCAACCGGTGGTAGCTCCCTGGGCGACATACGCTATCCCATGTACATGCCGCCATTTACGTCGAGCGTGTGGCCGGTGATGTAGCCGGCAGCCTCGCTGGCCAGGAAAGCAACGGCGGCGGCCACGTCGGTGTCGCTGCCATAGCGAGCCAGCGGAATCTGCGCGAGGATGGCAGCCTTCTGCGCATCCTGAAGCTCGTCCGTCATGGCGGTCTGGATGAACCCGGGAGCGACGGCGTTGACCGTGATGCTGCGACTGGCGAACTCGCGGGCGAGAGATTTGGTCAGGCCGATCAGGCCTGCCTTGGACGCCGCATAGTTGGCTTGGCCAGCGGCGCCCGCCTCGCCGACCACCGAAGTGATGTTGATGACGCGTCCCCAGCGTCCCTTCATCATCGACGAGATGACGGCCTGGGTGAGCAGGAAGGCGCCGGTGAGGTTGGTGCGCAGGACGTCGTCGAAGTCGGCCAGCTTCATGCGCAGGGCGAGGCCGTCCTTGGTAATGCCGGCGTTGTTGACCAGGATGTCGACCTTGCCGAGGTCGGCGAGGACAGCCTTGGCGCAGGCCTTGATGGATTCCTCGCTGGAGACGTCGAGCGCGTAGGTGCGGGCGGTGCCGCCGGCGGCGGTGATCTCGGCGGCGACGGCTTCCAGCTTGTCGGCGGACCGCGCGGCGAGGGCGACGGTTGCGCCGGACTTGGCGAGTTCGAGGGCGCAGGCGCGGCCGATGCCCTGGCTGGCTCCGGTAATCAAGGCAATTCTTCCAGATAAGTGGTTCAAGGTTTTTCTCCGACCTCAGACTGCTTCAGCTTCGCCTCTAGTTTCCCACGGGCCGACGATTTGCGACAGCAAGATAAAGGCGAACCAGATCGTCCGCCGAGCCACCGAATCACAGGGCAGCGCGCTATTCTTGTGCGAGTTATGAGTGAGACCCAGAAGCACGCAGCCGACCACAAGCCTTCCGACAATACAACCGAAGTCTACGCTATCCACGGAGCCGAGCCCGAGGTCCTGGCCTATGCCATGGCGAAGTATTCCCGCTCGTCGCTGACCATGCGCGAGTCGCTCACCGAGATCAGCTCGCAGAAGGCCGAGCAGTTCCTCAACACCTTCTACTTCCAGTATGGACATCGCTCGATCGCCGACCTGGCGCACATCCCCTTTGCGGTGGAGAAGCTAAGCCTGCTGGCGGCGATTGTGCTGGTTGACGAGACGCGCTGGGATGGGCAGGAGCGCTCGACGCGCTACCAGGACTTCCGCCGCTCCGGATGGTTCACGCCGCACCTCGACAGCCACCACCGGGCTGATTACACACGCGCCATCGAGGCGCTGTTTGCCGCGTATAACGATCTCAGTGCCGGCATGTTCGAGGCGCTCAAGGGCGTGATCCCTCGCCCCGGCGAGATGAAAGAAGATGCGTACGCGCGCACCCTGAAGGCCCGCGCCTTCGATGCGGCGCGCTACCTGCTGCCACTCGCGACCAACACCTCGCTCGGCCAGATTGTGAATGCCCGGACACTCGAGACGCAGGTTTCGCGGCTGCTCTCCAGCCCCTTCGCCGAGATCCGCGACCTTGGCGCCAAGCTGCGCAACGCCGCCTCCGAGCCCGCCTGGAACGTGCTGCGCGACAAGCTGGAGGAGCTCGCCGGCGAGGGCGTGGTGAACGCGGAAGCCACTGCACAAATCCTCAACGAACTGATGCCGCCGGTGCGCACCGCTCCTACCCTGCTGAAGCATGCCGAGCCCAACGAATACCAGGTGGCCAGCCGCAAGGAGCTTGCCCAGGCTGCCGTGGAGCTGATGAAGGGCGCGGAGATCTACCCGGCGCCGATTGTCGATCTGCTCGACGACGAGGAGCATCTCGAGGTCGAGCTGGTAACTTCGCTGCTTTATCCGAACTGCGACTACTCGTATCGCCAGCTGCGCGGCGCGGTGGGCGCGCTCAGTGAGGGGCGGCGCAATGAGCTGCTCAAGATTGGCACGGCGCACCGCGGAAAGTTCGACGAGCTGCTGCGCGCCTTCCACTCCGGCCACGGATTTCGCTTCGACATCCTCATGGACATTGGCGGCTTCCGCGACATGCATCGCCACCGCCGCTGCGTGCAGCTGATCCAGGACTTCTCGGACGTCCACGGCTACGACGAGCCGATATGTCCGGGGCAGCCCACCCTCGCGGAAGCAGGGCTCGATGCCGCCTACAAGGCAGCGATGGAGTCCGCCCACGCCGCGTATCGCGCCCTCCGCGACAGCAGCGCGCATGAGGCCGCACAGACCGCGCAGTACCTGCTGCCGTTGAGTACCCGCTGCCGCTCCATGTTCAAGATGGACTTCGCCGAGGCGCTCTACATTTCGGAGCTGCGCTCGACGGTCGCAGGCCACTTCAGCTACCGCCGTGTGGCCTGGGAGATGTATCGGGCCATCGCCGTGCGGCATCCCGCGCTCGCAGGCCTGTTCCGCATCGAAGACGTGAACGTGCCCGCGGATTTGCTGAAGAGGTAGACAGATGACCGAGGATCGTGAGCCGCTACCATTTGAAGAGGCGGTGCTTCAAACGATGCAGGAGATTGTGGCGAGGCTGCCGGCCGGATCAGCTTCGATCGAGTTCGCCGTCAGAAATAGTGAGGAGAGCTTCGTCACCGTTTCTCCGAGCCGTTTAGGTGCTGCGCCGATTCATCTTCACGTCGACGCTGGGCGCATCGTCGACTTCAGCTTTGCGGATTACGGTACTTTCGAGATGGACGGCGAAGGTGTGCTCAATGATTTGCGAAGACTGTCGGAGGCAGTTGTTCAGGGACGTTGCGGTGTCACTCTTGGATGGATTGCGCAATCGTCCTGGATGGTGCCTGAAGAGGGCGGACCCAGCGTAGGCTGCAGGATGTTCTTCTATCCGCGATGGTGGCGGAAAAAGATTGCCTACTTGCCCTATCGTTCCTGAGCTCTGCCCTTCGTTTCGGCGAACCGAAACGGATTGAAGTTGGTGTGCGTGTCGAACGTGTCGACATGCTCGGCGCGTTTTAGCCAGTTGACGACGAGGTAGGTGACCGGCGTTGCCAGTACCTCGTACGCGACCTTCAGCAGGTACCCCTGCCAGATAATCTGGAAGAGCTTGCCCGCGCTGAAGGTTCCGGCAAAGGTGATCACGATGACCAGCGTCGTATCCACCGCCTGCCCCACCACCGTCGAGCCGACTGTGCGCGTCCACAGCCAGCGGCCCTTGGTAATCAGCTTGAGCTTGGCCATCGTGTAGGAGTTGGCGAACTCTCCCGCCCAGAATGCAGTCAGGCTGGCGATCAGGATGCGCGGCAGAATCCCGAAGACCGTCACGAAGGCCTGCTGATGCTTGAACTCCGGATCGGATGGCAGGGCAATCACGATCGCCGAGACGGCGTAGAGCAGCGCGGTGCCGAAAAATCCCAGCCAGATGGCGCGGCGTGAGGCGGCGTAGCCGTAGATTTCGGTGAAGATGTCTCCGAAGATGTAGGTGATGGGGAAGAGCAGCATGGCGCCCGAGGTGGAGAAGGCCAGCAAGTGTCCGTGGAAGGTGAACAGCGGTATTCGCACAACCTTCTGCGCCACCAGGTTCGAGACCAGGAGAATGACCACGAAAGTGGTTGTCAGAGCATCTAGATAGCGAAATCGGCGCATGGGAAGAGCCTATCGTACCAACTTGGGAATGCGTCCGGAATCTCCACAAGGATTTTCGCTTTTCTTTTGCTTTTTCGAGGCTGCAGATGCTAGGATCAATCATTAGATAAATCTAATGATCTGAATTTGTAACACCCACCGAGGAGATCACAATCGTGGCTGATGACCGCAGCAAGGCAATCGAAACCGCCCTTTCGCAACTGGAGAAACAATTTGGTAAAGGGTCGGTCATGCGCCTTGGCGCGAAGGAAGCCATTGGTCCGATCGCGGTGATTTCGACGGGCTCGATCTCGTTCGACGCTGCGCTTGGAGTGGGTGGCGTGCCGCGCGGCCGCGTGATTGAGATCTTCGGACCGGAGAGCTCGGGTAAGACCACCATCACGCTGCAGATCATCGCCGAGGCACAGAAGGCCGGCGGCCTGGCAGCGTTCGTGGATGCCGAGCACGCGCTCGACCCGGCCTATGCCAAGAAGCTGGGCGTGGATATCGACAACCTGCTGATCTCGCAGCCGGACTACGGCGAGCAGGCGCTGGAAATCACTGAAGCTCTGGTCCGCTCGGGCGCCATCGACGTGCTCGTGGTCGACTCGGTCGCGGCGCTGGTTCCCAAAGCGGAACTCGACGGCGAGATGGGCGATTCGCACATGGGCCTGCAGGCTCGGCTCATGTCCCAGGCGCTGCGCAAGCTCACTGGCACGGTTTCCAAGTCCCGCACCAGCCTCATCTTTATTAACCAGATCCGCGAGAAGATTGGGGTGATGTTCGGCAATCCGGAGACCACCACCGGCGGCCGCGCCCTGAAGTTCTATTCCTCGGTCCGCATCGACATCCGCCGCACCGCCGCCGTCAAGGATGGCGACACGGTGGTCGGCTCGCACACGCGGGTGAAGATTGTGAAGAACAAGGTCGCCGCGCCCTTCCGCGAAGCGGAGTTCGACATTCTTTACGGTGAAGGCATTTCCCGCGAGGGTGACGTGCTCGACCTGGC
>JBEKFF010000092.1:0-13161 GCA_050013455.1 Acidobacteriaceae bacterium | reverse complement strand
GTATGGGGGTGAGGGGCGTGGTGGGGCTGCGGGAGCGTATGCGCGGTTCAAGACTGCTGAGGGGGAGGTGGTTGAGGCGCGGGTGGGGACTTCGTTTCTTAGCGTGGAGCAGGCGCGGGCTAATTTGCGGAAGGAGATTCCGGGGTGGGATTTTGAGCGGGTGCAGCGCGAGACGGCTGCGCGGTGGAATGCGAAGTTGAGGGAGGTGAGCGTGGAGGGCGCCACGGACGATCAGCGGGCGGAGGTGTACACCGCGCTGTATCACGCGCTGCTTTATCCGCGGGAATTTTCGGAGTACGGGCGATACTATAGCGCGTTCGATGATGCGGTGCATGAGGGGGCCTCGTACACGGCGTATTCGATCTGGGACACGTTTCGCGCGGAGTTTAGTTTGCAGACTTTGCTGGCGCCGGAGCGGGTGGATGGAATGATCACGGCGCTACTGCAAAACTACAAGGAGGGCGGGTGGATGCCGAAGTGGCCGAACCCTTCGTACACGAACATCATGATTGGGACGCATGCGGATTCGCTGGTGGCGGAGGCTATGGGCAAGGGATTCCACGGGTTTGATGCGAATCTAGCGTGGAATGCGGTGTATAAGGACGCGATGACGCCTCCTTATGGAGACATTACGCGGCGGTGGTTTGATCGCGAGCCGCATACTCCGTATGAGGCGCGCGGTGGGCTTACCTATTCGAAGGTGTTGGGATTTGTGCCGAATGATAAGACTGCGGAGTCGGCGTCGCGGACGCTGGAGGATGCTTATGACGATTGGTGTGTTGCGCAGATCGCTAAGAAGTTGGGGAAGACGGCGGAGTATGAATTCTTTTTGAAGCGGTCACTGAATTATGAGCATGTGTTTAATTCGGCGACTGGATTTATGCAGGCGAAGAATTCTGATGGGTCGTGGGCGGGCGAGAAGGATGGATGGACCGAGGGAGATCACTGGGTTTATACGTGGGCGGTGCTGCATGATATTCCCGGGCTGATGCAGTTGATGGGCGGGGCGGACAAGTACAACGCGCTGCTCGACGAGCACTTTCGCGGCGGACATAACGTGCACAAGAATGAGCCGAGTCATCACTACGGGTACTTGTATGACTACAGCGGCGAGCCCTGGAAGACGCAGGCGAAGGTGAGGGAGATTGCGGCGGCGGAGTATGCGAATCTTCCGGCGGGGCTGGATGGCGATGATGATTGCGGGCAGATGTCGGCGTGGTATTTGTTCACGGCGATGGGGTTTTACCCGCTGAATCCGGCGTCGGGAGAGTACTTGATTGGGAGCCCGCTGTTTGGGAAGATGACGCTGAAGTTGGTGGGCGGGAAAAGCTTTTCGGTGATCGCGACGAATAATTCGGCCACGAATGTTTATATTCAGAGTGCCACGTTGAATGGGGTGGCACTGGATGTGCCGGTGATTCGCTATCGCGATATTGTGCGTGGAGGGACGCTGCGATTTGTGATGGGGCCTGCGCCTTCGAAGTGGGGGGCTGGGTGGAAGCCGGCTTCGTTGCGGGATGGGATGGCGGCGGCGGCGAGGTAGGTGTCGTTGCGATGCTCTGAGTAGGTTTGAAACGGTTGATCGTTTGAGGACCCGACACGCTTGTCCTGCCGGACGGGCCCACTACGCGTGGGGCGGCAACTTCGTTGCGGGCAGAGGCCTTCGGCTGGGCGCTTCCGTTGGTCGCGAACTATATCTTCTCGCCGACCAACGGAAGGCCCACGCGACGCAGTAAAAGGGCGTGCGAACGCCCGCCCCACGCGTAGTGGGCACGTCAAGTTCTACGGGAGGAGGTCGAAGGTGGTGTGGTTGGTGGCGGTTTCGTCGGTGCCTGCCCAGAGGTCGAAGGTGCCGGGCTCCATGGACCAGTGGTGGGTTTGGGGGCTCCAGAAGCCCAGGTCTTTGGTGTTGAGGGTGAGCGTTACGGTGCGGGTTTCGTTGGGTTTCAGTGAGACGCGGAGGAAGCCTTTGAGTTCGCGGACGGGGCGCGAGGCGCTGCCGGCGCGCTGGTGGGTGTAGAGCTGCACTACTTCATCGCCCGCGCGGTTGCTGGTGTTTTGCACGTCGATGGAGACTTGAAGCGTGGAGCCGGCGTGGACGCTGGGGGCGGCTATGTGGAGGTTGCCGGTGGTGAAGGTGGAGTAGCTGAGGCCGTAGCCGAAGGGATAGAGGGGGGCGCTGGAGCCGTCCCAATAGCGGGTGTTGGGGGCGTCGGGAATCTGGGTTAGATTGCGCGCGTAGTTGATGGGGATCTGGCCGATGGTGAGAGGCCAGGCTACGGGAAGCTTGCCGCCGGGGTTCGCGTCGCCGGAGAGGAGATCGGCGATGGCGTTGCCGCCTTCGGTTCCGGGATACCAGGCTTCGAGGATGGCTGGAACGTTTTTGGAGGCCCAGGTGATGTTGAGGGGGCGTGCGTTCAAGAGGACGAGGACGACGGGTTTGCCGGTGGCTACTGCGGCTTCGAGAAGCTGCTCTTGTTTGCCGGGGAGGTCGAGGCTGGAGCGAGAGGCGCGTTCACCGCTCATGCTCTGGAGTTCGCCGAGGACGAGGACAGCGACGTCGGACTGTTGGATGAGGTCGATGGCGTGATGGAACTCTGCATCGCGCTCGGCGTCGGTCGTCATGGTTGGCTTGGGGCTTGAGAATTGTTCGTCGAAGATGGAGGGCTGGTCGCGTTCGATTTCTACACCCTTGGTGTAGAGGATTTTCGCGGTTGAGTCGAAGCGCTTGTGCAGGCCTTCGAGTACGGTGACGGAGTCAGAGGGATGGCCGGCCAGGCACCAGGAGCCCATGATGTCGGGCTTGGAGTCGGCGAGCGGGCCGATGAGGGCGATGGTTTTGTACTTGTTGGCGAGGGGAAGGAGGTTGTCCTGATCGCGGAGGAGGACGGCGGTTTGCGTGGCGATCTTGCGGGCGGTCGCGCGCTGCTCGGGTGTGACCATCAGCGATGCGGTTTTGTCTGGGTCGATGTAGGGATTCTTGAAGAGGCCGAGCTTGTATTTGGCGACGAGGATGTTGCGCAGGGCGTTGTTGATGGTGGCTTCGGTGACGACGCCCTGGTGGAGAGCTGCGGGCAGGGTGTCCTGGAAATTGGTGCTGGACATTTCCATGTCGACACCGGCGTTTACTGCGCGTACGGCCGCGTCTGTGTTGTCCTTCGAGAAGCCATGGGTGGTGAGGCTTTTGACGGCTTCCCAATCGCTGACGACCATGCCGCGGAAGTTCCAATCGTCGCGGAGGACATCGTGCAGAAGGAAGCGGTTGCCGGTGGCGGGCACTCCATTGAGGTCCATGTAGGCGCTCATGATGGAGCCGGCGCCGGCTTGGAGTGCGGCGTGGAAGGGAGGGAGGTAGACATTCCAAAGCTGCTCGTCGGAGATGTTGGACTCTTCGTAGTCGCGGCCACCGGAGGCAGCGCCGTAGCCGGCGAAGTGCTTGACGCACGCCATGATGTGATCGGGTTCGCCGAGAGTTGCGCCCTGGAATCCCTTGACCTGGGCCTCGGCCATGCGAGAGCCGAGGAAGGGATCTTCGCCGGCGCCTTCGAGGATGCGACCCCAGCGCGGGTCACGAGCGATGTCGACCATGGGAGCGAAGGCCCATTGGATGCCGGTTGCGCGGGCTTCGCGGGCTGCCATGGACTGGGCTTGTTCAGCGGCTGGAGGGTTCCAACTCGCGGCGAGCGCAATGGGGACGGGGTATATGGTGCGGAAGCCGTGGATGACGTCGTATCCGAAGAGGAGAGGAATGTGGAGACGGCTCTGCTCGACGGCTACGTGTTGGAGGCGGTTGATCTCGGCTGCGTCGGTGATGAAGAGGAAGGAGCCGACTGCGCCGGTGCGGGCGAGCTCGTCAGCGGGACGAGGGGGCGGGCTGTTGAGCGGGACCTGGGTCATCTGGCCGAGCTTCTCGGCGAGGGTCATCCTGGCGATGAGTTTGTCGGCGAAGGCGCGGGCCTCTGCATCGGAGGGTGGAGTTGGGATGGGTTGGGTGACCTGATGCGCGGATACGGGGCTCCACGGAGCTGAGATATACGTAGCTGCGGCGCCTAAAGTGATCGCAAGGGCCGAGAACATCAGCAGGGATGGGATAGCGCGTGCTCGCATTACAGATCTCCAACCATCAGAAATTCCATCCGCCGGATCAAACCAAGAGATCGTCGCACAGAGAGCGTGCAACTAATCGACCAATAGAGTACCGACATTCTAGACAAACGTTTGTTCTTGTGTCTACAGTGAAAGGCGATGGGATTTCGATAGGCGTCCAGGAGGGTACGGGCGGATGCGGTAAACGTATTCGCCAGGGTACTCCGTGTGGGGAGAATCGCGCGTTTCTGTTGGTATGCTGGTGGGAGTTCAATTTGACACCTATGCGAGATGGGCAAGCGAACGATCCGACGGCTAAAGCGAAGAGCAGCCACCTGCGCAGGGTGAGCCTGAAGGATTTGGCGACGCACCTGAACCTAAGTCCGTCGACCATATCGTTTGTGCTGAACGATACGCCGGGGCGCTCGATTCCCGAGGCGACGCGCGAGCGGATTCGAGCAGCCGCGATCGAATTTAACTACAAGCCGAATATGATTGCTCGATCGCTGCTGGGGAAGCCTATGCGCAGCATTGGCATCCTGCTACCTGTGCTGGGTGAGGGATATCACTCGCAGGTTCTGTCGGGGATTGGCGACTTGTTGATGGAAGAAGGATACTTCTACTTCACGGTGCATCACCGACATTTGGAGAGCCTGATTCACGAGTATCCGGCGCTGCTGCAGGCGCGGGGAGTGGATGGAATTCTGGCGATCGATACCAAGCTCACCAATCCCCTGCCCTTGCCGGCGGTGCTGATCGCGGGCCATTCGACGTTGCCGGATGTGACCAACGTGGTGCTCGATCATGCGCACGCAGCACGGCTGGCGCTGCGGCATTTGTATGACCTGGGGCATCGCAAGATTGTGTTCATGAAGGGCCAGACGGTGAGTACGGATACGGAACTGCGCTGGGGTGCGACGATGAAGGTGGCGCGGGAGCTGGGGCTGGCGATCGATGAACACCTGACGATTCAGCTGGCGATGGATTCGACGTCACCGGAGATCAGTTATCCGGGGATCCATGACTTGCTGGAGAGCAAGCAAAAGTTCACGGCGATTCTTTGCTTCAACGATATCTCGGCGATGGGTAGCATTCGCGCGCTGCACGATTATGGCTACCACGTTCCGCATGATGTTTCGATTGTGGGATTCGATGATATTCAGTCGGCTTCGTATCATGTCCCGAGTTTGACAACGATTCGGCAGCCTCTGAAGCTGATGGGCAGCACGGCGGCGGCGGCGCTGCTGCGCAAGCTGGAACACGAGACGCTGCCGGCGACCATCGAGGTGGAACCGGAGTTGGTGGTGAGGGAGTCGAGTGGGCCGCCGCGGGGGAAGCACAAGGCAAAGGCTTAAGGCGTGTGGCGGGCGGCTCGAGGCGGGTCCGAGAGGACGAGATTGCCGTTCTGCTTGAGGCAGTAGAAATGGTCGGGCTGGACGTTGGTGAAGGTCTGCGTGGCGCCGTTCGGCCAGAGGACCTCGACCTTGTCGAGGATGCGCGATTTGCCCAGGCCGAAGTGCAGGTGGAGGTCGCTCTGTGAGAGGTAACTGCCGCCGCTGCGAATCTCCTGGAGTTGCTGCTGCGTGCCGGTGGTGACGCGAATGCGCGCGTTGAGGGCGAGGCGGTTGGTGGGGGTTCCTTCGAGGGAGAAACTTGCCCAGTGATTGGATGGGTTGGGCTTTGGCTCAAGAATCATGGGGCCGCCGACCAGGTTCTCGATGACGAGATCGAGAACGCCGCGATGGAAGAGATCGCCTATGGCGAGGCCTCGGCTGACCTGGGGGATGAGGACGGCTTTGCCGGTGGCGGCGCTCATTTCGCGGAAGGTTCCGTTGTGCTGGTTGATGTAGACGAGCTTCGGTTCGCGGTAGGCGATGCCGGCCTTGGCGTCCTCGACTTGCGGGTAGACGTGGCCGTTGACCAGCACGAGGTCCTGCCAGCCGGAGTTGTTGAGATCGACAAAGGCATCACCCCAGCCGACGTAGGGGACGCTGGGATGGGCGATGCCGGCTTGATGAGAGACGTCGGTGAAGCTGAGGTTGCCGTCGTTGCGATAGAGCACGGCGTACTCTTCGCTGAAGTGAGAGATCGCGATGCTCATTTTTCCGTCGTTGAGGTAATCTCCGAGCGCGATACCCATGTTGGCTTGCTCGACGCCTTCGTCGCTGACGGCTACGCCGGACTCGAGGGCGATGTCCTTGAAGTGGCCTCTGCCATCGTTGCGGTAGAGGTAATTGGGCTCTCCATCGTTGGCGACGAAGAGGTCGAGCTTTCCATCGTTGGCGAAATCGGACCACACGGCGCCGAGGCCGAAGAAGTTGTTGGGGTCGTCTACGCCGGTTGCTTTGGAGACGTCG
Organism: Acidobacteriaceae bacterium; assembly: GCA_050013455.1. Taxonomy (GTDB): domain Bacteria; phylum Acidobacteriota; class Terriglobia; order Terriglobales; family Acidobacteriaceae; genus Granulicella. The sequence goes on along the minus strand of JBEKFF010000092.1, from coordinate 6,718 downwards.
GTGAAGGTGCCGTCGCCGTTGTTGCGGTAGAGGGAGTCAGGCGAACCTTTGAGGCCTCGCGGACCGCATTGCACGGGGACGTGGTGATACTGGCATGTCACCTGCGATCCGAATTGCGGGAGGTCGTTCATATCGAAGTCGACGTAGTGGGGGACGAAGAGGTCGGCGTTGCCGTCGGCATCGTAATCACCGAAGACGGCGCCGGTGGCCCAGCCCTTATCGATGTCGAGGCCGGCTGCCTTGGTGACGTCGGTGAAGGTGCCGTCTCCGTTGTTGCGATAGAGGACGACGCCGCCGAAACAGCTGACGATGAGGTCGGGGCGACCGTCGTTGTTGAAGTCGCCAACGGCTGCGCCCATGGCCCAGCAGGGATAGCCGACGCCTGCCTTGTCGGTGACGTCGGAGAAGGTGCCGTCATGGTTGTTGTGATAGAGGGCGCTGCGAGCCTTCTTGTTGCTGAGAGCCATGGCGACGCTGGGCGCGTTGGTGAAGTAGATGTCGGGGTAGCCGTCGCCGTCGTAGTCGATGAGGGCTACGCCGCCGCTCATGGATTCGACGATGTATTTCTGGTCGGAGCTGGAGAGGTGCTGGAATTGAATTTTGGTGGAGGCAGTGATGTCGACGAGTTGCGGGACGTCGATGGACTGGGCCGCGGCGGCGTGCGGGGTGGTGTGGGTTTGCGCTAGGGCAGAGGCGCACGTGAGGATGCTGAGGAGCAGGCCTTCGATGATGGCGAATGCTGAGCGACGCGAGGGCCGCACGTTATTTCCCCGGAGTCTTGTCGGGAGAATCGAGGGTCTTGTAGATGCTTGTCAACTTCTCGTGCATGTCTTTGTACTTGGTGTAGGCGTCGAGCTCGCGCTTCACATCTTCTGGACGATGCAGCTTGCGGTAGACCGTGCTCAGACGAAAGTGCGCGAGGTAGTTGGAGGGATCGGCGGCAATTACCTGTTCGAGGAGTGGGGCCGCGGCTGCGGGGTCTCCCCTTTCGGTGAGGACGTTGGCCATCCCAATTTTGGCGTCTGGAGAGTTGGGTTGGAGTTTGAGGGCTTGCTGGTAGTCTTTTTCTCCGGCGTCGAGGTTGCCCATTTCGACTTCGATATCGCCGAGACGAGTGGCTGCTTTGGGGTCCGTGGGATTCGTTTGGACGGCGAGCTTGTATTGCTGGACGGCCTCGGTGTGGAGGCGCTGATCGTCGGAGGCGTGGAGTGCTTCGGCTAATTCAAAGTGGATGCCGGGAAGTTTGGGATCGAGCGCGAGGGCCTGGCGGAGGTTTCGGATGGTGCCTTCGAGGTCGTGCGTGCGCTGGAGTTCGTGCGCGATGGCCTGGTGGAGCTGCGCGGAGTCTGGAGCTGCGAGGGAAAGGCTGAGAAGATCCTCGGCCATCATGTTGGAATGGATGCGGTACGCGGCGTAGAGGAGTTCTGGGTCGGTTGGCTTGAGGGCCAGGAGCTGGGCGATGAGGGCCGATGCCTTGTCGAGCTCTGCGGTCGCGGTATAGCTCTCGATTAGCTGGAGGCCGACGTCGATCTTGAGCTTCGTCTCGTCAATGTGGGGGAAGGCGGTTTCGAGATCGAGGCGGCCCTGGTGGTCGTCGCCGGTCTTGCGCTCAGCGATGCCAAGGAGCGATTGAATCTTCCAGAGATTGGGATTGGAGGCGACGACGGCTTGAAGCAGTGGGAGCGCCTGATCGTACTTGCCCTGGAAGAAGAGAAGGACGCCGAGGTTGGCGCGGACTTCGAGGTTGGAAGGGTCGATGGCCAGCGCGGCCTGGAGCTCTGGAATGGCGAGGTCGGGGCGATTCTGATGCAGGTAGGTTAGCACCTTTTGGAGGTGGGAGGAAAGCTCCTGCTGGTTGGGCGTGGCTTGCGCGGAGCAAACGGCCGCGGATAAGAGCAGAACCAATCCCGTGGAAAGACTTCTTAGCTTTGGGTACATACTGTCCAGATGATATCGAGAGTCAAGCGAAAGGGCTTGGCTGAGAAAAAGAAAGAGACGGCGAAGGTACTCGCCGTCTCTCCGGAGGGTGTGACAGGTAATGCACGCTAGAACGAGAGGCGAGCCCCTAGCTGCAGCGTTCTTCCACCAATCTGGATCCCGGTGATCTGGGCTCCGCCGTTGCTGGTGGTGGTGTATTCAGTGCCCGCACCGCTGTCTCCCGCAAGCTGACCCTGCGGAGGACTGAAGGTCGGGTGGTTGAATACATTTGACGCATCTCCACGGATGGAGAAGGCCATCCGATCCCAGGGCAAGTGGAACTCCTTGAGGACCGAGAGATTCACGGTATTGAATCCGGGGCCGACCAAGGGGTTTCTACCCACATTACCGAAGTGGCCGTTGCCAGGGTTGATGAAGGCGGCCGGGTTGTACCACTCGTTGATGCCTCTATTTACGGGCCGTGGAGAGATTCCGGACCAACTGGGATACTGTGAGCCAGCATTCTGGTAGGTATTGCTCGTAGCGAAGACCTGGAACGGATTTCCCGACGCTACGATGACGATCGGGGAGACCTGCCAACCGCCGAGGGTCACGTCTTCGAACCAGTTCTTGTTCAGGTAGGCTCTGCCTTTGCCGAAGGGAAGTTGATAGATCAGGAAGCCCTTGAAGGAATTGCGGACGTCAAAGTTCGAGGGCCCATAATTCCTACTTGAATAATTCGCGGTTAAGGTGCTTGCGTATTGGTAGTTCGTAGGACCAGCATGCGTGCCCCACCCAGACGAATCCTGGTCATCCAGGAAATGCGACCAGGTGTAGTTGGCGCTGAAACTGAATCCGTGTTGCAGGCGCTTGGTGATGGTCGTCTGCAGCGAATTGTAGTTGGAGATCGCCTGGTAGAGGTTTCCGTTGATCTGCCCATAGACCGGGTACGGCACTGCGCAGTTGACCGTTGTTCCGGTAGCATTGCAGCCCGAGGTGTCGCTGGACGACAGCTGGTTCAGAGGAACGGCGTTGATGTTGGTGGGGAAGGTAAGGTTGAGGCCATGGCTTCCGACATAGCTCATCGTCGCCACAGTATTGGTGCTCAGTTGCCACTCCATGCCGAAGTTCCACTGATAGATCTTCGGGATGGGGGTGTGGTAGTCGTTGTAGCCTACTCCCTGCCCATTGAACCTGGCTGGGTTCTGGGAAGCCGCTGTGTAGGGGAGCGGTCCTGGTGTTCCGCCACCTAACGGGAAGATAGTTCCGGTTCCATCGAACTTGGTGGTTGGATAGATTCCGTTCGACTGGTCGTTGTAACTACCAGAGGAGGAGACAGAAGCTCCCAATCCACTGCCATAGTTATCCGTGCTCCAGTTATAGGAGTAGATTCCGAAACCGCCACGCACGGTGGTGTTGGGATGCACAAGCCAGGAGAAGCCGACTCTGGGCATGACAGTACTGAACACGTTTGCCTGCATAGAGGATCGGCCGTTGGCCTTGGTTTCACCGAACCAATAGGCACCGAGAGTGCCGGTTGCCGGGTTCGTAACGGTTGGGTCGAACGTGGCCATGTTGCCTTTGACCTCGTTATACCCATGGCTGATCTCGTAACGGAGACCGAGATTGATGGTCAGGTTCTGTTTGATCTTCCAATCATCCTGAATAAATACCTGGGGCTTCTTCAAACGCACACCGTATTCAGGTGAGACGCCCGCGCTCCAGTTTTGAGCGTAGCCGAGGAGGAAGTCGGCATACTCTTCGCCCGACTTGCTGTTGGGTGCGGCGACGCCTGTCGAAGGGTCGAGTGTCCAATTCTCGGTGTAGACGCCGTCGAACTGCAGGGTGCCGGCGTTGATGTTGCCCCAGGTGGTTGTGTCGTCACGATAGAAGGCAAACTCACCACCGAAGTGGAGTACGTGTTTGCCGCGAATCATGGTCACCACGTCAGAAGGATCGAAGACCATTTCCTTGTATTCGGCGTTGGTGGCTGGCTGAATCCAGGCATAGGGATAGTTGCGCTGGAATTGGACCGAGGGAAGAACGTCGGCTTTAGCAAACTGCCAACCGATCTTGGCGGGATAACCCAGGCCCGTACCAGAGTCCTGGAAGAAATTGAGCTGATCGGTGTAACCGAACCTGGCTTCGTTGACGGTGCGTGAACTGATATTCCAGACGTCGGTGACCTGTGCATTGTTGTTGTCGACGTCGCCGATCTGGCAACCGACCGGGCAGGCCGTTACAGCGTTGGCGCCATTTTCAATTTCGTTGCCTTGCGTGTCGGAAAGCGTCAGCCGGTTATTCTGAGTGATCGCATAATCCAACCGTCCGAAATACCTCTTCCATGGCCGGGGCACTGGATATTGCGAGTAGAAGTTGTTGGTCAGGACGCCGGCGCTATTGACGGTGGCGTTGGGCACGAAGTTACCGTAGGGGATGTGGTTTGTCGGTGTCGGATAATACTGCTGGAAGGAATTCGAGACCGTATCGATCAGGGCCGAAGGAATGGCGTTCGTTCCATACTCACTCATGAAGGTCTTACGAATGGGGTATGGGTGGCCTGCCGAATCCGTGCCAATGGTTTGCGTCGTGGGATCGTAAATCAGGTATGGGGCTGTTGGGTTGGCCGCAATGTTACCGCTGAAGTCGCCAGCCATAATTGCAGCTGTGGGAACCGTCTGGTAGCCAGCACTGACGGCGTTGTTGTGAATCTGGTCGTAACCGAAGAAGAAGAACATCTTCTTCTTGAGCCCAAAGAATGGAATGGGGCCGCCGAAGGTGCCGCCAAAGTCATCGTAGTTGAGGTACGGCACGGTTTCTTTGTTGCCAAAGCCGTAGTTCGCCGCATTGAGCGCCGTGTTCTGGAAGTACTCGTACAGAACGCCGTGGTACTTGTCTGTACCGCTCTTGGTGATCTGGTTCATGATCAGACCGCCTACGCCATACTGCGCGGAGAAGGAAGAGAGACTGACCTGAACTTCTGATACATCTTCAAAGGCGGCGGGGTTGGCATTCTGGCTGCTTGGGAGCGTGGTGGACGCACCGTCGGCGAGCACGTTGGTGAAGGGCAGGTTGCCGTTCGTTGATACTTCCTGGCCAGGATTGAAGGCGTTGGCCTGGTTGTTGCTGCCGCTATAGGTACCGGATGCGCCGGGCAGGAGGATCATGAAGTTCTGCCAGTCGGGGCCGTTGGACCCGCCGACGTTGGGCATCTGCGCCATGTCATGGGCTTCGAGAGTTGAAGACTGTGCACCGTCTTCGGTGTTGAGGAGAGGAACGTCGGTATTGACGGTTACTTCGACGGTCGACGAACCGATTTTCAGCTGTGCGTTGACGTCAGTGGTACCAACGATGACGGTGATGGGTCCACGCACGTAGGTCTCAAACCCATTCTTGGTGAAGGTGAGCTTGTAGCTTCCGGCGACGACCGAGTTGGTATCGTACAAGCCGTCGTTGTTGGTGGGGTAGTCTTTGGCGACTCCCGTGTCGAGGTTCAACACGGTGACTGTGGCTCCCGGGATCAGGGCGCCGGATGGATCGGTGACGAGGCCGCGGATGTCGCCGGCGTTCGTACTCTGTGCGTAGGCGCTGCCTAATCCCAGAATGCCGGCCATGGCAAGGACAACCATTCTGAATATTGACCAACTTGACTTCATAGTGCCTCCAAATTTCATAAGTGCTGCATGTTCGAACATTGAATCGATTGAGACAAACGTTTGTCTTTCAGCTGATTGGAATCGCGGATCATAATGAGCCAACGCTCTGTAGGTTGTCAAGTACTTTATGCACTTAATGGCTGAACAGTGGGGTTAATGCCCAATCTCGAGGCTGATAAACGGCTCCATCGATTGGACTACGGGGCACGTCCGTGCAGGCGCTCGCGGTTGGGAGGCGGACGGCTGGGCGCGCGTCGATCCAGCAAGTCGTGGCACGAGCGACCCGAGTTAACATTGGAGATTCTCGCCGAAATTTTGGCCATAAGTTTCCGGCGCACCACGGGTGCTGCGTTGGGGCGGGCTCAGGGCTGAGGCACGGTGAGATTTAGAGCTGAGAGGTATCCCGCATTGACGTGGGCGTGCTGGAATTTGATTTGTTGCAGCAGGTCCTGGAGCGCGGCGCGCGAGTGTTCGAGTGAAGGGCGGACGGGCAGGAGCTTCTCGGTGTTGCCGGTGGAGCGATTGAGCTTTGCGTAGGCGATGATCTCGTCCCAGTAGATGGGCTTGGGAAAGGAGGCGATGCTGGCGGTGGCGTCCATTCGCTTGTAGGTCCAGAAGGCCCAGCCGATGTCGTTTTTATTGAGGATTGTGACGAAGTCGTGGATCCACTCGTCCTTGTTTTCACCGGACTCGCCTAGCCAGATGGGGACGTTGTATTTCTCGCGGAAGTCGACATAGGACTGGATGGATTCCTGTGTGGGCGGCATCCAGTATTTGTGAAGGGTGTACATCACGTTCTTGTCGAAGGGAGGGCCGAAGACGTTGAAGTTGGAGTCCCACTGCGCGCCGCCGAGGATGATGACGTGATGCGGATCGACTTGCCGGATGCCCGCGGTGACTCGCTTGTAGATGGGCTCCAACGCCTTGTTGTATTGCTGGAGTTGGGGGAAATGAGGGATGGGCTCGTTGAGGAGGTCGTAGCCGAGGACGGTTGGGTTGTTGCGATAGTGCTCGGCGATGCGCTTCCAGATGGCAATGGTTAATTCCTGGTCGGCGGCCGATTCGTAGAGCCAGGGATAGCCCCAGCTGTCGTCGATGTTTGCGCCGGTCTGGCCGCCGGGGGCGCAGTGCATGTCGAGGATGAC
>JBEKFF010000091.1:0-13292 GCA_050013455.1 Acidobacteriaceae bacterium | reverse complement strand
AGCAGGAGCTAAACCGCAACGGCACCCTCAAGAAGACCATCACCACCGACGCCGAGAGTCTCACCATCGACGGTATCCGCGTCAACCGCGTCATCGCCCGCGACGGCAAACCCCTCTCCCCCAAAGACGCCCAGAAGGAGAGCGACCACATTGACAACGAAGTCGCCAAAGCCAAAGAACGTCGCGAGAAGCGCGCCGCCGAGGGCAAGCCCACCGACTCCCACGGCGAGGACATCCTCACCGTCTCCCGCATCCTCGAGCTAGGCACCTTCTCCAACCCCCGCCGCGTCGACCTCAACGGCCGTCCCACTATCGTCCTCGACTACGCCGGCGATCCCAACGCCAAGACCCACAACGAATTCGAGAAGGTCTTTCGCGACCTCGTCGGCACCGCCTGGATCGACGAACAGGACCGCATCGTCGTCCGCGGCCAAGGCCATTTCCTCCACGACTTCAAAGTCGGCGGCGGCCTCTTCCTCAACATCCATCAAGGCTTCGGCTTCGACTTCACCGCCACCCACATCACCGACAACATCTGGCTCCCCGCTTCCCTCAATGCACAGGGCAGCGCTCGCATCCTGCTCTTCGATGGCATTAATGGACGCTTCCACCTCATCGCGTCCGACTACAGAAAATTCCACACCAAGTCCACCATCATCGACTCCAACCGTCTCATCGGACCAGACGGTCAACCCCTCCCCGACCCACCACCACCCTCAACCACGCCCCCGCAGCCTTAAATGCAAAAGGGAAGAGCACAGCTCTTCCCTTTTGCTCAGTGAACAAAACTCACCCACCGGTCAAACCCCTTAGCCGTAGCTTAGAGAGGCTGAACGTCGGACGCCTGCCACCCCTTCGGTCCTTTTACTACGTTGAACTGAACGGCCTGGCCCTCTTGCAGACTTTTGAAACCATTGGAGTTGATCGCCGAATAATGCACGAATACATCTTCACCATTCTGACGGCTGATGAAGCCAAATCCCTTGGCGTCGTTGAACCACTTTACTGTTCCCTGTTCCATGTCTCGTAAATCCTTGTGATTGACTTTGACGCTGAATCCAAATGGGTCTTCGGCTACTTCTGATGCAGAAACCAATCTGTTTCAAACGATGGAGAAATGTTAGCACGAAGGTCGAATTTTCCACCGAAAAAATTGCGAAACGTTCATGTTTGCACTAAAAACAGTGCAACTTTTCGGCGATTCGCGCAGTCTATCGCTTCTGCTCTCCCAAATGAGCTTCAACAATCTCCTCCGCAGCCTTCAACACCTGCTCCAGGCTCATCGCCGTCGAATCCAAAATCACCGCGTCCTCCGCCGCCCGCAGTGGAGATTCCGCGCGATTCCGGTCCCGCGCGTCCCTCTCCTTCAGCTCGAGGATCACCGCCTCCTCGGTAACCTCAGCCTGCGCCGGCACCCCCTGCCGATACCGCCGATTCCCCCGTACCTCCGGCGCCGCATCCAGAAAAATCTTTACCTCCGCATCCGGAAACACCACCGTCCCGATATCGCGACCCTCCATCACCACACCACCAGCGTCACCCAACAACCGCTGCTGCTCCACCATCCACTGCCGCAATCGCGGATGCACCGACACGCGCGAAGCCGCCGCCGTCACATCCCCATCCCGCACCCTCCGCGACACATCCACGCCATCGAGCAGGACAAGATTGCCCTCCAGCTGCGGCTTCAGCGCAATGCGCGTCCGTTCCGCCAGTTCCAGCAACTCCGGCTCCTCATCAAAACTCAAATCATGGTCGATGGCCTTCAGCGCCAGCGCGCGATACATCGCCCCGGTCTCCAGATTCAGAAACCCGAAGCGTCGCGCCAGGTGCGCCGCCAGCGTGCTCTTGCCCGCACCTGCCGGCCCATCAATTGCAATCACCGGCCGCTCACGCCGCGCCTTGCTCTCAGCGCACGCCCCGCTTGCCGATTCCGTCCCCGATCCCGTAGTCGCCGAAGGCGTGTTCATCCTCGACTCCTATGCCCCAGGCTTCCTGCGAAACGTCGGCTTCGCTCCACCAGGCCCACTCCGCTTCGCGCCGAATCCTCCCGGCTTGCCGCCAAACTTCGGCTTGCCGCCAGGCTTACTCCCAAAGCTCTTACCCGCACCCGCGCGCCCATAGCTCCCCGCAGACTTAGGCTTGAACGTCCGCTTCGCCCCATCACCCTCTGCCTTCGGAACCCACGGCTCCTTGGTAAACGGACGCGTGTGCGCATCCGCAGCCCGAGGCTTATACGGCCGCTTCGGCAGCGTCCGCTCCACACTCGACTCCGCACCGCCGCTCGCCTCAACACGCGGCGTAAACTCCCGCTTCACAAACGGCCGCGTCCCGCCCTCACGAGCTTTATACGGCCGCTTCGGGAACGGCTTGCCCCCGCCTTCCTTCCCCGCAAAACTCCGCGGCTTGAACGAAGCCCGCTCCCCGCCCTCTTCCGTCCGAGGCGTATATGGCCGCTTCGCAAAAGGCTTCGCTCCACCCTCTGCACTCCGAGGCGTATAAGGGCGTTTCGCAAACGGCTTCGCTCCGCCTTCCTCCGTGCGTGGCGCGTAAGGCCGCTTCGCAAACGGCTTTGCACCGCCCTCAGCATCGCGCTTCACATACGGCCGCTTCGCTCCGAACCCGCCACCCTTCGCCACCCGATCCTTGCTCTCATAGCTCCGAGGCTTGAACGTCGCGCGCTCTCCGCCCTCTTCCGTCCGAGGCGTATACGGCCGCTTCTCAAATGACTTGGTCGCCGACCGTGGCGGAGTCCGCCGCTCCACCGGCAACCCAGCCTGCTCCCGCGCACCCAGCGGAGCACGACCCTCAGGCGCCGGCCGCCGAAACTTCGTGAACCCATCAGCCTTTGCCGCTGCCGCAGGCTTTCCAGCCCCTGCCGCCCGCGGCTTCCTGTCCTCGTCCCACGGCTTCGTGAACGTCTTCTTCGCGCCACCAGCCCGCGCCGCTCCATCCTTCTTGAACGGCCGCCGATCCTTATCCGTCTTCCCATCCAGCCGCGCACCATACCGAGCCGACGGCTTCACCGGACCAGCCCCGGGACGTTTCGCCGCAAAGCCGCCTGCCGCGCCCCCAGCCGCAAAGCTCTTCCCGGCAGGCTTGCCCCTGAACTCGCTCGCAACCTTGCCCTCGCTAGCAAAGCTCTTGATCCGTCCCGTCCCAATCTTCTTCGGACGCTCGACCACCGCAACCGGCTCCTCACCCTCAGCAGCCGGCTCCGCACCCTCAACGGCCGCAGCCACCGGCAGACCTCCCGGAATATGCAGCAGCGTCTTACCCTCGACCACTACGGTCTCCAACTGCCGCGCGCCTACCAGCGCGTGCAGCACCTCGCGCACCCGCGACCGCGCGGTCAGCGGCGACAGGAACGTCGTCACTTCTTCCTCCGTCGCCGCAAACACTTGTGCCAAATACAACGACACCAGCGCCGACAGCGCCGTAGGTTGTCCAGCATTTGCTCCAGCCTTGATCGCCTTCGTAAATCGCCTGGACGTTAGTTCCCACAACGTCCCGCCATCGCCCTGCGCAAGCAGAGGAATCACCCTTAGCTGCGACCAAAGCTCCGTCAGCGAGCGCAGAATCGCCGCCTCGGTCACCTCGCGCCCCAACTCCTGCGCAACCTCCGCAGCCGACACCGGCCCGCGCTCCGTCACCACCTCGTACACCTTCAGCCCCAGCGGCGAAACCTTCACCGCGCCCGACGTCGACGGCGGCTGCTTCCACGCCTTATCGCCCCTCATCGTGAACACAAAGCTGAACACCTGCGCGCTCACCACGAAATCCGGCGCATCGCCCGGCACGCCCAGCAAGTTCAGCGGCAGCGCCAATCCTTCGCCCACCAGCCGCGAAACCAATCCCCGCGCAACCTCTGTCTCCGCGAACGTAGGAGCAGCCTTCGCCACGCCCAGCGTCGCCTCCACCAGCGAAGGCGCCGGCACCGGCAGTTGTTGCGCACGCGGCGCAAACAGCACCAGCCCGCGCTCGTTGATCCAGTCGCGCGCCGCTTCAAGCGTCAGCAACGGCTCGCCCGTCTGCTTCCATGCTGCAGCGCGAGCAGCCTCAAGCTGCATGTCGTTAAACTCCGGTGTTGTACTCAAAATTGCCTCTATCGTTTTCTGCTACGCCGTTTACGCGCAGCTTCCGAGGTACCACGCAGAGAATAGACCTCAGTTCGCAGTGCTGTCATCGGAGAAAATCCTGTGAAGTGCGGGCTTACACGCGCCTATATGCGCTGAAACGCCCGTTGGATGTCTCTTAGAGAATACCGCAATGCGATCGGTCTGCCGTGCGGACAGCTCATCGGATGCTCAGTTTTCCCCAATTCCCGCAATAACCAGTCAATCTTCGCCGCCTCCAGCGGCATATTCACCTTGATCGCCGCATGGCACGCAATCGACGCGGCAATCCGCGTCCGCCGCAGCTCCTCGTTCTCCACCTGCGCCGACTTCTCCGTCACCCCGAGCACCTCTTCCAGCACCCGCTCCAGCTCCTTCCCCTCCAGCCCCACAGGAGTCGCCTTCACGGCCAGCGTCCGTGGCCCAAACGGTTCCGCCTCAAATCCGTTCCTCTCCAACTCGTCGGCAATCTCCGCAAACGTCACCATCTGCTCCGGCAGCAACTCCACCAGCACCGGCATCAACAGCCGCTGCCGCTGTACCGCCTCCACCTGGCGCTCGCGCAGAATCTTCTCAAACAGCACCCGCTCATGCGCCACATGCTGATCAATAATCCAAAGCCCCTCTTCATTCACCGCCAAAATAAACGAGTCCCGCAGCTGCCCCAGCGGCTTCAACGACGCGAGCCCATTCAACGTCGCCTGGCTCCCCGCACTCTCTTCGGCCAGCTCCGTCAGCGTAGCTCCCACAGCCTCTTCATACCCAACCGCCATCCCGGGCCCACTGAACCCCAACCTCCCAGCCGAAGGAGGCACCAACCGCTCCCTCAGCTCAAACCCCGCCACATCTCCCGGATCAATCGCCCCCTCACTCTCCTCCACCATCAGCGCTCGTGGTTCAAACACCGCGCCATCCACACCCGGCAGCGGACTCACATCCACCATCAGCGATTCGCTAGCCCGCGCTCCCCCACTCAGCGCCTGGTAAAAACTAGCCGCCGGCCGCGCATTCATCAGCGCCGTCCGCACCGAGTCCCTCACAAAATCATGCACAAAACTTCCCTGCCGAAACCTCACCTCCGTCTTCGCTGGATGCACATTCACATCCACCTCCTGCGGCGGCATCTCCAGAAACAGCAGCACCACCGGAAACGAAGTAGGCGGAATAATATTTCGATAAGCCTCATTGAACGCGTGCAGAATCACCTTGTCGCGAATCAGCCGCCCATTCACAAACACATAAATGGAATTCCGATTCAGCTTCTGCAACTCCGGCTTACTCACATACCCGCTCAGCCTCACAAATCCGGGCTCCGGCGCCGCGTAATCCTGCTCACGCTTCCAAGGCGGAGGCTCCGGCAATCCCGCCCGCGCAAAATCAATCTCCGCCGCCACCGGAATCAAGCTCTCAAACGTCTCGCGACCAAAGATCTGATAAAGCCTCTCGCCAGCATTCGCCACCGCCGGCGCAATCAACAACGCCTGCGTAGCCGAGTGCAGCTCAAAATGTTTCCCAGGATGCGCCAGCGCGTAATGCGTCACCAGCGCCGCCACATGCCCCAACTCTGTCTGCTCCGCGCGCAAAAACTTCCGCCGCGCCGGCGTATTAAAAAACAAATCTCGAACCGCGATCGTCGTTCCCTCGGGCAGCCCGGCATCTTCCACGCGCAACAGATTGCCCCCCGCAATCTCCATCACCGTGCCCACTTCATCCTCAGCCGCTCGCGTCTCCAAACTCACCCGCGCCACGCTCGCAATCGAAGGCAGCGCCTCCCCGCGAAACCCCAGCGTAGCAATGCTCAACAGGTCATCCGACGACCGCAGCTTCGACGTAGCATGTCGCTCAAACGCCAGCAGCGCGTCATCTCTCCCCATCCCGTGGCCATTGTCGACAATGCGAATCAGCTTTCGCCCACCAGCCTCAATCTCCACCCGAATCCGCGTAGCCCCCGCATCGAGCGAATTCTCCAGCAGCTCCTTCACCACCGAAGCAGGCCGCTCCACCACCTCACCAGCAGCAATCTGGTTCGCTACCTGGTCCGAAAGAACGCGTATTCTGCCCATCGCTCGATTGTAGTCAGCGGCCCTGCATCACCCTGCGCAAATCTCGCCGCTATCTATCCCCCGCCCGATGCAGCCGCATAAAGTTCGTAGCGCCCGTCTTCGTCGCCGTTCCCGCCACGATCCCCACAATCTGCTGCGGCTTCAGATACCCGCGCTCCTCCAGCATCTCTTCCGCCATCGACACCAGCGTGTCCGTCCCCACAAACCGCTCGCAATGGATTGCGAGGGTGCCCCACAACAACATCGCCCGGTTCACCACTTCCTCAAACGGACTCAGCGCAAAGATCGGCGCATCCGGCCTGTACTTCGACAGCAACCGCGCCGTGTTTCCGCTCTCCGTGAAGATCGCAATCGCCGCCAGATCCAGATCCTGCGCAGAGTGCGCCATGCACTCGCAGATCGTCTCCGGCACCGTCAAAAACGTTCGCTTCCCTTCCGCCGGATGCCGCGGGCTCAGCCTCTGCCCAAGCTCTTGCATATGCTTCTCTGTCTCGAGGATGATCTTGCTCATCATCGCCACAGCCTCCACCGGATATTTGCCCGCCGCACTCTCCGCCGACAGCATCACCGAGTCGCTTCCGTCATAGATCGCATTCGCCACATCCGACGTCTCCGCCCGTGTCGGCCGCGGATTCTCAATCATCGACTCCAGCATCTGCGTCGCCGTGATCACCGGCTTCCGATACTCCGCCGCCCGCCGAATAATATGCTTCTGAATTGCCGGCACTCGCTCCGGCGGAACCTCCACACCCAAATCGCCGCGCGCCACCATGATCCCATCGGCCGCTTCCAGGATGCTGTCCAGGTGGTCCACCGCCTGCGGCTTCTCCAGCTTCGCAATCACCCACGCGTCCGATCCCAGCTCCTTGATCCGGCGCTTCACATACAACACATCCTCAGCCGTCTGCACAAACGACACCGCCACCGTATCCGCGCCAGCCTTCAGACAAAACTCCAGGTCAATCTCGTCCTTCTCCGTCAGCGACGGCACCTTGATCGCCACGCCCGGCAGATTAATTCCCTTGTTCTCCCCCAGCATCCCGCCATTGACGATCTCCGTCACCACATCGGCGCCCGCAATCTCCACCACCCGCAGCTCAATCAATCCATCCGACAACAGAATCTGATCGCCCGGCTTCAAATTCTCCGCCAGCGTCGTGAACACCGTGCTCACACGCTCCACCGTTCCCGCAATCGTCTCAGGAGTAATCACCAGCCGCTTGCCCGCCGTCAGCAACACCGGCTTGTTGTCCACCAGCTTCCCGGTCCGAATCTTCGGCCCTTGCAAATCCGCGAGAATGCAGATCGGCTTGCCCTCTTCCTTCGCCACCTTGCGCACCATCGCAATCAGCTCGGACTTCTGTTCGTGCGATCCATGCGAAAAATTCAGCCGCGCCACATCCAGCCCAGCCCGCACCAGCTCACGAAACGTAGCCTCGGTATTCGACGCCGGTCCCAGGGTTGCCACAATCTTTGCCCGACGTCCGCCGCTCGGCGTCGTCAATCTTTCCCGTACATCCATTCCTGCATCATCCTTCCAGCCCAAATCCCGAGATCAGACTCCAGACTCTCAAGACCAGACCGCGAAACGTTTTCTCTTCGTCAGTCAGCAATTCTACCTGTACGGCCCCGATGCAGTCCCGGCAGCAGTCCCGGCAGCTTCCTCAAGAACTCCGAAAGCTCCGGATCCCGCCGCCCCGGACCCTGCGCCGCCCGCTGCGCATTGAACTCCGCACCCAGCAACACGCTCAGCGCAATGATGTACAGCCACGCCATCAGCGCAATCGCCGCACCCAGCGATCCATACACCCTCGAGTAATCCGCAAAGCGCGTCACGTAATAACCAAACAGCAGCGTCGAGCCCAGCCAGAACCCCGTCGCCAGCGCCGCTCCCGGCAAACTCGCGCGCCAGCTCCAGTCCCTGCGCAGAATCCCCCACGGCTCCCGCAGCAGCGGCTCCAGGTGCTCCCGCATGTGCATCGTCAGATCCGTTCCCAGGTGATAGATCACCGCAATGATCCCCACGCTGCCCGCAAACGCAACCGTCCACCGCGCCACCGACGAGATCACCAGCGCCGGCACGCGCAGCGCCGGTGTCACCTCTCCGGCTAACCACTGCGAGATCAAATGGCCAAACACCACCAGCACACTCGCCGCCGCCAGCGGCACCAACGACACCGGCACCAGCGCCAGCGATCGCACCCTGCGCGGCCAGAAGCTTCCCCGCGTCAACGGCAGCTCATATGCCCGGCGAAATCCCTCCATCAGCGTCCCCATCACGCTCGACGCGCCCGTCACACTCACCACCACCGCCCCCAGCAGCGCCCTCACCGTATGCGCGCTCCTGTTCGCCGGCGAAAAATAAATCTCCAGCAAAGGGCTTACATTCGGCGGCAACACCTGGTTGAAGAACTGCGCCATCTGCACTCGCAGCGGCGTCGTATCCGGAACGAAGCTGATAAATGCGGCCGCCACAATCAGCGCCGGAAACAAGGCCACCATCGCCGAATACGCAGTCGCCTGCGCCACCGTCAGCGCATCATGCTCCACTGCCGCCAGGGCCGCACGGCGCACCATCTGCGCAGTGCGCAACGCCGCCCCCGGCCATTGCCTCCACCCGCGCGGCTCCAACCTCTCGCCCGTTACAACTTCCATCCGAGCCTCGTGCTCTTACGGCTTCCACTTGTTCAGAAACTCCGTCACCGACGTCGCCTCCATGTGCCGCATGTCCGCGAACTCGTTGGTCTGCGCATACAGCAGCTTGCCATGCTCGTCCAGCACCGCCAGCGCCGGAACGCCCTTCGTCACAGGAACCCCATACTTGTGCGCGATCTCCAGATTCGCATCCATGTGCCCAGCGTTCACATCGACCAGCACAAAGTACTTCTCCAGCAACTCCGCATTCGGGCTCTGATGAAAATAAATGTTCAGCACCTGGCAGTCGCCGCACCAGTCTCCACCAAAATCCAGGATCACCCGCTTATGCGTCTTGCGCGCCTCTGCCAGCGCCGCGTGAATATCCGCCTGCGCCGCATCCACCGTCGGATAGATGTGCGCATGTCCCGGCACAACCTGCGCCTGCGCTCCAACACTCAAGCCCAACACCAAACCCGCCGCAATCAAACCCATCCGAATCTTCCCTGCTGTCATCACCATCTCCTTGTCCCAACTACAACGTGCAACTACATCCATCATCCGTCAGGTTGCGTCCGCATCCAAGCCCAAAATCAAACTCCACCCCCACGCGCCCCCCTGCAACGTCCCACCCCCACAGATTTGGGTGCCCCATTCATGACGGCTTTATGTCATCGGTGGGTTCCGAAGCAGGTCGAGCCCATACATCATCCCGCTTGACCCAACAAAGCTTCCACCCAGCCCGCCTAACTACTCGTCGCTCTCCCGCAACTGGGCCAGAATACTGAAGTCCTCCAGCGTCGTCGTGTCGCCCTTCACCTCGCCCGTCGTCGCCAACTCTCTCAACAGCCGCCGCATAATCTTCCCCGACCGCGTCTTCGGCAGCCGCTGGATAAATCGCAGATCATCGGGCCGCGCCAGCGGACCAATTTCCTTGCTCACCCACTGCCGCAGCTCCTGCTTCAACTCCTCGCTCGGCTCGTGACTTTCTTCCAGCGTCACAAACGCGGCAATCGCCTGCCCCTTCGCCTCATCTGGTCGACCCACCACCGCGGCCTCGGCCACACCCGCATGCCCCACCAGCGCCGACTCAATCTCCGCCGTTCCCAGTCGATGTCCGCTCACATTGATCACGTCATCGACCCGCCCCATCAGCCAGTAATATCCATCCTCATCGCAACGAGCTCCATCGCCCGTCACATAAACGTTCTTTCCTCCCGGGAAATAAGCCGCGTCATACCCCTCAGCATTCCCCCAGATGCTTCGCGCCATCGATGGCCACGGCCGCGTGATCCTCAGCAGACCGCCATGCCCCGGCTCCACCGGCTCGCCCGTCTGCGACACAATCTCCGGCACCACCCCAAAGAACGGCCGCGTTGCGGACCCCGGCTTCGTCGCCACGGCTCCCGGAATCGGCGCCAGCATGATCGCTCCCGTCTCCGTCTGCCACCACGTATCCACAATCGGGCAGCGCTCCTTGCCAATCTCCCGGTGATACCACATCCACGCCTCAGGATTGATCGGCTCGCCAACCGTCCCCAGCAACCGCAGGCTGCTCAAATCATGTTTGTGCACCCAATCCGTCCCCCACTTAATGAACAACCGCACTGCCGTCGGCGCCGTATAAAAAATGCTCACCTTGTGCCGGTCAATGATCTTCCAGAACCGATCCCTCTCCGGAAAGTTCGGCGCCCCCTCATACATCATCACCGTCGCGCCATTCTGTAGCGGCCCATACAGCACGTAACTGTGTCCCGTCACCCACCCAATATCTGCAGTGCACCAGTACACATCCTCGTCCCTCAGATCGAAGACATACTTGCTCGTCAGATAGGTCTGCACCGCATACCCACCCGTCGTATGCACCAGCCCCTTCGGCTTACCCGTCGTCCCACTCGTGTAAAGGATGTACAGCGGATCCTCCGCATCCATCCACTCCGCCGCGCACTCGCTTCCCTTGAACTTCAACATCTCCGCATCCAGCCAGTGGTCCCGCGTAGGATGCATCTCAACCGGTGATCCCGTACGCCGATGAACCAGCACCTTCTCAACCGTCGGGCACAGCGCGACGGCCTCATCCACAATTGACTTCAATTTGATCTCGGTGCCGCGACGGTATAAACCATCCTGGCTGATGACCAACCTGCACTGCGCATCATTGATACGATCCGTCAGCGCCTGCGCACCGAACCCACCAAACACGACCAGGTGGACCGCGCCAACTCGCGCACAGGCCAGCAGCGCGATCGCAAGCTCCGGACACATCCCCATATAAATGGCGACACGATCCCCTTTCTTCACGCCCAGCGACTTCAGCACGTTGGCGAACGCCTGCACCTGCTCATGCAACTCGCCATAGGTCAGCCGCCGCACCTCGGCCTCCCCGCCCTCCGAAACCGGCTCACCCTCCCACACCAGCGCAACCTTATCCCTGCGAGCACCCTTCGCATGACGATCCACGCAGTTGTGCGACAGGTTCAGCTTGCCCCCGGTAAACCACTGCGCCCGCGGCCCACTCTCATCCAGCACCCGTTCCCACGGCACAAACCACTCCAGCTCCCGCGCCGCCTCTCCCCAGAACCCCTCCGGGTCTTCCACGCTGCGCGCATACATCCGTTCATACTCGTCCAGGCTCCCCACCCGCGCTTTGGCCGAAAACTCGGCGAGCGGCGGAAACACCCGCAACTCATGCATGTGCGTTTCGAACAGATCTGTATTTAAAGTCGCGACATCCTGCGGCATCGTCTCATTCCTTCCGGAGTCCGAATCGCGGGCAGGATCGCGACACTCGGCTCAGCAACGGATTCTCTTAAAACTACGCCAGAAACCCCCGTCCTCCCTCCCCGTCAAGAACTTAACCTGCAGCTGCTAGCACGAAACAGGCTACCCCTGCAGAGCACAGGGCATACCATTGCATCATCGTGGACTTCTTCTCCAGCGCGCTCATCGGCGTCTTCCTCGGCTTTGTCTTCGGCGTCGGTTGCGCCCTGGCCGTGATGTACTCCATCTTCATGGGAGGCTACCGCGCCGCCATCAAAGATGCGCACCTCCCCTCGCCCCCCCAACGCCTCCTCGCCGCCCGCGCCAAGTACCTCCCCACCCCGGCGCCCACGCCGCCCAACGACCAGCCCGCCCGCAACTAGCCCCGCGCACCCATCTCCCCACGCAGCGCCTTTACCTCCGCCGTCAGCTCCGCCAGCGCCCGCATGATCTCCTCCCGCTCCACCTCATCACTCGACGGCTTCTTCCCCTGCACAAAGAACGTCCCATTCGGTTCCAGCACGCATGTCTGGACATCCTCCGGATCGTTAAACCCATTCTTGTTCAGTACCGACACCAGGTCCTCGTGCGTCAGCGACTGCTTCTTCATCTCAGCCTCGTCCACCACCCCCTCCCGCACCAGGGTCGCCGGATGCCCGGACAGCAGCCCCGTAAACTTCGGAGCACGATATAACACCCACGCCAGCGCCCAGTTGATCGCCAAAAGCGAGAACGCCCCCACCACCCCGCCCGAGACCGAGTTGTCGTCCCCGATCATGGCATTCTGTACCGTGTTGGATAAACTCAGCAGCACCACCAGATCGAACGGGTTCAATTGCGCCAGCTCGCGCTTCCCGAAGATCCTCAGAAACACCACCAGGAACAGGTAAACAATTACAGGACGAACAATCTTCTCCGCCAACGGTAGTTGCATCGAAAACATGTCGTGGGACAGCGCATGCGTTAGCTCGTGCATCGAGAGTATCTCCAATGGCGACAGGCCTGTTTCAGGTCCACCTCGCACATAATCCGGGGGTACCTTTGTGCTATCCTAACTGCCACGGCGATCGGGCTTCTGAATCATCCCGACCCGCCGTTCGACTTGCTGTATTTTCTTCTCCTGTACGCGCTAGCCAAGTAAAGTCTCCGACCACGGAGCAACCTACATCCTGCTCACTCGCCTCGCGATTCGTCCTGTATGCGATGAGTTACTTTTGGATCAGCTGCGTTCATGCTAGTAGCTAACTCGCCAATGAGAAGAAAGATGCACAGTGCCCACATACACTAGATCTTCAATCTTCGCAGTGATTGTTAGCGAAATTCTTCTGTTATGCTCTGGATACTCTTTTCCATGAGTGCAACCTTCTGCACCCCTATTTGTGCAAATTTGAGGACCGAATTTTAAAATGGCTAAGCCACTTCGTAGCGACGATCCCAATCCACCTAGTGTCCAGTTCCGGGACTTCGGCGTTCTTAATGACGGCCAGCGCAGCAAGGGTGCTGCCGCAGCCTCGATCGCGATCAATGTCACTCTCCTGGCCCTGGTGGTCATCCTGGGCCTTGTCATCAAAGAAAACCCCAGGGTCGCCAAGGAAGTTGCTACCCTGACCCTCCCCCCTCCGCCGCCCCCTGAAAAGCCGGTCCCCAAGCCGCCACCCATCAAGATTAAGCCGGCGCCCCCCATGCCCGTGCCGCCCCCCGTCAAGATTAAGCTGCCGCC
>JBEKFF010000090.1:0-13388 GCA_050013455.1 Acidobacteriaceae bacterium | reverse complement strand
GAGAGGCCGAGGTGCTGGAGGGTGGGAGTGTGGTGGAGGGGGATGGGCCGGTGGCGGGGTTTGCGCTGGAGTTGGGGAGAGTGTGGGGTTAGCGCCGATCTCGTGGCTCTCATAATCTGAGCGGAGGCTGTTGCAGATGGATGGAAGATCCAGTGGGGAAAGCAATGGCGCTTTGGGTTGCTTGCTACCAATTGGCGCTATTCTCGCGTGTTCTTTTGCCATTTACTCCTATTTTGTTCCCGGGTCGTGGATGGATCAGGGGGGATGGTCTCCTCACACTAGTGACAGCGTCATCACAGCCCAAGGGAACTGGCTGGCAGGTGAAACAAAACAATGCGCATCCTCACCGCTCGATCATCAGGGTGATGCATTTGCCAAAGTCGTCTGTGACACTGGGCCGGAACACCACATAAAAATCCGATTCTTTGGGCTACAAAACCAATGGGTGAGAGCTGTCACTTGGCGGTGTAAGAGGAATAGTGATTCTTTTGCCGACGAAGAGGGGTTCACCTGTAAGCAGATCGGAACTTGGTAGTCCCGGGCGCGGCAGTCGATTTCACCCTACGCGTCTTGCAACACCGGCGGTACAGAATTGACTATTAGCTTAGTTTCCGGCATACTTAGAAGGTTGTCTGCACTCCTATGCAGGCTAGTCGGGACCACGCCCTTGCGGAATTGTGCAAGGCCTTCGCCGGAAAGGCGTTAGGTACGGGGTGGGAGACGAGGAAATAATGGCAAAGAAGCTATCCAAGAATATTACGAAGGCGCGCGCGCTTGTGGAGCCGCGTCAGTACGCGATTGGCGAAGCAATTCCCCTGTTGCAGAAGGCCAAGTATGCGAAGTTCGACGAGACCGTCGACCTGACCATGCGGCTGGGTGTTGATACGCGGCACGCTGACCAGATGGTTCGCGGGACGGTGGTTCTGCCCCACGGGCTGGGCGGCAAGTCGAAGGTTGTGGCGGTTATCGCTTCGGGCGATAAGGTCAAAGAGGCTGAGGCTGCCGGCGCTGAGTTCTTCGGCGGCGAAGAGTTGGTCGAGAAGATCCAGAAAGAGAACTGGACTGATTTCGATGCGCTGATTGCGACCCCGGACATGATGCGTTCGGTTGGTCGTCTGGGTAAGGTCCTGGGACCGCGCGGCTTGATGCCGAACCCGAAGACGGGTACCGTGACGACCGATGTGGCCGGAGCGATTCGCGAGATCAAGGCCGGTAAGGTTGAGTTCCGCGCAGACAAGACCGCGCTGGTGCATGTGCCGGTTGGCAAGCTTTCGTTTAGCGCGCAGAAGTTGCAGGAGAATGCGTTGACGGTGATCTCGTCGGTTGTGAAGGCAAAGCCTTCGGCGGCCAAGGGCAAGTACATCAAGCGCATCATTCTGAGCTCCACGATGGGCCCGGGCGTTGAGCTCGAGGCTGCCGTGGCGGATGTGGCGACTAAGTAAAAGCAGGGTCCAGGGCTTAGGGCTCAGGGTTCACGCTTGGATTTCCGCTCGGTCGCGAACGCGATTTTGAAGCGAGACAGATCAGGTTGGCGGCACGAGGCCAGCAGGTAAAGGTTAGGTTCACGATGGCATTGACCAAGGCGAAGAAGAACGCAAAAGTAGCGATGCTGGCGAGCGAGCTTGAGAGCTCGACTACCGCGATCATCGGCACGTTCAAGGGGCTGACCGCCTCGAAGGACTTTGAGCTGCGCAGGGTGATCCGCGAAGCAGGCGGCGCTTACCACGTGGTGAAGAATAAGCTGGCGGCGAAGTCGTCGGAAGGCACCAAGGTCGAGGCCGCACTGCAGGGTTTGAAGGGTGTGAACTCGGTTGCGTATACGTCGGGTGACCCGGTGGCGCTGGCGAAGGCGCTTTCGACCTGGGTGAAGGATAACGCCGAGTACACATTTAAGCTGGGCATCGTCGACGGCAAGGTGATTACGGTCGCCGAGATTGACTCGCTGGCAAAGCTGCCGGGCAAGGAAGAGCTGTTCTCGAAGCTGCTTTTCCTGATCCAGTCGCCGGCGCAGCGGTTGGCTACGGTGATCAATGCTACGGGGCGCAACCTGGCGGTCGTTGTGAACATGGCGGCAGAGCAGGGCAAGTTTGGCGCACCGGCGGCGAAGGCTGCGGAAGCGGCTCCGGTTGCTGAGGCTCCGGCGGCAGAAGCTCCGGTAGCGGAAGCCCCGGTAGCGGAAGCGGCGCATGCCGAAGAGGCAGCGGCAGGTGAGCAGCCTTCGGGCGCGGCACAGCCTGAGAATGGCACGGCGTCGCAGGCTGGCGAGGCGGTTTCGACGGAGCCGGCCGAAGGGTAGACCAAATTTCGTCGCAGTCTTTGGCGGGTGCGCAGTCTGGGCGCAACGGAAACCCACCGAAGGGGCGGCAGCTTAGAGCGGAAGAGGGCTTTAGGTGATTTGAATCAGCAGTATAGCGGCATCAAGTTTTGAAATTTGCAGTACACGGAGAGAGAAACATGGCGGACATTCAGCAGTTGGAAGATCAGATCGTAAGCCTCAGCCTGCTTGAGGCGTCGGAGTTGGTGAAGAAGCTTGAGGAGCGCCTTGGCGTTTCGGCAGCGGCTGCGGTTGCTGCGGCTCCTGCGGGCGGCGGTGCGGCTGCGGCTGCGCCGGTCGAAGAGAAGACCGAGTTCACCGTCATCCTCAAGGATGCGGGCGCGAACAAGATCAACACCATCAAGGCCGTACGCGAAGTCACCGCTCTTGGGCTGAAGGAAGCCAAGGACCTGGTTGACGGCGCTCCCAAGGCGTTGAAGGAGAACATTTCGAAGGAAGATGCGGCTGCCATCGCGAAGAAGTTTGATGGCGTTGCGACCGTCGAGATCAAGTAAGAGCTTTTCGACCGTCGAGATTGAGAAATTCAGACGGCAGGCAGTTTTCGGGGGAACAGGCGAAAGCCTGTTGGAATCCCCCGGTTGCAGCCGAGGCGGATCTGCGGTATTCTCTCTAATGGGAGACTACCGCGGCTGCCTCGGCGCAACGTTTTTCTGCGGAGCTCGAAAGCTTAGAATCTAACGGAACCCAGCTGGCATCTAACAGTTACAGACTATTGAATTAGTGGTTTTATCCGGTTCATCCTGGCAATGCGAAGCAGGTTATGGAGCCGGCCACCTTGTGGTTCGAGCGGCGGGTCCGCAGGGTGCAAACGTGCGACAAGCGGCAAACGTTGAGCCCCGTACGGCGTGCGGGATCAAAGGGCGGCGATTATCCACCGTTTCTGTATCAACTCACTTACGAATAGCGTATGCGCGCTCTCCGGGCAGGCTGTCCCGCAGGGCGCTTTCGCCGTCTCTGGCGAAACGGGTGCTGTAGTGGCAATAAGCAGGTAGCAGCAGATTTAGATCTTACTCCGGCCACATGGGATGTATGGCTGTTGTAACAGAATTTGCCTTGTGTATGTAAGGCGTCGGCACGACCCAGGTTTCCACCCCGCAGAATGCTTCGCTGGGGTTTTTGTACAACGCGCTTCAGGTGTGATCTCTGCGAGGAGAGGCTGCACCGGAACAGGCGCACATCAAGTCCAATGAGAGATGCCGCAGCTGTCAATGCAGCCGCGGTGGTTTCTCCCTTCAGAGGGTGATTGCTCCAAGCGGGCACATTCTTCGAGGGCCTCGAGCCAAGCAAAAGGTCGGTCCCCCAAGAGGCTGACCGAGCAACAGGAGAGAGCATGTCGAAAACAACCCCCACCGAAATGCGCGCGATCCGCACCCGCCTGGATTTTTCCAAGATTCCGACGAGCATCCAGATCCCCAACCTGATTGAGGTTCAGCGCCGCAGCTATGAGCGCTTCCTGCAGATGGACAAGCTGCCCCGCGAGCGCGAGGACAATGGCCTGCAGTCGGTCTTTACCTCCGTTTTTCCCATCACCGATTTTCGTAACGTATCCGAGCTTGAGTTTGTCGATTATTCGATCGGCAACTGGGAGTGCAAGTGCGGCTACCTGAAGGGCCTGAACCATCTGCGTACCGCTTGTACGAGCTGCGGCCACATGGTCATTACCGACCCATTCCATCCCGGCGATGTACTGTGCAAGTTCTGCGGAACGTACAACAAGAACACCCCTGATTTCTGCACCAAGTGCGGCGACCCGGTGGGCCTCCAGCTGAAGTACGACCAGGCGGAGTGCGAAGAGCGTGGCATGACCTACTCTGCACCGCTGAAGGTCACGATTCGTCTGAAGATCTACGACAAGGACCCGGAGACGGGTGTGAAGACCCTGCGCGATATGAAGGAGCAGGAAGTCTTCTTCGGCGACATTCCGTTGATGTCGGCGAACGGCACGTTCATTGTGAACGGTACCGAGCGCGTGATTGTGTCGCAGCTTCACCGCTCGCCTGGTGTGTTCTTCGAGACGGCGAATAACCGTACGTATTTCCTGGGCAAGATCATTCCGTACCGCGGCAGCTGGGTGGAGTTCGAGTACGACCAGAAGAACACGCTGTATGTGCGCATCGATCGCAAGCGCAAGTTCCTGGGAACGATCTTCCTGCGGGCATTGGGTCTTCGGACGGATGAAGAAATTCTCAAGACGTTCTACATTGTCGACAGCATCACGGTGAAGGACGGCAAGCTGTTCTGGGCGGTGACTGGCGAAGAGACGCCGACGCACCTGGTTGGCTCGCGCTCGGCGATTGCGTTGCACGGAGCGAAAAAGGAAGAGTTGGTGGGCGCAGGCAAGAAGATTGGCCCGTCGTCGATCAAGCATGTTCGCGCTGCAGGCATTACCGAGGTTGAGGTTGAGCCCAGCGAGTTTGACGGCGCGATGATCGCGGCTGACGTGATCGACATGGGCACGGGCGAGCTGCTGTATGAGGCTAATGGAGAGCTCACTGCCGACAAGCTGCACAAGATTATTCAGTCGGGCGTGACCAATCTGCAGGTCTTCTTCCCGGAGCGCGACGATGTGGGCAACATCATCTCGAACACGCTGCGGCGCGACTCTGTGCGCAAGCCGGAAGAGGCGCTGATCGAGATCTACCGCAAGCTTCGCCCGGGCGACCCACCGACATTGGATACGGCGACTGCGCTGTTCGAAGGCATGTTCTTCGATCCGCGCAAGTACGACTTCTCGCGCGTTGGCCGTCTGAAGTTCAACATCAAGCTGTATGAGAACCAGGATCCGAGCGGGCTCGACAAGCGCACGCTGACATCTGAGGACTTCTACGGAACGATTCGCTACCTGCTGAAGCTGCGGAAGAATATCGGCAACGTCGACGACATCGATCACCTTGGCAACCGCCGTGTGCGCGCGGTCGGCGAACTGATGGAGAATCAGTTCCGCATTGGCCTGGTCCGCATGGAGCGGGCGATCAAGGAAAAGATGAGCGTGTATCAGGAGATGTCGACGGCGATGCCGCACGACCTGATCAACGCCAAGCCGGTGATGGCAGCGATCCGCGAGTTCTTTGGATCCTCGCAGCTGTCGCAGTTCATGGATCAGACGAATCCGCTGTCGGAGATTACGCACAAGCGGAGGCTTTCTGCCCTTGGGCCCGGTGGTTTGTCGCGTGAGCGCGCGGGCTTCGAAGTCCGCGACGTGCACCCGACTCACTACGGCCGCATCTGCCCGATCGAGACGCCGGAAGGTCCGAACATTGGACTGATCTCGTCGCTGTCGTGCTTTGCGCGCATCAATGAGTACGGTTTCATCGAGAGCCCCTACCGCAAGGTGAAGGACGGCGTGGTCCTGGACTACGTGGCTGTCACCAACGCCGGCGAGTCCGGTCTGCGCCAGGGCGACTTCCTCGAGATTTCGGAGTCGGTCAAGCAGAACAAGCAGCTGAAGAAGGACGGCAAGCGCACGATGGATCTCGAGCCCTTCTCGTTCTACCTGTCGGCATGGGAAGAGGACCGTCATACGATCGCGCAGGCTAACATCGGCCTGGATGAGAACCTGCACATTGTTGAGGATCTCGTCAACGCGCGTAAGGCTGGCAACTTTGTGCTGGTGCCGAAGGGTGAGGTCGATTACGTCGACGTCAGCCCGAAGCAGCTGGTTTCGGTTGCGGCTTCGCTGGTTCCTTTCCTCGAGCATGACGATGCGAACCGCGCTCTGATGGGTGCGAACATGCAACGTCAGTCGGTGCCATTGCTTGTTGCTGAGGCTCCGTTTGTTGGAACCGGTATGGAAGGCGTTACGGCGCGCGATTCTGGCGCTGTGATCCTGGCCAAGCGCAACGGCATTATCGATTCGGTCGACTCCGAGCGCATTATCGTGCGCGTGGAGGGCGAGCATCATCCGACGCAGTTGTCGCGTGAGGTTGGTTCGGATATTTATCAGCTGACCAAGTTCAAGCGCTCGAACCAGAACACCTGCATCAACCAGAAGCCGGTGGTGCGCAAGGGTGATCGCGTGATCAAGGGTCAGGTCATTGCCGACGGGCCGTGCACGGAGCAGGGCGAGCTTGGTCTCGGCCGCAACGTGCTGGTGGCCTTCATGCCATGGCGCGGGTACAACTTTGAAGACGCGATCCTGATCTCGGAGAAGCTGGTCCGTGAGGACTACTACACCTCGATTCACATCGAGGAGTTCGAGATTGAAGCGCGCGACACGAAGCTTGGACCGGAAGAGATCACGCGCGATATCCCGAACGTTTCCGAGCACGCTCTGCGTGACCTGGACGAGTCGGGCATCATCCGCATCGGAGCGAAGATTGGCCACAACGACATCCTCGTCGGCAAGGTAACGCCCAAGGGCGAGACCCAGCTGACGCCGGAAGAGAAGTTGCTGCGCGCCATCTTCGGTGAGAAGGCAGGCGACGTTCGCGATGCTTCGCTGACATGCCCTCCCGGCATCGAAGGAACCGTTGTGGATGTTCGCATCTTCTCGCGCAAGGGTCAGGAAAAGGATCAACGCGCGTTGCAGATCGAGCAGGAGATGATCGAGAAGCTGGAGCGGAACTTGGCGGATGAGATTCGTATTCTCACCGACGAGCGCTTGAAGCGGCTTGAGAACATTCTCGGCGAGAAGGAAGTGCTTGCCGACCTGCACGATGAGCGCACGAACAAGAAGCTGCTCACGAAGGGCGACATTCTGAACCGCGACATCATCGAGCTGATCTCGACGCGCAACCTGAAGCGTATTCGTTACGCTGACAAGGATCCGCGCGTCAACGAGCAGATCGACGAGATCGAGGAGATGACTTCGCGCCAGATCGATGTGCTGCGCAAGATCACCAACGAGAAGATCGGCAAGATGCAGAAGGGCGATGAACTTTCGCCCGGCGTCATCAAGATGGTGAAGGTATACATCGCGATGAAGCGCAAGCTGTCGGTCGGCGACAAGATGGCCGGACGCCACGGTAACAAGGGTGTGATCGCACGCATTCTTCCCGAGGAAGACATGCCGTATCTGCCTGATGGAACCCCCGTGGAGATTGTGTTGAATCCGCTGGGTGTGCCGTCTCGTATGAACGTCGGTCAGATCCTGGAGACGCATCTTGGCTGGGCTGCTCATGAACTCGGCGCGAAGGTTGCTGAGCTTGCTTCCAAGCATCAGGATGCAGGCGAGGTGAAGGAGATCTTCAAGGAAGCGTTCAAGAATACGGCGGCTTTGAACCAGTTGCTGGCACTCGATGATGAGCAGACGATTCGCGTCGCTGCCGGCATGAAGCGCGGCATCTGGTTTGGAACAGCGGTGTTCGACGGCGCCAAGGAGAGCGAGATCAAGGCGCTGCTGGCAGCGGCCGGACTCCCGAGTTCGGGCAAGAGCGAGATGTACGACGGCATGACGGGCGAGCCATTTGAACAGCCTGTGACGGTCGGCTACATCTATATGCTCAAGCTCTCTCACCTGGTCGACGACAAGATCCACGCACGCTCGATCGGACCGTACTCGTTGATCACGCAGCAGCCGCTGGGTGGTAAGGCGCAGTTCGGCGGACAGCGCTTCGGTGAGATGGAAGTGTGGGCGCTTGAGGCTTATGGCGCCGCTTACATCCTGCAGGAGCTGTTGACCGCGAAGTCCGATGACGTCTATGGCCGTACGAAGATCTACGAGGCCATCGTCAAGGGCGAGGCAGCGATCGAGCCCGGCGTGCCGGAGTCGTTCAACGTTCTCATCCGCGAGCTGCAGTCGCTTTGCCTCGATGTCGAGTTGGTGAAGAAGACTGCGACGGCGGAAGAGGTTGTGCCGCTGCCGGAGCTTGCTGTCGCGGATTAGTGCTTGATTAGTGAACGCCGCTGTTGTCGGCTCCGGGCTTGTGTAATGGCAGGAGCCGGCGGCAGAGGGCGAGAAAGATTGAAGGGATGAGGCCGGAAGATTGGATCATCTCGAAGGCAATAGAAATAGAAATCGAAACAGCAGCGAAGCTCGCAACACAGGCTCTTGAAGGCGAAGAGAGAAGCACAAAGTTGGTATCGAGCTAGGCACTGCGCCGGTAAATCGGCACACGGAGAGAAAAATATGTTCCGCTCCAGCCCTTTTGAAACAACCAGTCCGATAACGGACTTTGACTCGATTAAGATCCAGCTCGCGTCGCCCGAGAAGATTCGCTCGTGGTCGCATGGTGAGGTCACCAAGCCGGAGACGATCAACTACCGCACGTTCAAGCCCGAACGCGATGGCCTGTTCTGCGCGCGCATCTTTGGACCGATCACCGACTGGGAGTGCCTGTGCGGCAAGTACAAGCGCATGAAGCACCGCGGCGTGATCTGCGACAAGTGCGGCGTCGAAGTGACGCTGTCGAAGGTTCGTCGCGAACGCCTCGGCCACATCGAGTTGGCATCGCCCTGCTCGCACGTCTGGTTCTTCAAGGGACTGCCGTCGCGCATTGGACACCTGTTGGACATCTCGCTGCGCGAGCTCGAGGCGGTGCTGTACTTCGAGAGCTACGTTGTGGTCGATCCAGGCGACGCGCCCGTGAAGGAGCGCGAGGTCATCAAGGACGAGAACCGTTTCCGCGAGCTCGACCAGCAGTATCGGCCGTCTGGCTTCAAGGCCATGATGGGCGCCGAGGCGATCAAGGAATTGTTGAAGCGCGTTGAGGTCAACGAGCTCGCCATCGAGATGCGCGAGCGCATGAAGACCGAGACCTCGCTGCAGAAGAAGTTGAAGTACGCCAAGCGTCTGAAGGTTGTTGAAGCGTTCCGCCGCTCGGACAACAAGCCGCAGTGGATGATCCTGGACGTGATCCCGGTGATCCCGCCTGAGCTGCGCCCGCTGGTGCCGCTGGATGGTGGACGCTTCGCGACGTCTGATTTGAACGATCTGTATCGCCGCGTGATCAACCGCAACAACCGCTTGAAGAAGCTGATGGACCTGCACGCACCTGAGGTCATCGTCCGCAACGAGAAGCGCATGCTGCAGGAGGCTGTCGACGCGCTGTTCGACAACGGCCGCCGTGGTCGCGTGCTGCGCGGTGCGAATAACCGTCCGCTGAAGTCGTTGTCGGATACCTTGAAGGGCAAGCAGGGCCGGTTCCGTCAGAACCTGCTCGGCAAGCGCGTGGATTATTCGGGACGTTCGGTGATCGTGGTTGGACCCGAACTCAAGCTGCACCAGTGCGGCTTGCCCAAGAAGATGGCGCTCGAGTTGTTCAAGCCATTCATCTATCACCGCCTCGAGCAGACCGGTCACTGCACGACCATCAAGCAGGCCAAGGAGATGGTGGAGCAGCAGGATTCGATCGTCTGGGACATTCTCGAAGAGGTCATCAAGGACCACCCGGTGCTGCTGAACCGCGCACCGACGCTGCATCGTCTGGGCATCCAGGCGTTTGAGCCGGTCCTTGTTGAAGGCAAGGCCATCAAGATTCATCCGCTGGTCTGCACCGCCTTCAACGCCGATTTCGATGGCGATCAGATGGCTGTGCACATTCCGCTGAGCCCCGAGGCGCAGATTGAAGCTTCGGTCCTGATGTTGGCTTCGCACAACATTCTTTCGCCGGCGAGTGGTCACCCGATCACGGTGCCGACGCAGGATCTCGTGCTCGGTCTCTACTACCTCACGAAGGCAAAGCTGGGCGCCAAGGGTGAAGGCCGCGTGTTCGCGAATATTGAAGAGGTGTTGATGGCGCTCGAGGCCAAGCAGGTCGAGACGCTGTCGCCGATTCGTCTGCGCTACACCGGACCGGTGCTGGATATGACCGTCGCGTATGACGATCAGGACATCCTGCACACCGAGCCCATCGAGTTCACCAAGCAGTTCATCAACACGACCGTTGGCCGCGCGATTTTGAACGACGCGCTGCCTGAGGGCATGCCGTTCGTCAACGGCCTGATGAAGAAGAAGGGCATTGGTCAGCTGATCAATTACCTCTATCTGAATCTCGGCCTCGAAGTGACGGTGAAGGCGCTGGACAAGATCAAGGAGCTCGGCTTCCAGTATGCGACGCGCTCTGGTCTGTCGGTTGGCCTGGACGATATGGTCATTCCGGATTCGAAGTACACGCTAGTGCACGAGGCGGAGAAGCAGGTTATCGCCATGCAGCAGCAGTATCTCGACGGATCGATCACCAACCTCGAGCGGTCGAACAAGGTCACGCAGATGTGGTCTGGCGTTACCGAGCGGGTTGCTGACGAGATGTTCAACAACATGAAGCGCGCGGACAAGGAAGGAGCCATGAACCCGATTTACATCATGGCCGATTCTGGTGCACGTGGTTCGAAGCAGCAGATTCGTCAGCTCTCGGGAATGCGCGGACTCATGGCGAAACCGAGCGGCGAAATCATTGAAACTCCGATCACGGCGAACTTCCGCGAGGGCCTCACGGTGCTGCAGTACTTCATCTCGACGCACGGCGCACGTAAGGGCCTGGCGGATACGGCGTTGAAGACGGCGGACTCTGGTTATCTCACGCGTCGCCTGGTTGACGTGGCGCAGGACGTCATCATCTCCGAGCTCGATTGCGGCACGGTGGAAGGCATCTACGTTACACCGATCATCGAAGCCGGCGAGACGATCGAACCGTTGCGCGACCGCATCATTGGCCGCGTATCGCTCGAGAAGTTGAAGGACTTCGAGGGCAAGGTCATCGTCGAAATCAACGAAGAGATCGACGAAGATAAGGCCTCCGCGGTTCAGGCGGCGGGTATTGAGCGGGTGAAGATTCGCTCGGTGCTCACCTGCGAGAGCAAGCGCGGATGCTGCATTCTTTGCTACGGCCGTAACCTGGGTTCGGGCAAGATGGTTGAGATGGGCGAGGCTGTCGGCGTCATTGCAGCTCAGTCCATTGGCGAGCCTGGAACGCAGCTCACCATGCGTACCTTCCACATCGGCGGAACAGCGTCGCGTGTGCAGGATACGTCGCATCTTGAAGCGAAGAACGCGGGCAAGATCCACTTCATCAATCTCGTCACCGTGCGCGCGAAGGAAGGTGGACTGGTTGCCTTCAACCGCAACGGCTCCATCGCCGTCATCGATGCGAAGGGTCGCGAGAAGGAGCGGTATGCCATCGTCTACGGCGCGAAGCTGCGGGTAGAGGATGGGCAGGAGGTCAAGCTCGGCGACGTGATCGGCGAGTGGGATCCTTACACCTTCTCGATCCTCACGGAGATTGCCGGAACGGTGCAGTTCAAGGACCTGCAGGAAGGCCTCACGCTCAACGAAGAGATCGACGAAGTCACTGGGCTGGGACGCCTGGTGGTCGGCGACTCGTCCGACGAGAAGCGTCAGCCTGCGATCATCATCAAGAGCGCGAAGGGCACCAAGCGGTACCTGATGCCGTCGCGTGCTCACCTCATGGTTCAGGATGGAGACGAGGTTTTCCCGGGAGATATTCTCGCGAAGATCCCGCGTGAGACGACGCGTACGAAGGATATTACGGGCGGTCTGCCGCGCGTGGTTGAACTCTTTGAGGCGCGTAAGACACGTGACCCGGCGATCATCTCGAAGATCGATGGCGTGGTGCGGTTCGGCGACGTCTCGAAGGGTCAGCGCAAGGTGTACGTGACGGCGGACAACGGCCAGGAAGAGGAGTACAGCGTTCCTCGCGGTGTGTACGTCAACGTTCAGGAAGGCGAGCGGTTGCGCGCCGGCGATGCTTTGATCGACGGACCTCGCAATCCGCACGACATCCTCGAGGTGCTGGGCGAGCGCGAGCTGCAGCAGTACCTGGTCAACGAGATTCAGGAGGTCTATCGTCTGCAGGGCGTGTCGATTTCGGACAAGCACATTGAGACGATCGTTCGCCAGATGCTTCGTTGGGTGAAGGTCGAAGAGGTTGGCGACACCAACTTCCTGCTCGAGCAGCAGATCGATCGCTTCCGGTTCAACGCCGAAAATCAGCGCGTGCTGATGGAGGGTGGCCGTCCGGCCATCGGACGTCCGCTGCTGCTGGGTATCACGAAGGCGTCGCTTTCTACCGACAGCTTCATCTCGGCGGCGAGCTTCCAGGAGACCACGCGTGTGCTTACCGAGGCCAGCATCAACGGCTCGGTCGACACGCTGCGCGGACTCAAGGAGAACGTCATCGTCGGGCGCTTGATTCCGGCCGGTACGGGTATGGCCTACTACCGCAATGTTCAGCTCTCTCCAGAGCTGGAAGAGGCGGCGGCGCAGGTCCAGCAAGAGGTTACCGCGGCGATCGAAGCCGAGGAGCGCGAGCTGGAACAGATGCGCATGGAAGGTGAGCAAGAAGAAATGGCCGCCGAATAGGTCCTGCGCGGACGGCGAACGGCGCTTCGCGCAAAGGCAAAAAAGCAGAAGGGCGGACTCGAAAGAGTCCGCCCTTTTTTCGACGGATATACCATCGCTCTTTTTTTCTGGCACTCTGGAAGCTGTGGACGGAGAGCTCTCTAGCGGAGTTCTGCTGAAAGATCAGTCAAGGGTGAGACGGTCGGATAACAAAGGAGGAAGTCGTAACTATCGGCCCAATAGATCAAGTTTGTATCGAGCTGCGTTCGTTTTTCAGAAGGTATCGCATGGAGAATAGGTCGCAGATCGCGCAGGTCAAAAAGCGTTGGGTCATTCCCTGAAAGACTTGCGAGAAGTGCAAAGGTTAATTCATCCTGTCGCTCATCTGCACTGAAGGTCTTGCCAGCCAAATGCTCTTCGCCTCCAGCGGCGAACACTCCAATGTTGACAGCTGACTGGCCCTGGGAAACGGCCCACTCCGAGACGAAGTTGCCGAGGGAGGAAATGCCGCGTGCATCCAAGCCGCGATGAAGATGATTTCGGCCGAATCGAAGCAGGACCTTCCCTTGGGATTCCTGCTTGAGGTGGCTAACAAAGAGGTTCTTCATCACGTGTTCGCGCTCGTCAGATGCCAGATATCGTGTGCGAGAATCAGACCGAAGCGCCTCAACCTGAAGAGTATCCAGGGTGTTCTTCCAAAGCGATTCCCCGCCGATAACAACATCTTGAGCGGGGCGTTCTGATTTTGCCAAGTGCAACAACTCTGGAGCGCGCTTCCGACTATAACCATTGGAGACAATCCGCACCATGTCGTGG
>JBEKFF010000089.1:0-13434 GCA_050013455.1 Acidobacteriaceae bacterium | reverse complement strand
TTCCGTTTCTACTCCGCCGCCCGACTGATGGGCATCATGGGTGCCGAGGCCCAGTCGGTTGGGGTTGCGTGGCAGGTCTACCAGATCACCCACTCGGCCCTCGCTCTCGGATACACCGGCCTCGCGCTCTTCCTTCCCGGCATCTTCTTCGTCCTTCCCGCCGGGCATGTAGCCGACCGCTACGACCGCCGCACCGTCATCCTCACCTGCTACACCGTGCAGGCAATCGCGACCTTCGCGCTGCTGTGGCTCGCGCTGCACCACTCGCAGAACATCTGGCTCATCTATGCGATTCTCTTTGTCATCGGAGCCGGTCGATGTTTTAGTGGCCCTGCCGCGAGCGCGCTCGTCCCGTCGCTCGTCCCCAAGGAGCACTTCGTCAACGCCGTCACCTGGGGCTCTTCCATCTTTCAGATTGCCAACGCCACCGGCCCCATGATCGGCGGGCTGCTCTTCACCGTCCCGCTCGCACATCTCTTCGGCGGACGTCTAGCCCGCTTCAACGGCGCGCCGCTGGTCTACTGCTTCACCCTCCTCGGCCTTCTTCTTTTCCTCAGCTTCTTCAGCGTGATCCAACGCCGCGGCCCCGCCGACAAGAAAGGCTTCACCGTCGACACCATGCTCGCCGGCCTGCGCTACGTCCTAGGCACGCGCCTTCTGCTCGGCTCCATCTCGCTCGACCTCTTCGCCGTTCTGCTCGGCGGCGCTGCCTCGCTCATGCCCATCTTCGCGGTGGACATCCTGCACTCCGGCGCCAACGGCCTCGGCCTTCTGCGCGCCATGCCCTCGCTCGGAGCCCTCGTCGTCTCGCTCACCCTGCTCGTCTATCCGATCAAGCGCCGCGCCGGCAAAATCATGCTCGTCTGCGTCGGCATCTTCGGGGTTGCGACCATCATCTTCGGCCTCAGCCGCAACATCGTGCTCAGCTGCATCGCGCTCGTCTTCATCGGCGCGTCGGACATGATCTCCGTCGTCGTTCGCTCCAGCATCCTGCAGCTCGCCACGCCGCCGCAGATGCGCGGCCGAGTCTCCAGCATCAACTGGCTCTTCATCGGCGTCTCCAACGAAGTCGGCGAGTACGAGAGCGGCCTCACCGCCCACTGGTGGGGAGCCGTGCGGGCGGTCGTCATCGGCGGCATCGCCAGCGTCGCCGTCACCGGTTCGTGGAGCATCTTCTTCCCCGCACTCCGCCACGCCGACACCCTCACTGCCGAAAGCCTCGTCGCCCTCGAAAAACAGTTCAGCAGCATGGAGCCCGTCGGCTAGCAAAACTCCAAATCAGTACTGCCCGTATCGCCCCTTCGCCGACTCCAGCAGCTTCTGCGAGTCATATCCCACGCCATCCTTGAACACAATCTCCGTGTTCTCGATATCTGAAATCTTCCGGCTCGGGTCGCCATTCACCACCACCAGGTCGGCGTTCTTGCCCGGCGCAATGCTGCCAATCGAACTCGCGAGACCCTCATAGGTCGCTCCGTTCAGCGTGGCAATCTTGATCGCCTCAAGCGGCGTAAAGCCCGCCTCCACCAGCAGCTCCACCTCGCGCTGATCGCCAAATCCCGGCAGCGTTCCTCCATCGCCGGTAGGATCAGGCCCCGCCATCAGCAGCCCGCCCGCCGCCACAAACTCCCGCTCCAGCGCCATCCCATTCTTGAAGATCGCAGCCCTCTGCGCCGCCATCTCCGGATTCGCCGCCGCCCGCATCAGCTCTAAATTTCGCGTGTACAGATACGCCTCACGCGTCGGGACCGCCATCGCCTCCAGCACCCGCGGCTGAAGGTGCAGCTGCGTCGGATCGTCCGGCTCGAACACTGGCAGCGTCGAAGTTACAGCCACATGATGGCTCACCAGCAGGTCGATCAGCGCCTTCGCCTCCGGTCCGCCCGCGGTCATCTTCGCGAGTGTAGGACTGCCCACCGTGTTCGGGCACACATCGGGCTGCTTACCCGGATCCAACTGCGTGTTCACAAAAAATCCATGCTCCAGATTGTCGATCCCCAGCTCCGCGGCCTCCGGATACGTCACCGCGCACAGGTGCCCGGTAATCTTCAACCCGTGCCGATGCGCCTCGTCGATCGCCGCCTTCAGCTCCGCGCGCGTGATGTACATGTAGGCCTTGAAACTGGTCACGCCCTGCTTCGCCCAGAAGTCCACCGTCGCGCGCGCATCCTCCGCGTCGCGCAGCTTGTGCATCTGGATAAACA
The DNA here is from genome assembly GCA_050013455.1 of Acidobacteriaceae bacterium. Taxonomy (GTDB): domain Bacteria; phylum Acidobacteriota; class Terriglobia; order Terriglobales; family Acidobacteriaceae; genus Granulicella. The sequence continues at coordinate 11,230 of JBEKFF010000089.1, read as the reverse complement.
CCGACTTCGAGCCCTCCAGATAAGGCCCCGTCACATCCAGGTGCGGCCCCGGAATCTCTCCCTTATCGATTGCATCGCGCATGTTCAGATCCGTGTACGGTTCCACGGACCCGGTCGTGCGCAGCGTCGTCACGCCCGCGCCAAGGTACAAATGCGTCGACGAAAACGCCAGCTGCGGCACCATCAACGGAGGCTCCGAATTGCCCGCCGCGTTCAGGTTCGGCCGCGCAATGTTGTACAGGTGGTCGTGCATCCCCACCAATCCCGGAAACACCGTGTGCCCACTCAAATCCAGCACGATCTCAGCCGGCAGAATCGTCTCGCCCGTGCCAATCGAATCGATCTTGCCGTTGTGAATCACCACGTCTGTCTTCTCGATCGCAGGCGCGCCCGTTCCATCGATCACGCGCACATTTTTCAGCACGATCCACTCTGCCGCCGGCACCTTCACATAGCGCGTCACGGCCGGCGAAAGCGTCGCCGGGCTCTTTTCTGCGACCTGCCCTCGTGCAGGCGGCAGCATCATCACAGCAATCGGAAAGAGCAGCAGGGAGCGAAGCACGCGCATGGGGAGACCTCATTTTCGGTATGCAGGCGATCATAACCCACCACCGATTTCCTGCCCATCCCTCGCAACCTTTTCCAGACCAAGCTAATCTGTCAGGAGGGAGGAATTTCATGCAAAAGGGACTCAAGATTGGCCTCGCCGTAACCGGGGTAATGGTGATCGCCGTAGGCATCCGCGTGGGCCTTATCTACAAAGCCAACCACGAAGATGTACCGGTCAAGAAGGATCCCTATGCCGACTACAAAGTCGATCCCGACGACAATGTCTTCCTCAAGAAAGAGCGTCCCGACACGCTCGCCGACCAGCGCGCCCTCATTGGCCAAACCGTCTGGGTAAGCGCCGGCGGCCAGCTCGCCTACTACGCCGACAAGGGCAATCACGTCGACTACGCCAAGCCTGTCGGCAACCTCCTCGGCGCCACGCCCCTGCTCATCAAGGGCGTCTTCGAAGAGAAGGCGCCTGCCACCGGCGCGGCTGTCTTCCGCATCGCCCCCGGCGACCGCCACGTCCTGCTCGCCTTCACGATGCCGAAATCCTCTGAGCCCACCACCCTCTACGCCACTCCCGTCGGCAACTACGCGAGCGGCAGCTACAACTTCATCAACGACAATATCTTCTTCTACGAGGACCCCCACAAGCTCTACAGCTTCTGGCCTGCCTCCATGTGGTCGGCCATCGATCAGCACCAGGCCGTGCTCGGCATGAGCGAAAACCAGGCCATGATGTCCCTCGGCGAAGTCACCGTCCCCAACTCCGACAACACCGGCAACCGCGCCGTCAAATTCGATAACAACGGCCATCCTATCGTCATCGTGTTCTCCAAGAACAAGGCCATCAAGATCACGCCTCAAGCCGCTTCAAATTAACTTCGCTGGCTCCTGGGTCTTTCCGATCGCAGCACCCACGCTGCTAAGCTAGCGGAAAACCCAGGAGCCGATGCATGCTCGACGTTCATCCCCCCGACCACGGAATTCAAGGCACTCGCGACTTCTTCCTGCACCTCTTCACGATCACCATCGGTCTGCTCATCGCGCTCGGCCTCGAGGCCGGCGTGGAAGCCCTGCACCATCGTCATCAGCGCGAACAAGCAGAGACCCTCATCCGCCAGGAAATTCAGAACAATCTTGATGGGCTAAATAAGGCCGCGCCGGTGGTTGTCGAGGAACTCCATCAGATGAACCAGGTGATGGATACGCTTCAGGCTCGCACGCAATCACAGCCCGGAAACCTGCGTGAGTCCGAGTTCGCCTTTCACGAATCGCCCATGCAGGATGCAGCCTGGCGCACCGCCAGTTCCACCGGAGCGCTCAGTCTCATGGACTACGCCGATGTCGAGCGATTCTCCGACGCCTACAAAGAGCAGGCACTTCTTCAGACGATGGAAGAGCAGGCCCTCGACGATTATCTCCAACTCATGCCCATCCTCAGCCATCACTCCGAGGACGGTAGTGTCGATCCCGAGACAGCGAAAGACGCGTTGGTCCCTACCAGGCGCATCATCGCTCACCTCAACGGGATGTTGGATGTAGGGCAGGGAACGATTGGGGCGTACGAAGAGGCGCTTAAGAAATAGCGCCGACCCTCAACCTGTATTCCTGAGCCCCGCGCTGATTCCATTAATCGTCGCCGTAATCGCGCGATCCAGCTCCTCACCCCGCTCGCCCGCGCGCTTGCGCCGCAACAACTCCAGCTGCAACAAACTCATCGGATCCACATACGGATTCCGCAGCCGGATCGACCGCGCCAGCACCTGGTTGCTCTCCAGCAGCACCTTCTGCTGAGCCACCGCGAGCACCATCCGGTGCGTGCGATTGAACTCCGTCTCCAGCGTTGTAAACACGCGCTCCCGCAGCCCCTCGTCCTTCACTAGCATCGAGTACTGCTTCGCAATCCCGAAGTCAGCCTTCGCCATCGCGATCTCAACATTCTTGATGATGTCCACGAACAGCGGCAGCCCCAGCATCATCTCCTGCAGCAGCGCCAGCCCGTTCTCGTGCTTCTCCGCATACTGTTCCAGCGCGTAGCCCACGCCAAAGTACGCCGGCACCACGTGCCGCGACTGCATCCACCCAAACACCCATGGAATCGCCCGCAGATCCGCCAGGCTCCGCTTCTCCGCAGCCTTCCCCGACGCACTCGCATCCGCTCGCTTCGCCGGCCGCGACCCAATCCGCGCATGCTCCAGTTCCGCCACCGGCGTTGCCTGCTCAAAGTACGTGAACACCTCGGGATCATCCATCAGGTGCTTCGTATAGAACGCAAACGAGGTGGCCGACAATTCATCCATCGCCGCCTCCCACTCCGGCAGCATCTCTCCGGTCAGCACCGGCTTCACGCCAAGCCTCACTCCCGGCCGAGCCAAAGCGTCCAAAGCCGCCGCGATCATCAGTTCCAGATTCCGCTCGGCCAGCACAACATCCGAGTACTTCCAGTTCAGCACCTCGCCCTGTTCCGTAATCCGTAGCTGCCCGGTAAAGCTATCCAGCGGTTGCGCAAAGATCGCGCCATGCGTCGGCCCACCGCCGCGCCCCACCGTGCCGCCGCGTCCGTGGAACAGCCGCAGCGTCACGCCACACTCCCGCGCCACCTCGTGCAGCGCGCGATGCGCTTTCCAAATCTCCCACGTGCTGGTAATCATGCCGCCATCTTTATTCGAATCGGAGTAGCCCAGCATCACCTCCTGGTGTCCCTCCCATGCCTCGAGCAACGGCTTGTACGCCTCGTTGGTCCACAGCGCGCGACACACCACCGGCGCATTCCGCAGGTCCTCAATCGACTCGAACAGCAGCACCGGCTGCAGCCCCGGATCATGCTCCCCACTCGCGCTCGTTCCACCTTCGACCTTCACGCCGCCCAACCGCGCCAGTTCCACCACCGTCAGCGCATCGTCCACCGCCGTCGCACCCGACACCACGTACTGCGAAATCGTCGCAGGCAAACTCCGCTTCAAATCCGCGATAGCCCGGAACGTCGCCATCACCTCCTGCGTCTGCGCACTTGTATCGCCGCCAGCCTTCAGCTCCTTCAGCGCCGCCGCATCCACCTTCGCGTGCTGCCGAATATCCAGCGTCTGCAGATGCAGCCCAAACGTCCGCACCGCCAGCAGCAGCGGATCCACAAACCGTTCCGCCAGCCGCTTCCCGCGATTCTCCTCCAGCGATTCATGCAGCAGCGTCAAGTCCTCCAGCAACTCTGCCGCCGTCTCATACCGCGGCAGCGTTGCCTCCAGCGGCAGCGCCAAATGCTTGTGCATCGACACCGCCGGCGTTCCTCCCAGCCGCAGCGTCATGCACGCAATCTGCATGCGCACCGCCTCGGTAGGGAAGTCGCCCACAAATTCCATCGCATACCCCGCCGCCTTCAACTGCTTCAGGGAGCCCGCAAGCCGGTTGTGCAGCGCGGACGAAATCGGCGCCTGCCGCGTCGACGGCGCCAGCTGCTCGAACAGCTCCGTCAGGCGCGCCACATAGTAGTCGTGCACGACCTCGCGCGACATCGCTACCGACTCGGCTGTCGTCGTTGCGGTCACAAACGGATTGCCGTCCCTGTCGCCGCCAATCCACGACCCGAACTGCACCACCACGGGCAGATCGGCCAGTTGCGTCGGCTCCGTTCCCGGAAACTCCGCGTCCAGCGCGCTCGCCATCTCCGCATACAAAACCGGCACCGTCTCGAACAGCGACGCGTCGTAGTAGTCCAGCCCCATCTGGACTTCATCGTGCACCGTAGGCCGCGCGTGGCGCACATCATCGGTCTGCCAGAGCGCCGTAATCTCCGCCAGCAGCGCGGCTTCGAGCTCATCCAGTTCTGTGACAGGAAGCGGAATCCCATCCAGCTTCTCCAGCAGGTCCGAGATGCTGCGCCGCTTGAACATCACGCTGCGGCGCGCGACTTCTGTAGGGTGCGCCGTGAACACCGGCGTGATGCAGATCTGCTCAAGCAGCGCCAGCGTAATCTCGCGCGAGAATCCCGAGTCGCGCAGCCGCCGCAAAGTTCCTCGCAAACTCCCACGCTGTGGCTCGGCCGCGGCCTCCAGCAGCGACGAACGCCGCCTGCGCTTGCGGTGGTTTGTCTCGGCTAAATTAATCAGCTCAAAGTAAAACGCAAACGCCCGCGCCAGAAAAAATGCTGTCCGCGCATCGGCCGCCACCTCGTGGGTCAGCGCCTGCGCCTGCTGCAGATGCCCCTGCGCCGACGCTACATCCTGCTTCGCATCCGCCTCGCGCCGCGCAATCGCCGTCCGCCGCAAGCTCTCCACCGCGCCAAACAGCGCATTCCCCGGCTGCTCCCGCAACACCTGCCCCAGCAGCGCTCCCAGCGACCGCACATCGCGGCGCAACGGCGCGTCCTTCGCCGGGCTGGTGCGTGCTTCAAGTTCTGCAAGTCGATCAGACCAACTGGTGGGAGTCCAAAGAGAAGCCATAGGTGATTATCACCTAACCGTCCGCCACGCTCTACCGCGCCCCCGCCCGCACCGCGGCCAACTCCCCCGCCGGCGCCTGCGGTTCCGTCCACAGCACCACCGCCTGCGGCAGAGACAACACGCACAGCAGAAGCAGCCGAAGCAGGAACCGCATCTTATCCCCAAGCCACGCATCAACTCACCCCATCGCGATAGAGTCCTGGCGCACGCCAACACGCCAGAAAAATCGCAAAAATTCTCCTAGCTCTTGATCGAGGCCGAATACACGCTCAGCTGCGCATACGCCGCCCGCAGCAGCGGCGCCTCCACACCATGTTGCCGACCGCGCTCCAGCAGGTCGCCCAGGATCTGGTCCGCCTCCACCCGCGCACCCTTGCACATGTCCCGATACATCGACGTCCTCAGCGGCGAGCCCGCCTCCGTCACCCGCCGCGTCCCCTCGGCCAGCGAAGCCTCCGTTGGCGCGTAGCCGTTGGCCGTCGCAATCGCGGCGCACTCGGCAATGATCGCGCGCGCCGTCTCCACCCCTCCCGGAGCCGCCACCACCGCTCCAATAGATCCTCGCATCAGGCACGTGATCGCCCCCGCCGACGCCAGCATGACCCACTTCTGCCACATCGCAGCCACGATGTCCGCCTCCAGACGCACGTCGAACCCAGCACCAGTCATCGTCGCTTCCATCGCCTTGATTCTCGCGGTCACTGCCTTGTCCCGTTCCCCAAAGCTCACATCATGCAGCCCTGTCATCGAGTGCACGCCCCCCTCTGCATCCATGTCCGCGACAATATACGTCGTCCCGCCCACCACACGCTCGGCGCCAAAGCGCGTGTCCAAAGCATCCAGGTGACGCATGCCGTTCAGCAGCGGCAGAATCGCCGTAGCGTCCCCCACAGCCGGCGCAAAGTTCTCCATCGCGCTCTCCAGCGAGTACGCCTTCGTACTCAGCAGGATCAAATCAAACGCCTCAGGCCGCGCCCTCAGCTCTTCCGCCGTCAGCAACTTCAGCGAGCGAGCCTCCACTGTCACATCCCCACACACATCGAAGATCTGCAGCCCCGTTCGCCGCAGCTGCTCCGCACGCGCCTCCCGCACCACGAACGTGACATCGCGCTCCGCCGCAGCCAGCCGCCCACCGAAATAACCACCCACCGCACCCGCACCGATCACCAGAATTCGCATCCAGTCAGTCTACCGAGATGCCGGCGAGGCTTCCGTGTCAGCGCTCACGCCACGCAAACTTCAGCCCCGACCAGTCCTCATCCACTGAACAGACCTTGTAATCCACCAGCCCCGCAGCCAGCCCCGCATCGCGCACATCATTCTGATTGAAGTCCGGCTTCAGCCGCGCCTTCGGATGCAACACCCACACATGCGCCGCCCTCGGCAACTGCGCCCCCAGCAGCTCTATCAACGCCCCAAGCTCAGCGCGCGTCCGCACAAAGCAGAGCGCCAGGACAGTCGTAGCCCGCAGCCGCGCCTCCAACGTTACCGCCGCCGGCAGTTCGCCCAGCAGCCCCCGAAAACCTTCCGGCTCACCCAGCACCGCCGCTTCGCCGACCCCACCCTTGGCCGTAAGCAACCCAAGTTTTCGCACCAGCGGAGTCGCAGAATAATCGCGATGTCCGGGCGCTGTGCTCATGCGATGCTCTGCTCCTCCAGCTGCGTCGCGAGGTCTTCCCACTCGGCCGTGCGCGCCGCATGCTGTTCGCGCAGCGCATCCAACTCCGCCGCCAGTGCCTGCGCCGCCTCGGCCGTCGTAAAGATGCCCTGCTGCTGTTCCGCCGCCTGAATCCGCGTCTCCAAATCCGGCAGCTCTTCCTCAATCGCGGCCACCCGATCCTCGAGCTGCTTCAGCTTGATCGGATTCAGCCGCTTCGCATTCGCTTTCGGCACCGGCGTCACCGCGGTCAGCGAGCCCTCAATCTCGTGTGTGCTCGTCGCCGCGTCCACCTTCGCCGTCTTCGCTGCGGCGACCACCTTGAACATCCCGGTAGCCGCATCCACCTTCGCATTGGTCGTGGCATCGTGCGTCAGCAACCTCTGCGCTTCGGCGGAGTTGGTCGGGATTCCGCCCTGCTTGCGGAACAAATAATCCTCATAGTTGCCGGGATAGATATGCACGCGGCGATCTTCGACCTCGAACACCCGCGTCGCCAGCCCGTCAATAAAGTAGCGATCGTGCGAGACAAACAGCACGGTCCCGCTGAAGTCGCGAATCGCTTCCAGCAGCACATCTTTTGCGCGCAGATCGAGATGATTCGTCGGCTCATCCAGCAGCAGAAAATTCGCCGGGCTCACCAGCATCTTGGCCATCGCATACCGATTGCGTTCGCCGCCGCTCAGCACGCCCAGCGTCTTGAACACGTCGTCGCCCGAGAACATAAAGCATCCCAGCAGCGACCGCAGCGTCACCACATCCACCTTCGGATTGCTGCCCGTAATGTCATCCAGCATCTGCGCCGAGCCATCCAAAACCTTGTACTGGTCCTGCGCAAAATAATCCGCCAGCACATTGTGTCCCAGCCGAATCTTTCCGCCGGTCGGCGCCTCGAGCCCGCTCAGCATGCGAATCATCGTCGATTTACCCGCACCATTCGCGCCCACCAGCGCAATGCGGTCGCCGCGCTCGATCGTGAAGCTCACGTCGTCGAGCACCACCTTCTGCCCGCCGTCAGGAGTCGGATAGACCTTGCGCAGGTTGTTGACCTCGATCACCGTACGTCCACTCGCCGGAGGCTGCGGGAAGCTGAAATGAATCGTCGCCTCTTCTTCCGGCACCTCGATGCGCTCAATCTTCTCCAGCTCTTTAATCCGCGACTGCACCTGCTTGGCCTTGGTCGCCTGCGCTCTAAACCGATTGATAAACGTCTCCAGCGCCTCAATCCGATCGCGCTGATTCTTGTAAGCGCTCATCAACTGCGTGCGCCGCTCTTCCTTCAGCACCTGGTATTTCTCGTAGTTGCCGTGGTACACATGCATCCGCTTGTTCCACACTTCGACGGTCTTGTTCACCGTCACGTCGAGGAAGTAGCGATCATGCGAGATCAGCACAAACGCGTTCTCGTAGTTGTGCAGATAATCCTCAAGCCAGTTGCGCGATTCCAGATCCAGGTGATTCGTCGGCTCATCCAGCAGCAACAGCGAAGGCTTTTGCAGTAGCAATTTCGCGAGCGCAATGCGCATCTGCCAGCCGCCGGAAAACTCTTCCGTCCGCCGCGCCCAATCTTCTTTCGTAAAGCCCAGCCCACCCAGCACCGCGCCCACCTGCGAGTCCAGTGTGTAAATGTCGTGATGATGCAGCAGTTCGGCAATCTCGGAATAGCGATCCGCAGCGGCTGCATACTCCCGCGACTTCGGATCCGCATCGCTCAGCACATGCGTGAGCTGCTCCTGCTCGACCTCCATGTCGCGCAGCTCGTCGAACACCGACAGGCACTCATCGAACACCGATCGCCCCGACAGCGCCAGCCCATCCTGCGGCAGGTACCCCAGCGTCATGCCCTTGATGTGCGTCCGCTGGCCATAGTCCAGCGTCTCCAACCCAGCGAGGATCTTCAGCAGCGTAGACTTGCCCGTACCATTGCCGCCGACCAGGCCAGTGCGCTCGTTAGGCGTGACCAGCCAGTTGACATCTTCGAAGAGGAGTTTGTGGCCGTATCGTTTACCGGCGCCAGATAATTGAAGCATCACTTCCATTTTCTCATCCCCACCCAATCCCCCGAAACTGCCGCTGTGTTTGCCTTAGCTTTTGCCTTTCTGGCTGTCATCCCGCAGGGATCTGCTTCTTCTTTCGCCAGTCGCCAGAAGCCAAAAAACCAAGCCCGCCGCAATCCCAAGGTGACATTTCTGTCACTCTCCGCATCGAATCTTCACTGGAGCAAGAACATTGCCTGACAACCCCACGACAACAGGCGACGCCGAGCCGCACCGCTCGCACCGCACGCGCAATCGCTGGCTAGCCGCCCTCGGCATCACGCTGGGCGTGCTTCTCATCGCGTTCGTGGCCGCCGGCGAATACGTCGCGCACAACCTCGGCCCCATCCTCCGCTCCAGCGTCGTCGACACCCTTAGCCAGCGCTTTCACTCGCCCGTCGAGCTCGACTCCCTCGACGTCTCCGTTGCCAAGGGCCTCAAAGTCGAGGGCCGCGGCCTGCGCATCTTCTATCTCGCCGGCCCCACCCAGCCCGACCTCCAGCAGAAGATGGGCAAACCCGCTCCTCCCATGCTCAGCGTCAACCACTTCAGCTTCCGCAGCTCGCTGCATTCACTCCTTCATCTCAAGGCCGACATCGCCCGCGTCGACATCGATGGCATGGACCTCCACATCCCGCCTCACAGCGGAGCGCACACCCCCCACATCACCGCGCCCAACTCGCGCATCAAGATCACCGTCGCCAACATCTTCTGTAAGAACGTCAACCTCGTCATCGAGAACGCGAACCCCGCAAAGGATCCGCTCAGCTTCGCCATCCAGAACCTCGAGCTCACCGACGTCGTCGGCCCCGGCGCGCCCATGCTCTACGACGCCTTCCTCATCAACCCCAAGCCCGTCGGCGCCATCCACGCCACCGGCCACTTCGGCCCCTGGCACAGTGACGATCCCCGCTCCACCTCGGTCGACGGCCATTACACCTTCACCGACGCCGACCTCGGCACGATCAAAGGCATCGGCGGAACGCTGTCCTCCACAGGCGACTACGCCGGCCGCCTCGACCACATCACCATCGACGGCACCACCACCACCCCCGACTTCTCGCTCGATATCTCTGACCACCCCGCGCCTCTTGAAACCACCTTCCACGCTTACGTCGACGCCACCAACGGCGATACCACACTCGACCCCGTCCAGGCCACCCTCATCCACTCCCACTTCACCACCCAGGGAACCGTCGTCAACATCCACGGCAAGGGTCACGACATCAACCTCACCGTCCACATGCCCAGCGGCCGGATCGAAGACCTGCTCGCCCTCGGCATGAAGTCCCGACCGCCCATCATGCGCGGCAATGTCACCCTCGACGCCAAACTCCACATCCCGCCCGGCGAGGTCCGCGTCACGCAGAAGATTCAGCTCGCCGGAAAGATCCACATCCAGAGTGTCGAGTTCACCAACGCCCAGCTCCAGGACCGCATCGACTCCCTCTCCATGCGAGCCCAGGGTAAGGCCGGCGACTCCAAGGCCGCCGGCAGCGACCTCAAGCCCGAAGTCGCCTCCCAGATGACTGTCGACTTCTCGCTCGGCAACGCGCTGCTGCTCGTCCCCTCGCTGCATTACGAGGTGCCCGGTGGCGCCGCGCAGCTCCATGGAGCCTACTTGATTAACGGTGGCGCCTTCCAGTTCCTCGGCCACATCAGCACCGACGCCATGGCCTCGCAGATGGTCACCGGCTGGAAGTCCGCCCTGCTCGCCCCCTTCGACCCGCTCTTCCGCAAGCACGGCAAGGGCCTCGAGCTTCCAGTCTCCATCGGCGGCGTGAGCAACGAGGTAAAGTTCGGCCTCGCCATGCACGGCGTAGACGAAACCCCCGAACAGATCGCCAACGACCTCCACATCGTGCACGCCGCCAACCCCCCCGTTCGCCACTAAGGCAACCCTCGCCGTCCGCGTAGGACACCTGATAACCTCAGAAGACGATGGCAGCGCACCAGGACCCACTACTGATGGAAGCCGCGAAACCACCCCGCGATGCCCCAGCGCCCCACGCCGCTCCGCCCGCGCCCGTCTGGCTGCAGCGCATGAGCCTCATCGTCCTCGTTATCTTCTGCTTCACCATCGGAGCCTCGCTCGCGATCATTCCCTGGTCCCCCCGCCTATGGGACCAGAACGGCTGGCTGCTAGCCCACCCCGCCATCTACAACATAGTCAACAAAGGCTGGGTGCGCGGCCTGGTCTCCGGCCTCGGCCTGCTCGACGTCTGGATCGGCGTCAGCGAGCTCCTCCACTACCGCGACTTCCGCGGCTGACGAAAGCGATTCCGCATGCCCCCCGAAAACCCCAACCAGCCCAACCCCTCGCCCCTCCCCACCGCGCCCCTCGCCTACGAAAACTCCGACTTCCTCGACTCCCCCGACGGCCGCTCCCTGCGCATCCTCGCCGAGTACAACGAGCCCATGGCCCGCTTCCGCCGCGAGCGCATCCAGGACACCGTCGTCTTCTTCGGCTCCGCCCGCTTCCGCGCCCTCGACGTCGCCTCCCACGAGCTCGAGCTCCTCGACAACACCGGCTCCGTAGCCCCCGT
>JBEKFF010000088.1:0-13555 GCA_050013455.1 Acidobacteriaceae bacterium | reverse complement strand
GTGAATGAGACGGCGCAGCAGCTGATCCAGGTGCAGTACCAGTTGAATTCGGAGTATTCGCTGGTGGCGACTCGGGATGAGTCGGGCGTGTTCTCGGTGGTGTTCAAGATTCGGAAGCGGTACAAGTGACGGATTGTTCAGGCAGGTGTTCGGTTGCGGCCGCAACAATTTACGATAGATAGAGATGGAAAACGTTCTTCGCAGTACGCGTATTACGCTGGAGATGATCAAGTGGGAACACTCGATCTTTGCGCTGCCGTTTGCATTGACGGGCGCGGTGCTGGCGGCGAATGGATGGCCGACGTTGCGGGTGCTGGGGCTGATCGTGCTGTGCATGGTGGCAGCGCGGTCGGCGGCGATGGCGTTCAATCGGCTGGTGGACGCGCGGCTGGATGCGGAGAATCCGCGCACGGCGATGCGGGCGATTCCGGCAGGACATTTGTCGTCGGGATTTGTGCTGGTGTTTACGATTGTGGCGGCGTGCGTGTTCGTGGTGGGAGCGGCGCTGCTGAATCGGTTGACGCTGGAGTGTGCGCCGTTCGCGTTGGCGGTGGTGTTGGCGTACAGCTACATGAAGCGGGTGACGCGGTGGTCGCACCTTGTGCTGGGGCTGGCACTGGGCATTGCGCCGGCGGCTGCGTGGATTGCGGTGCGCGGAACGTTTGCGCCACGCGCTGCGCTGTTGACGGCGATCGTGATTCTTTGGGTGGGGGGCTTTGATGTCCTGTATGCGTGCCAGGATTTCGACTACGACCGCAAGGTTGGGCTCTTCAGTGTGCCAGCGGCGTTTGGGTTGGAGGGGGCGTTCTGGATTGCGCGGGCGATGCACCTGGGCGTGGTAGTGCTGCTGTTTGTGATGCTGCATGTGTTTGGGTTGGGCGTGATTGCGCTGGTGGGGATGTGCGTGGTGGTGGCGCTGCTGGCGTATGAGCACATGATTGTGAGCCCGCGTGATTTGACGCGAATGAATGCCGCTTTCTTTACGTTGAATGGAATTATTTCGGTGGTGTTCTTCGTGTCGGTGGCGGCGGATGTGCTGCACCGGCGGTAGGGGCGAAGAGTTAAACGAAGAGGCCCGCTGAATGCGGGCCTCTTCGTTTAACCTCGATTCCGTCAATGTCTGTGAGTTTGATGGGGACTAGCGGTTGTGCTTCTCGCGGAAGTCGTCCACGCTGTTCTGGATTTTATTTTTGACGTTTTGCGCGGTCGAGGCGATAGACTCACGGACGTCGTGGGCTTTGTTGTGGGCCTCGTTCTCGTGGACCAGGCGGGATTCATTGGCGCGCACGCGGGCATCAGCTGCAGTGTCGTTCGCCGCTGATTTGACCGATCCCCAAGCTTGCTCGGCGTGGCCTTTTACTTGTTGCGCAGCGCCTTTGTTGGCGAGGTTGTCATTATGGGTGGCTTCGCCGACGGACTGCTTTACCTTGCCGGCTACTTCGTCGAACTTGCCCTTCAATTTGCTTTCGGTTGCTGAACTCATAGACCCGACTCCCTTCTCAAGCAGGATGCTAAGAGGCAATTCTGCTTACGTAACGTTTGTGCGGCCAGGACATGGAGTCATGTCCGGGCCGCGGTTTAATTCAGTGGCTGAGGGTTGGTTTAGAGTGCTCGCCTACCCGACAGCAGGTTGAAGATGAGAACGATAACGGCGAGAACCAGCAGAAGGTGTACCCAGCCGCCGAGCGTATAGCCGCTCACGAGGCCGAGAAGCCAAAGAATTACCAGGATGACAGTGATCGTCCAAAGCATGACGCGCTCCTAAGTGATCGTGCGGCCAGGGTTGAGCCACATGAGAGTCCCGCCGACAGCATCGCAGCGTTCGTTATGGTAAGTTGCGGGGCGAAGAGGCGAGGTTGTCCTGTGCGTGGGAGAATCTTTATGACGGCACGGGAGTTGCATGGTGAGTGAAGGAAATTTGAACGAGCGGACAACCGGCGCGGGTTTAGGTCGGATTGCGATTCAGGGTGAGCGCGGATCGAACAGCCACATGGCGGCGGTGGAGATGCTGGGCGAGGTGGAGGTGGTGCCGTGCAGCGTGTCGGCCGAGGTGATCGATGCGGTGCTGACTGAGCGGGTGGACGCGGCGGTGTTGCCGATTGAGAACAGCCTGCATGGGTCGGTGGCGGAGCACTATGATTTGCTGCTGGCGAACCCGGTGAGGATTGACGGCGAGAGCCTGTTGCGGATTCGACATAACCTGATCGCTGCGCCGGGGGTGAAGTTGGAGGAGATTCGGAGTGTGCTGTCGCACCCGGTGGCGCTGTCGCAGTGCCGGACGTTTCTGGGAGAGTTCAAGCAGGCGAGGACGGTACCGTTTTACGACACCGCGGGGAGTGTGAAGCATTTGATGGAGGAGGGGCTGCGGGATACGGCGGGGGTGGCTCCGGAGCTGGCGGCGAAGGAGTACGGGGCCGAGATTTTGGTTGCGGGGATTGAAGACCACGCGCAGAACTTTACGCGGTTTCATTTGCTGCGGCGGGATGTGGATGCGCGGGTGCCGGGGTTCGGCGTGGCGAATAAGCTGACGTTGGTGTTTGCGGTGGAGCATCGGCCGGGTACGCTGGTGGCTGCGCTGGAACGGCTGAGGGATGCGGGGGTTGACTTGACGAAGATTGAGTCTCGGCCGGTGCCGGGGAAGCCTTGGGAGTATGTGTTTTATGTGGAACTGCGGTATGCGGATGAGGAGATTGCGGATCGGGCGGTTGGGGCGCTGGCGCCGCATTGCGGAATGGTGAAGGAGTTGGGGCGGTATGCGGCGGCTTGAAACGTTTGTGGGTTTGCATCCGTATACACCTACATCAGCAATTGCCATCTTTTAGATCCACATAATAGTTGACCCATTCATGCCAAGGAGAGTTCCATGAAGCGTGTGATCGCAGTCCTTCTGTGTCTATTGTTTCCTATCGCGGCATTTGCAAGTGATGCTAACTCCTACAAGGTCAACTACGATGGCGGATCGATTCCGGGAATTAAAGCCGGCACGGACGCGAAGTTGTTCATTGATCCAAGCCAGATTCGGATCGTCCATGGCAAGGACACACTGGTGACGATCCCGGCGGGTAGCGTCACCGAGATTTCGTATGGGCAGGATGTGCATCGTCGCGTGGGAGCAGCGATTGGGCTTGCTATCTTTTCCTTCGGGTTAGGGGCATTGCTGGCACTCAGCAAGTCGAAGAAGCACTTTGTCGGCTTGACCTGGGCGAATGGGGACCAGAAGGGCGGCTTCGCGATGCAGTGTGACAAGAGCGACTATCGCGGGGTGTTGGCTGCGTTGGAGGGCATTACCGGTAAGAAGGCTGTCGACTCGGATGCGATGAATGTGAAGAACTAGGGAACCGTTCTTCGAGGGTGGTCGATAGCGAAGGGGTGTTGGCCACCAGGGCTAAAGCCCCCTCTCGTTTGGAAGGTTTGCCAGGGGGCTGAAGCCCCCTGCTAATCCGGAAGAGCGAGGCAGCCGCGACGATAAGAACGGGAGAAAGCAGGTTCGTTCGTTGCGCTCAGAATGACAATTTCTTTTAGAAATTGTCCAAAGAAAGGCAAAAGCAAAGGCAAGAACAGAAGCAGATTCCCGGAGGGAATGACAGAAAGAAAAGCAAAGGCGGCGCTACAACAGCAACTGGGACGGCCAGGGCCACGGTCGACGCGAGGTTTTCCAACTGCGGCGGGGTCAGGCGGAGGCGGGGGTGGTCATGACTTTTTCGAAGGCGGTCTGGAAGACTTGCATCTCGTGGGGGGTGCCTACGCTGATGCGGACGTGGTTGGGCCACACGGGCCAGGTGCGGCCGATGTAGACGTCCTGCTGGCGCATGGCGGCGATGACCTGGCGGCCGGGGCGGCCGGTGTCGATCATGAAGCAGTTGGAGAGGGACGGGATGTATTTGTAGCCCTTGCTGTCGAGCCAGATGAAGGTGGAGGTGCGGGTGTCGGCGATGATCTTGCGGCGGGTGAGAACGAGTTGGGGCTGCTTGAGGCTGGCCGACGCGGCGGCCAGGGCGGTGACCGGGAGGGGATTGCGGCCGTAGAGGTTGAGCTTCTCGAGGAGTTCGGGGCGTCCGACGGCGACGCCGCAGCGGATACCGGCCATGCCGTAGATCTTGGAGAAGGTGCGGAGAACGATGATGTCCTTGCCGAGAGCGACCTGGTCGATTACGGAGGGGGAGCCGGCGATGTGAATGTAGGCCTCGTCGACGAGGAGGATGGAGCCGGCGGGTTTGTGATCGAGTGCCCAAAGGATGTCATCCTTCGGTGTCAAGGTGCCGGTGGGATTGTTCGGACTACAGATATAGATGACGCCGGCATTGGAATCGGCGGCGATCATCGCACGGACGTCATGGGCGTAGGTGGGGGTGAGGGGAACCTTGATGACCTTGGCTCCGGCGGCGTTGGCGGCGACCATTCCGGCTTCATAACTGGGGTCGGCGGTGACATAGCTGCGCGTGGGCGAGGTGAAGGCGAGGGTGGCAAATTGCAGGGGCTCGCTGGATCCCGCGTAGATGGCGACATGATTGGCGGGGAGGCCGAACTCGGCGGCGAGCTGCGCGGTAAGCTCGGCTTCGACGCCGGTTGCATCGTAGCGTCCGCCGGTGCGCGCGATGGTGGTGATGGCGGCGAGAGCGGCGTCACAGGGGCCGAGCGGATTCTCGTTGGCGTTGATCATGATTGCGTTGGGACTGGTGGGGCTGGGAAAGTCGCCGTCGACAGGTTTGGGGGCTGCGGCTTGTTGCGCTGCGCGGGCGAGATGGCCCTCGGAGATGAGAGGGAGCGTGGCGGCCAGTCCGGCCATGCGGAGGAAAGAACGGCGGGAGGATTCCAGAGACGGACATCGAGGGGATGACGACATGGCGGTCACCTGCAGAGTAAGTTTTGTGGAGCGGGGCTGAAGACACTGTATCGCACATAGGCAGTCGGGATGCGGGTAAAACGGACTGCTGTGCAAATTGTGAGGCGGGAGAAGGCCCTTTGGCAAGCAGGAATGAGGCGACAACCCTAGGACAACGGGGTGGTGGGGAAAATGAAAAGCCTACTCACGGGGAGTAGGCTACTGGAATTCAATGGGCCGTGGCTGTGCGGTAACCCAATAGGTCGGTGGGCCGGTCGTCAGACAGTTGAGCCTAGGAACGCGACTTGGCGACCATCTGCGCAACCCAGACACCGAAGACGAGCACGGTCATGAGGGCAGCAACGCCACCGGCACCAGCGCAGAAGGGCTGGATGAAATTAACCCGGCGGATGATCTCCTCGTTCTCTTCCTGAGCGATCGGAAGAGCGGTCTCGCTTAGAAAAAGCTGATCTGTTTCGTGCTGGGTGAGCGTGCCACGGTAGACCATCAGACCAACAAAAGCGGTAACGCAAATGCCCCAGATTACGGCCAC
Organism: Acidobacteriaceae bacterium; assembly: GCA_050013455.1. Classification (GTDB taxonomy): domain Bacteria; phylum Acidobacteriota; class Terriglobia; order Terriglobales; family Acidobacteriaceae; genus Granulicella. Next base: position 8,180 of record JBEKFF010000088.1, on the reverse strand, counting down.
GATATGAAGTGTATTCATGATGTTCCCCAGAAAAAAAGTGATGTCCTGGTCCGAGATGCCGCAGGGATCACAGTTGGGTGAGTCCCGACGGTAGGCGGGGCCGGCAAGCAAAGAATACGCCCAAAAGTGCTTTGTTGCTAACAATTTATGGTAACTTACCTTGGTTCATCGGTTCTATGAACTTTAGTTACATATTGTGGAAAACTATGATAGTCGCGGTTCCAATGGCGAACACGATGAGAGCCAGAAGTCCAAAGAGGAACCAGACGGCGCGGCGGAGGGTCTGGTCGCTGGGCTGGGTGATGCCGAAGGTTCGAAAGAAGGCGGTTGCGAGGGCTTCCAAGAGTCGCATGCCTCGATGGTACTCGGTTGGATTGCAGGGGGTACTCGGTTGGATTTCGGGTGGGGCAAATTTCGGTGCCAGGGGTGGGAGGGCGGTAAAGAATCCACCGAGGCACAGGAACATCCAATATGCAATGGTTGCGGCTTGCTGCAACCAACGCTCGGGGCTAGACTGAACAGAAGGTCTGTCCGGACGCCGAGCCGAAACAAGCCTGAGATTTTGAGGAGAAACCCATTATGTCTACCGCCGCCGTTAATCCGACCGTAGAAGTTGTGAATGCGCCTGCCGTGCCGTCGACGCCGGTTGTGCTTACACCCGCCGCGATTGCGAAGGTGAAGGAGATTATGGCGACGCAGGATCCGGTCCCGGCGGGGCTGCGGATCGGTGTTGCGGGTGGCGGGTGTTCGGGATTCCAGTACTCGATGTCGTTTGAGAACGCGGCTGGGATGATGGACAAGATTGCGAAGTTCGATGACCTGAAGGTCTTCGTGGACGCGACGAGCGCGATGTATCTGAACGGCTGCACGGTGGATTATGTGGAGACGCTCGAGGCTGCGGGATTCAAGTTCGAGAATCCGCAGGTGAAGTCGACTTGCGGTTGCGGTTCGAGCTTCAGCGTGTAACGAATCCAGATTGAAATTGATAAGGCCTCGCCGAATGCGGCGAGGCCTTTTGCTTCTCGCGTGAATTGTGTAGTTTTTGGGGGCTGGAGCGATATCAGAAAAGGTGTATGCGTGGGTTGGCGAACAAACAGCAGATTCCCGGAGGGAATGACAGAAAGAAAGGCGAAAGCCATGGGTACAGGAACGATAGGTGGGAGCTAGTTGATGTGTCGGCGGACGGCGCTAACCAGTTTGGCGGGACCTTCGGTTGCTTCCATAACAGTGTCGGCGGATAGGGAGTCATCATCTGAGGAGCCGGAGACGAGGGCGATGGTTTGGATCTGCGGCCAACGCTCGTGGGTGATGATCCATGCGTCGGCGCAATCCTGGGTGGTGAGCGAGTGGCATAGCACCATCACATCCATGGAGGGTTCGGAGAGCAACTGCTGGAGGTCGGGGACGCTGGAGGCGGTTCGAACGCGGAACCCTGCCTTCTCGAGGATCAGGCTTCGGGTGTGAGCGAGTCGGTAGTCGCGGCCAAAGACAAGCACCGAAGCGGGCGTGGGCATAGAGGGCTCCGGGCTTGCCGGATTAGCGAGACGAGGTTAAACGGTAGGCCTTTCAGAGGCACTTGTCTGTCCGTTGTCGAACATTCCATTGTGGTTTTGCGTACAGACCGAATTTCGGAATAAAGAGTATGGTCACAACACCTGTCGAGATGCTAACGATGGCCTGGACCCCGGAACGTGATAGCCGCTGAACTATATTGCGGACTCCCTTACGAACGGATGTGAAGGAGTGCGCACTGCCTTGAAACACAACAATCTATTTCTGGAGTCGCTGTCGCGAGAGAGCCGGAGCTCGCTGGTGCGGTTGTGTGCGGAGGTCGACCTACCGCTGAGGAAGTCGCTGTATGAGCCGGGGATCGTGCCTGCGTACGCGTATTTCATGACGTCGGGCATCGCGTCGGTGGTGGCAATGATGGAAAACGGGGGCATGGCCGAAGTTGGTTTGATCGGGCGGGAAGGGGTGGTGGGGAGCTTTCACCTGCTGGGGCCGGCGAAGGTGTCGACCAGCTGTTTTATCCAGTTGGAAGCGACGGCGCTGCGGATACGCTTTGCTGATTTCGCGAATATTTTTCGAGCGAACGAAGAAATTCGGGATCGGGTGCTGGAGTTTGTGCAGGAGCAGGCGGTGAGTTTGAGCCAGCTGGCGGGATGCAATCGTCTGCATGACAATGAACAGCGGCTGGCGCGATGGCTGCTGACGGCGCAGGATCGAACGAACACGGACACGCTGCACTTCACGCAGGAGTTCCTGGCGATGATGCTGGGGGCGCGGCGAACGACGGTTACCTTGATTGCCGGAGTTCTGCAACGGCAGGGGCTGATCAAGTATCAGCGCGGCAGGGTGAAGATTCTGAAGCGCGCGGAGCTGGAGGCGGCGTCGTGCGACTGCTACCAGATTACGAAGGAGCTGTATGCGAGCCTGTACAGCCACCCGGTACAGGCGGCGGAGGTTGATGCGGAGACTTCGGGAGCGGTGCCGGTGACGGGCGGCGTGGCCGAGAAGGTTGGGCAAGCTGTGGGCAACGGGGGCGGGGCGGCAGCGAAGTCCGAACCCATTGCACTGTTGGGAACTGCGAAAAGCGGGAATGGGCGCGGGGCGACGGCGAAGAAGGGTTCGGCCAGCTCGAAGCGCTAGAATGCGGCTGGTTTCTGGCATAGAGGCGAAACGGAAGGTCGAGAGTCTAAGATGGCAGAGAGCCTCCATCTTAGAGCTGAAGTGCCTGCATGAACGAATTTATTGTCAAACTCGCTGATGAACGTGGCCGTGTGCAGGAGCAGACGCACGCGGCTGCGACGGCGGAGGAGTTGCGGTCGAGATTTACGCAGGCGGGTTACCTGGTGTATTCGGTAAAGCCGCGGTCGACGATCGGGCGGTCGGCGAAGAAGAAGGTCAAGCTGGATGTGTTTCTGATCTTCAACCAGCAGTTTCTGACGCTGATTCGGGCGGGTTTGCCGATTTTGAGTTCGCTGGATCTGTTGGCGAAGCGGCAGAAGGATTTGAGCTTCCGGGCGCAACTGGAGGATGTTGGCGGACGGGTGAAGACGGGCGAGTCGATCTCGGCTGCGTTTGAGGCGCAGGGGACGGTGCCGTTGGTGTACACGACGACGCTGCTGGCAGGCGAGCGGTCGGGCAACCTGGAAGAGGTTTTGCAGCGGTATCTGGACTTCCAGCGGGTGGCGTTGACGTTCCGGAAGAAGCTGCGGGCGTCGCTGATCTATCCGATGTTTTTGATTGTGATGGTGATTGGGCTGTTTACTTTCCTGATCACCTTTGTGGTGCCGCGGTTTGCGTCGCTGTATGCACAACTGGGGACGAAGCTGCCGACGTTGACGCTGTGGCTGCTGACGCTGGGGCAGAATGCGCAGCATTATGGTCTGTATGTTGCGCCGGTGCTGGTGCTGATCGGCTACCTGGTGCTGCGGTGGAGCAAGAGTGAGGCGGGCGCGGATCTCATCGACAGGGTGCGGATCAAGACACCTATCTTGGGGACGGTGTGGCTGAAGTACCAGGTGGGGCTGTTTTCGCGGACGCTGGCTACGCTGCTGACGGGCGGGTTGCCGCTGGTGCCGAGCCTGGAGACGGCGGCGCGGTCGATTGAGTCGCGATCGATTGCGAAGGCGGTGCGGGTGTCCGTGGAGACGGTGCGCGAGGGTAAGGGGTTGGCGCTGAGTTTGGAGCGGACAGGGGTGTTTCCGGAGCTATCGATCGAGATGATTGAGGTGGGGGAGAGCACGGGCGCGCTGCCGCAGATGCTGAACTCGGTGGCGGAGTTTTTTGAGGAAGACGTGCAGACGTCGCTGGCGGCGATCATGAGTTTGGTGGAGCCGATTATTCTGATTGGGATGGGCGTGGTGGTGGTGATTGTGTTGATTGCGCTGTATCTGCCGATATTCAGTTTGAATGGCGTTGGCGGGTAGAAGCCGATGGATCTCGACGTCAAAAGGATCATGCTCAAGCTGCTGGAAACGCAGAAAGAGTATGCGCTGGCCGATTTGGAGAATTACAGCGAGGCGATGGTTGCCGTCTTTACCGCTGATGGTAAGTCGTACGTGACGTTTCCAAAGTTTAGCGGTGAGGTGGCCAAGATTGCCGAATATACAGCAATTGTTGAGAGGGCAAGGGAGAGCGGCGCAGTCCTGCTGATTACCGTCAACGCTGGATGGACGAAGGTAGTCAAGGCGGCCAGCGAACTAGGAGACTACCGATGGGGCGAATTAGGGCCCCACAATTCGCAACGGTGCATCGTGCTTACAGCGAGCGGTCCTGGGCTTCAAAGCTGCAGCCTGGAACTCGGCTACGCAATCAAGGAGAGAGGCGTTGAGTTTGATGCGGAACCGGAGTTCCTTTACGGGATTGAGCTAAATCTGTTGCCAGATTGGCCGGGTCGTCAACCTCACGGTTCTAGCTGAGCGGCAATATACTTGTTCTAAGTTCTGGAGTGCAGCATTATGAGGACGATGGAAGCGGTTGACGTGAACAAGGATGTCGACAAGGTTTTGCGATACGTCGAGAACAACCGCGAGTCTATTTTAGTGTTGAAAAATGGGCGGAAGCACTGCATGATACTTCCTGCCGGGCGAGTCAAGAAAGGCGCTGCGAATGTCGCAACGACTCGAACCAAGAAAGTAAGCAGAGATTCTGGGCAAGCGCCGGCGAGATAGCTGGTTGCCGCTCCGGGCAGAATACAAGGATCCTTCCCCTTCGGCTTCGCTCAGGGGCAGGATGACGGCAGAAAGCTTTAGATGACGGCACGATGCTTCAGATGACGGCGCAATGCTTTAGCTGCTTTCAACGTCAAAGATCGAGAGTCCAAACATTATGGCTAGCACAATTCCTGTCGCGGTTCCGTATAGCAATGAGGGACTTAACGAGGTGGAGCGGGCGCAGATGCTGGCGCGGCGCTATCACGCTGAGTTTGTCGATTTGAAGAACTTCAAGATCCAGGTGGAGCTGTTCAAGTCGGTGCCGGTGGACATGATGTTCCGGTATAACTTTGTGCCGCTCGAGCAGAGTGAGGGGCGGCTGGCAATCGCGGTGGCGGACCCGTCGAAGCTGATGGTGATTGACGAGATTGCGGGGCTGCTGGGGGCGCGGATTGTGACGCGCGTGGCGACGCTGAGCCAGATCACCGATTTGCTCAAGAAGAATGAGCAGTCGCAGCGCGTGCTGGATGAGGCGAGCGAGGGGCTGGCGTTCGATGTGCTCTCGAGCGAGGAAAACTCGGACGAGAATATCTCGATTGAGAAGCTCACCAACGACGATGATATTTCGCCGATTATCCGGCTTGTCGACACGACGATTTTTACGGCGCTGGAGCGGCGGGCTTCGGATATTCATTTGGAAACATACGACGACTGCCTGCTGGTGAAATATCGCATTGACGGCGTGCTGCAGCAGGCGATGGCGCCGATTGCGCGCGAGCATCACCAGACGATTCTGTCGCGCATCAAGGTCATGAGCGAGCTGGATATTGCGGAGCGCCGCGTGCCGCAGGATGGTCGCTTCCGGGTGCGGTACAAGGGCCGGCTGATCGACTTCCGCGTGAGCATCATGCCGACGGTGCATGGCGAGAATGCCGTGCTGCGCGTGCTGGATAAAGAGTCGATGTCGGAGAAGTTCAAACAGCTGTCGCTGGATGTGGTGGGGTTTGCGGAGAAGGATCTCACGCGGTTTCGGCGGTACATCAAGGAGCCGTACGGGATGGTGCTGGTGACCGGGCCAACGGGTTCGGGTAAGACGACGACCTTGTATGCGGCGCTCAATGAGATCAAGAGCGAAGAGGACAAGATCATCACGATTGAGGATCCGGTGGAGTACCAGATTCGGGGGATCACACAGATTCCCGTGAACGAGAAGAAGGGGCTGACGTTTGCGCGTGGATTGCGGTCGATTTTGAGGCACGATCCGGACAAGATCCTGGTGGGCGAAATCCGCGATGCGGAGACGGCGCAGATTGCGATCAATTCCGCGCTGACGGGGCATCTGGTGTTTACGACGGTGCATGCGAACAACGTTGTGGATGTGTTGGGGCGCTTTCTGAACATGGGCGTGGAGCCTTACAACTTTGTGAGCGCGCTGAACTGCATTTTGGCGCAGCGGCTGGTGCGGCAGGTTTGCGAGTTCTGTGTGAAGGACGTGCACTACACGGATGCGGAACTGGAGCTGAACGGGCTGGTGCCTTCGGAGTGGCGGGACGTGGTGTTCAAGGAGGGCCCGGGGTGCATTGAGTGCGGGGGCACGGGGTATCGCGGGCGGTCGGCGATTCATGAGCTGCTGGAGCTGGACGATGAGATTCGGGAGATGCTGCTGGAGAAGCGGCCGGGGTCGGAGATTCGGAAGAAGGCGCGGGACAAGGGAATGTCGTTTCTGCGGGACTCGGCGCTGGAGCGGGTGCGGGCAGGGATTACGACATTGCGCGAGATCAATAAGGTCACATTCATTGAGCAGGGGCGGTAAGAGGAATATTTCGTTGATTTCCCTGGGCGATTTCCCTAAACGGTGCGTTGAACGGAACGTCCAAGATGTCAGCAATGCCATCTTTAGCCGCCGCAGGGTACTCTAGGTAGAGCTTAATGAATTTACTTCCCAAAGCTTCCGGAATCCGCCCACGTGTGGCGTGCGAGATTATGCCGCAGGGCGTAGTGGCGGCGCGCTCTGTGGACGCTGCGTCGCCGTTGTCCGCGGTGGCGCGGGTGGCGTTGGCGGAGGGGGCGGTGGTTCCCAGTTTGAAGCCGGGAAACATTGTGGACCGGGTGGCGGTGACGGCGGCGATCCGCGGAGCGCTGGAGCAGATTGGCGAACGGGCGAATGCGCGGGATGCGAACCTGACGCTGGTGATTCCGGATTCGGCGGTGAGGGTGTTGTTGCTGGACTTTGAGGCTCTGCCGAGTCGTGAGGCAGAGGCGCTGCCGCTGGTGCGGTTCCGGCTGAAGAAGCTGCTGCCGTTCGATGCGGATGAGGCGATGGTGACGTACCAGACGATGAGCACTAGCAAAGGCGTGGTGCGGGTGCTGGCGGTGGCGATTCCGCGCGATGTGCTGAGCGAGTATGAGACGGCGGCGAGGGAGGCTGGATTTGAGCCGGGGTGCGTGTTGCCGAGTACGCTGGCATGTCTGGCCGCGGTGAATGATGCTGAGTCTGCGCTGCTGGTGAATGCGAATGCGATTGGGGTGACGGCGGCGATTGTGCGCGGCGGTGTTTTGTTGCTGCATCGCAGCGTGGATTTGCAGGAACGCTCGGTGACGACGGCGACGCCGCTGGAGGGTGCGATCAGTCTTCCGTTAGTAGATGCGCATGAGACGGCTGGGGAGTGGGCTGCGCAGGAGCCGCTGCCGGAGCACGGGCGGAATCCTTATGCCGACCATGCGACGGATGAAGCGGCGGTGCAGGATGTGGACAGCATCACGGGGATCAAGCTGCCGGACGTTTATGTGGCGGGGCAGGGGAACGTGGGTGCGTCGGACCTGCAGCCGGTGCCGCTGTCGGCCGAGATTGCGCAGGCGGTGAGTGTCGCGGCGGCTTATTTTGAGGACACGCTGGCGGTTGCGCCGACCGAAGTGCTGAGTGCGGGTTCGTTGGGGGCGGAGAGGCTGGCGCGGATTCTGAGGACGTCGGGCGTGGGCGCGGAAGACGGATTGCGGGTGCGGGAGTTGGTGGACGCGGCAGAGTTGCTGCCGGAGGCGGTGACGGCATCGGCGCCGCGGGCGTGGCTTTCGGGAGTGGTGGGGGCGCTGCGGAGCTGATGAAGATTACTGTCAATCTCGCGACGCGGCCGTTCATTGAGCTTCGGCCAATCTTTCTGCGGCTGCGCATCTTTATGGGCGTGCTGGCGGTGGTGGCTGTGGGCGCGCTGGTGACCAGCCACATTCTGCAGCGAAAGCTGGATGTTGCCCAGGCGCAGATTAATACGGTGCGCGCGAAGGTGGCGGCAGCGCAGGATGAGAAGCGCAGGAATGAACAGAGGATGCGCGAACCGCAGAACGCGGCGGTACTGGCGCGCGCGCACTTTCTGAATGCGCTGTTTTTGCGCAAGAGTTTTTCGTGGACGGCGATCATGATGGATCTTGAGACGGTTCTGCCGGCGGGCGTGCAGGTGACGTCGATCGAACCGGAGCCGACCAGCGACGGCGACGTGATGATCCGGCTGCGGGTGTCTGGTGATCGCG
>JBEKFF010000087.1:0-13558 GCA_050013455.1 Acidobacteriaceae bacterium | reverse complement strand
ATAAACCCGCCCGCGCAAAGCGCGTACCACTCTGCCGAAGGCCGGAGCGAAGCCGCAGGCGCAGTGACTGAATTGCTCTCCTCCCACCGCCCATACCACCCGCCCCGAGCAAGCAAAACCCCTCGCCGTCCACGCAGGACCCTAGAAACTCGTCTGCAACACGAAGTTCTTCGCCACCGGCTCCACGATCTTCACGCGCCCGTGCCCCGGATTGATCTCCTCGCGCGTCCGCAGCACGCCATACTTCTCCAGCTTCAACACATCGCGCCGCACAGACTTCGGATCGCGTTTCAACTCCATCGCCAACCCCGTCACCGAGTAAGGCTTCGTCCGCGCCACCATACAAAGCCGCACCCGCTCAGGCGTCAGCACCTCAAAAATGTCCATCGGAGACTCGAAGGTAATCGTCCTCGACGCCGCAATCTTCTCGCCGCGATCCATCTTCTGCGCCCGCGCTCTCGCCCGCTTTGCCCAACCCTCAAACCCATCTGTTCGAATCGTCGTCTTCATGATCTCTCCTTGCGCAATGCCCGTACTTCGCTCTGGAAGGTTGCGACCGTGACGTCGTAGCTGACGAAGTCGAACGGCTCAACAACTCCCCTGAAGTGCCGGTGGTGATAGCCATGGCTCGCGTCATACCCAACCACGCGCCCGTTATCTTCGCTCGTCATAAAGTGGTTGATGAACGCAAGATTGTACCGAACCACCACGCCACGCTCATCTTCCCAAACCTCTTCGCGAATCACGCCCGGACCACTCGCGCATCTCACTTCGGCCTCGTCATCGACGACCTTCCGCAACGTGCGCTTCCGAGCCATCGACCACAAGAATAACACAGATGGGGCGCACCATGCCCTCCCTGTGTCAAGCACTCGCCGGACTGCCGCCCATCGGGAATCAACAACCGATGGAACTACCCTCTCCGCCACCAACCGCATCTACCATCATGAAACTGGAAACCACCATGCCCGCCCCCCACAACCTCGAACGCTTCCTCGACGAACAGGCCCCCATCTACGACGAAGTTCTGTCCGAGCTCCACCAGCAGCGCAAAACAGGCCATTGGATGTGGTTTATCTTCCCCCAGATCAAAGGCCTCGGCCTCAGCCCCATGTCGCAACGCTTCGCCATCCAATCTCTCGACGAAGCCACCGCCTACCTCGATCACCCAATCCTCGGAGCCCGCTTAGCCGAATGCACCCAACTTCTATTGCTGGCCCGCGACAAGCCTATCCGTGAAGTTTTAGGCACTCCCGACGACATGAAGTTCCGCTCGTCCATGACGCTTTTCGCCCAAGCCACCACGACGAATCACCTATTCGCCGACGCGATCGACGCCCACTTCGATGGGAAGTTCGACGACCTCACCCTCACCCTCCTCCACAATCTGAGCAAGAGTCATTAAGGCCAGCCGCACACCCTCTACGCGCTCACCGCGAGAAGCCCCTCGCCGTCCGCGTAGGACCTCGCGTGCGCCAGGCTCTTCGCCACCTGGCCCAGCATCTCCGACGGATGCATCGGCTTCGCCATCAAAGGAAAGTCGTGCCCCGCATCGTAGGCCCGCATCGAATCCACGCTCCGCGCGTGCCCCGAGAACAGCACCACCTTGCACCCCGGCGCCATCGACACCATACCCCCACGCCCCCATGCGGTTCAATTCCATCTCCCAGGTGGATGTCCCCAAGGGCCGCGACGGCAAACACAAGAAGATCATCACCGAACTGCTCGAAGACATCGCTCAGCTAAAGGCCGGCTCTGCGCTCAAAATTCCCCTCGCCGAGCTCCCCGACACCAAAGAAAACATCCGCGCCGCCCTCAGCCGCGCTGCCGCCCAAAAGCAACTCCCCATCGCGACCTCCAGCAACACCGACTTCCTCTTCGTCTGGAAGACCAACCAAGGCAACTAGACTGCCGCGCCCCAGCGCGCATAGCCTTCGCAACCTCATCCCCGACCTCCACATGGCACCACCTTTGTCACCCATGGAGCCCGATTCAGCGTACCCTTGAGCAACGGATTCCTGCGCCGGATCGGCGTCCAGGCGCATCCAAACGCTGCCAGAACGAGAGGACACCATGAACATCGCCGCCAACGCCACCGAACTCATCGGCAACACGCCCCTGGTCCAACTGAATCGCGTTGCCGCCGGCTGTAGCGCGCGCATCGTCCTCAAGCTCGAGAGCGCCAACCCCGTCGCCAGCGTCAAAGACCGCATCGGCAACGCCATGATCGCCGCTGCCGAGCGCGACGGCAAAATCACCCCCGGCGTCACCACTCTCATCGAGCCCACCTCCGGCAACACCGGCATCGGCCTCGCCTTCGCCGCCGCCGTCAAAGGCTACAAGCTCATCCTCACCATGCCCGAGACCATGTCGGTCGAGCGCCGCATTCTGCTCCTCGCCTTCGGTGCAGAGATCGTGCTGACCCCCGGCCCCAACGGCATGAAAGGCGCCATCGCCAAGGCCGAAGAGCTCATCGCCTCCACGCCCAACAGCTTCATGCTGCAGCAGTTCAACAACCCCGCCAACCCCAAAATCCATTACGACACCACCGGCCCCGAGATCTGGAACGACACCGACGGCACCGCCGACATCCTCGTCTCCGGCGTCGGCACCGGCGGCACCCTCACCGGCGTCAGCGAGTACATGAAGTCCCGCAAGCCCGGCTTCTTCACCGTAGCCGTCGAGCCCACCGACAGCCCCGTCCTCTCCGGCGGCAAGCCCGGCCCGCACAAGATCCAGGGCATCGGCGCCGGCTTCATCCCCGCAATCCTCGACACCAAACTCATCGACGAGATCGTCCAGGTCACCAACGACGAAGCCCTCGCCATGGCCCGCCGCCTCCCCAAGGAAGAAGGCCTGCTAGTAGGAATCTCCTCCGGCGCCGCCGTCCACGCAGCCTTGAAGATCGCGCAGGAACCCCGCCACGCCGGCAAACTGATCGTAGTCATCATCCCCAGCTCCGGCGAGCGCTACCTCTCCACCGCCCTCTTCGAAGAGCTCCGCCAGCAAGCCCTCAACACCCCAACTTCCACCGTCACCCTCTAGAAGATCAGCCCCAGTCGCGTGCCCAATCCATGCCCCCTTGCCACGAGTGGGGCGCGAATGAGCGACGGCCCTTGCTTCTGAGAGGGCCCGCTTTTTGCAAACCTGCCCAAGAGACGACTTTCAAGGCGTTTAGCGCAAGAGGGAACCCAGCTAAACTTGCGCACCTATCTGCCGATAATCCAACCAGAGAAGCTTCAAAGGTATCGCCACAGGGCGAGCGAGGATAAGAGAGCCAGCATGGTAACCGTGATTTCCCGCTTTCGGGTGCGCAATGGCCTTGAAGAAGAGGTGCGCCGAGCATTCCGGAATCGTCCGCGACGGGTGGAGAAGACGAGTGGCTTCTGCGGGTTCCATGTCCTCACCGACGCCAGCGATCCCGCAGTCTTTCTGTTGCTGACGCGCTGGATAGATGCAGAATCGTTCCGTGCGTGGCACAGCAGCGAAGAACACCATCGTTCCCACGGAATGATGCCACGCGGACTCAAACTGGATGCCACATTCACGTCAATTACAGTAGGGAATCATTTCGAAGACCCGAACGGAATCGAGCATTTCACCGATGCCTTCGAAGGTCGAGCGACGGCGCTTGCCCAGTGGCTGACACATTCCACTTCTATGTTTGCTTTCTTGCTCGCGTCCGACGGCACGATCCGCGCTCGAAATCATGGCAGCGATCTTCTTCTTGCCAACGATCCGGCCACGCAACAAGCTTCAACCATTTGGGACTACCTGCAGGATTCCAACGCACAAACGCTTCGCGAGTGGTTGTTGGACACGGAGGGCGAGCAGGAAGGTTCTCTCCGTTTAAACGTTGCCGATGCGCACCAAAATCGGACCTCGCTGGACGTCACCCTTGTGCGATGTGGTGCGACGACGCTTCTTATCGGAACACACGAACGCACCTACGACTCGAGTTTTCAGGCTGAGACGGCGAGACTAACCAGCGACTTGTCCTTGATGATGCGGGATTCCGCCCAGCAAAACCGAATGCTCAAGGAGGCCAACGAAACGATCGCGCGCCTCGCGCGTACAGATGCGCTTACCGGCCTGGCCAATCGCCGAACCCTGGATGAAGCCTTGCAAAAAGAGATTGCTCGTGCCGAAAGGGAGAACCAGACTTTGAGCGTGATCATGACCGACCTCGACCACTTCAAGTCAATCAATGACAACTACGGCCACCTCGCCGGAGACCAGGTGCTTGCCAGCGCCGCCAGCCTCCTCGAGAACCATTCCCGGCCTTATGATCTGGCGGCTCGATATGGCGGCGAAGAATTTGTCCTCTTGTTGCCCCTTACTTCCACCGACGAGGCGATCGAAATCGCCGAGCGCATCCGCATCGAAGTCGCGAAAATCGCAGTCCCCGGATGCCCCAGGCAGATCACGGCCAGCTTCGGTGTTGCAAGTTGGATGCCGGGTGAAACGCCCGACCAGTTTGTTACGCGCGCAGATTCTGCGCTGTATCGAGCCAAAGGCAGCGGACGAAACCGCGTCGAAGACGCATCAGCCGTTCCGGCGTAAATTCGAAACGAGGATTCCGTTGATCTCACAATCAGTTGCCGAACGCTTTCTTATCGGGCAGAAACTCGTTGCTCTCAAGCAAACCGTCGCGCAGGCCGTGAGTGACGATTTTTTTCGTAACCATCCTGACTGGCTCGCCCGATATGGCGAGCGTGGCCGCCAGTTCTGCACGGCCGATTACTGTTCTCATATCGAGTTCCTTGCCGGAGCGATTGACGCCGGTTCGCCAGATTCGTTTGCGAGCTATTCTCGGTGGACTGCCAGAATGCTTGCCGCACGTGGAATCACCGCACACACACTGGGAGAATGCTTTGTGCAACTGGAAAGGCATCTTGCGCAAGTGCTCCTCCCCGAGGAAGCCGGGACGGTTGGGGTGTACTTGGCCAGGGGATGCGAGGAATGTGAACAGCCAATCCTGCTTGAAGATGCCTCGTGTCAGAGCAATGACGGGCTTGAACTTACCCGGAGCGTCTTTATGTCAGCCATTCTAGGCGGTCAACGGAAAGCGGCGCTGACGATTGTCGACGAGGCTTTGCGGGCGGGCCATAGCCATGTCGATATCTATGTGAATGTATTTACTGAGGCGCTGCATAGTATCGGCGAACTTTGGGAGAGCAACAAGATCAGTGTTGCGCAGGAGCACATGGCCACCTCGATTACGCAATATGCCATTGCTGCGATCTATCCGCGACTCGTCCCCGCAGGCATCCAGCGTGGAAGTATGGTGGTGACCGGTGTTTCCGGAGAACTACATCAAATCGGCGCAAACCTCGTTGCCGATGCGATGGAGGCAAAGGGCTGGGCTGTGCAATTTCTTGGATCCAACCTTCCGGATTCGTCCGTTGTCGCAGCCGTCGAAGAAAGCTCGGCCAAGGTGCTTTGTGTCTCCACAACGATCGTCGCGAACCTGCCAGCGGTGGTCGAACTGGTGAAAGCGGTTCGCAGCCGATTGGGCGAGCGCGCTCCGAAGATCGTACTGGGTGGTTCAGCGTACCTCATGACCCCCAAATTTGGGCAGGAACTTGGTGCGGCGGAGCCGGTCACTGAGCTCAAACGCGGCCTTGCAATGCTTTGCGCATAGCCACGTGTTGTTTCGGCTTCCTCCAGACGGCCAGTGGGAAACCGCCTTTGGCGTTACGTTGGCAACGAAGCTCCCGCAAAAACGCCGTTTCCGCCAAGGTTGAATTTTTAGCATAGCGTTCTCGTAAAAGCCTCGTTACGCGTCGCGTGGCACGCCTCGGCGCAACGCCAAGCTGGTAAGTTACCCAACCATCTCCCCCGCGCTATCATCAACCCAACCATGAACCTCTTCGAACACATCCGCGAAGATACCCGGGTCATCCTCGAACGTGACCCTGCGGCCACCTCGCGGCTCATGGTTCTGCTCTGCTACCCGGGCCTCCAGGCCGTCTGGGTCCACCGCATCAATCACTGGCTCTGGTGCCGGCACCTCAAGCTCCTCGCCCGCCTCATGTCCCAGGTCGCCCGCTTCTGGACCGGCATCGAGATCCACCCCGGCGCCGTCATCGGCCGCCGCCTCTTCATCGACCACGGCATGGGCGTCGTCATCGGCGAAACCGCCATTGTCGGCAACGACGTCACCATCTACCAGGGCGTCACCCTCGGCGGAACCGGCAAGATCAGCGGCAAGCGCCATCCCACCCTGCGCGACAACGTCTTCGTCGGCAACACCGCCAACATCCTCGGCAACATCACCATCGGCGAAAACTCCCGCGTCGGCGCCGGCTCCGTCGTCCTCCGCGACGTCCCCCGGACTCCACCGTCGTCGGCGTCCCCGCCCACGTCATTTATCAGCAAGGAAAACGCGTCCTCATCACCGACCCCCGCGAGATCAACGACCCGCTCTCCGACATCATCCTCAACCTCGCCGACCAGATCCGCTCCCTCCAGTGCCGAGTCGACCACCTCGACGGAGAACTCCACGCGGCCGTCCTCCACGAACCCGTCCTCTCCCTCACCACCGAGCAGGAGGAGAGCGCCCAGTACCGCACCGACCTGGAATCCCGCCCCGGCTTCGTCGTAGGCGGCGAGGGAATCTAGCGCTGAAACCCGCCAGGCGCCTCAGCAAACGCAGAAAGGGCGCCTCGCTGCCCGAAAAGCAGCTCAAGCGCCCTCTGCGTAACCCGAAACGCGGCTAAGTCACCCCTCAAACCAACAAGTTTCCAGCCAAATCGGCCTTAGTGGCTAGTTGAACCCGACGAAGCCGTCTGTGGCAGCAAGCTCTTCGGCACGGGCGGCGGTGTCACCACGTACGCCACTTTCTCCTTGCTGGTTGGCTCAGGACCGGACAGCGGCCACACATACGGAGCCTGTGTTGTGTCCCCGTAACCCATACGAGGATAACGGCTTAGCGCAACAGTCGAACGGTCGAGACGCACATAGACATCGGCCCTGCTCTTCCGCTTGTCCAACAGGCTGGTGCCGTCGTTGCTCAACTCCACGCTATGCCCATCCACCGTAAATGCCAGCTTTTCCCCGTCAAACGCATCCGGAACCTTCACGCCATCCGCCAGCGGCGCCATCGACACCACCGCCGTCCCCACCCCAGGAACGAAGAAGTACATGTAACCAGTGCGCTGTATGTCATAGTTGAGCTGGACTTTAGCCACCATGCCATCGATCGTCAGCACGCCATCGCGCACCCGCGCAGAGATCAAATGATCGGGCATTGTGTCATGCCAGGCGCGCGTCGAGCCGGTATCAGCCGGCTGAGATGTCGTCGATGATACGGGAACAGCCTTGGCCTGCGCCCCTGCCTGGGTCACAGCCGCCGTGGAAAGCGCCGCCACCAGCGCCAGCACTGAACAAACTTTGGGTGAAAATTGAGACACGAGTACCTCCATTCGAAATTCCGTCGTAGATGTGTAAGGAGCACGTACGACATGGAGGGCAGCACCTCGATAACCAAACGTTCGCTACCTGCAATCAAGCAGTTACGTGCGTTCGCTCTTGAGTACTGTGCAAACGTTTGCGGACATCTGTCTAAATTATTTCTCGCTCAGATTCAGCGCGGCCAGACGCACAAGCGGACCTACGTCCGTTCCGAGTAAGTCGATCGCGTGCAGCATCTTAGCGTGCGGCACCGAACCACCGCTCATCATCAGCGTGATGCGTGAGACACCGCCGAGCGCGTCGCTGACACTGTGCATCTTTCGGGCAACGGCATCCGGATCGCCAACAAAGAAGGCTCCGTCTTCCGATCGCTGGGCATCGAAGGCTGCTCGTGTCGGCGGTGGCCAGCCCCGCTCGCGGCCGATGCGGGTGAAGGTGGTCGAGTAGGCAGGCCAGAGGATGTCGGCGGCCTCCTGCGTGGTGTCGGCTAGGAAGCCGACGCCGTGCACTGCGACGTCGAGCGACTCGGGCGCATGACCGGAGCGGCGGCCGGCCTCGCGGTAGAGGTCGATGAGGGGGCGGAAGCGGTGCGGCTGCCCGCCGATGATGGCGACGGTGAGCGGCAGGCCGAGGTATCCGGCGCGAGCGAAGGACTCGGGGGTTCCGCCGACGCCGAGGCGGATGGGCAGCTTCGGCTGCAGTGGGCGCGGCCAGACGCCTTGGCCGGTAAGCGAGGGGCGATGTTTGCCTTCCCATTCGACGCGGGTCTGTTCGCGGAGATGGAGGAGGAGGTCAAGCTTCTCGGAGAAGAGCTCGTCGTAGAACTTGGTGTCGTAGCCGAAGAGCGGATAGGACTCGATGAACGAGCCGCGGCCAACGATGATCTCGGCGCGACCCTGGGAGACGAGGTCGAGGGTGGCGAAGTCCTGAAAGACGCGGACGGGATCGTCGGAGCTGAGGACCGTGACCGCAGAGGTGAGGCGGATGTTCTGCGTGCGTGCGGCAGCAGCGGCCAGCAAGACTGCGGGCGAAGAGGCGATGTACTCCTCGCGGTGGTGTTCGCCGATGCCGTAGACGTCGACGCCGGTACGATCGGCGAGCTCGATCTCCGCCAGGAGTTGGTGAACACGTTCGGCGCCGAGCTCACCGGGCGCGCGGCCGGTGGCGAGAGTGGTCTCTACGAAGCTATCAATACCGATTTGCATGATGGTTATTGGATGGTTGGGGTTCAAGTGAGGACTCATGGCAGCGAGGTCGTGCGCATGTTCCAATAGATAGAGAAAAGGAATCGTCTGAATCATGCCTCTGAACTGCGGAATTGTCGGGCTGCCGAACGTCGGAAAGTCCACCATCTTTAACGCGCTGACTGCCTCGAAGGCGGCGGCGGCGAACTATCCGTTCTGTACCATCGACCCGAATGTGGGCATTGTGCCCGTTCCGGACACGCGCATGGATCGCATTGTGACCATGGTGAAGCCCAACTCGATCGTTCCTACGACGATGGAGTTTGTGGACATCGCCGGGATCGTGGAGGGCGCCAGCAAGGGCGAGGGGTTGGGCAACCAGTTCCTCTCGCACATCCGGCAGACGGACGCGATTCTGCACGTGGTGCGGTGCTTCTCCGATCCTGAAGTCATCCACGTCGCGGGCGGAGTCAATCCCATCCACGACATCGACATCATCAATACAGAGCTGCTGCTGGCCGACCTCGACACCGTAGAGAAGCGGTTGAACAAGGCGGAGAAGGCCGCGAAGTCGAACGCTGCGACGGCCGCGGCGAAGACCGAACTCAGCACCATCCAGAAACTCCTCGAAGTCCTGAACGCCGGCAAGCCAGCGCGCACGGCCGATCTTGAGGACTCGGAGAAGCTGGTCGCCCGCGATCTCTTTCTCATCACGATGAAGCCGCAACTCTATGTGGCCAATGTGGATGAAGACGGCATCGCGGACGGCAATGACTTCACGAAGCTCGTGGAGCAGCGCGCGGCCGAAGAGGGCAGCGAGGTGGTGCGGATCTGCGGCGCGATGGAGGCCGAGATTGCGCAGTTGGAGCCCGCGGAGCGGAGCGAATTTCTGGAAGCCGCAGGCCTCCATGAGCCGGGGTTGAATCGGCTGATCCACGCCGGGTATCGGCTGCTGGGACTGATTACGTACTTCACGTCGGGCGTGCAGGAGGTTCGCGCGTGGACGATCAAGCGGGGAACCAAGGCGCCGGGCGCTGCGGGCGTCATCCACTCAGACTTCGAGCGTGGGTTCATCAAGGCTGACTGCTATGCCTGCGAGGACCTGTTCCGGCTGGGCAGCGAGCAGGCCGTGAAAGAAGCCGGGCTGCTGCGGTCGGAAGGCAAAGAGTACGTGGTCAAGGACGGCGACATTCTGTTCTTCAAGTTCAACGTCTAGTCCTCCGGTCCTGCGCGGACGGCGAGAGTTAAAGGCATTCGGGGGGTGCGCCCGGCCAGCCCGGTTAGGTACCCCCCTCCCCCTCACCCCCGCAGGTGCGTTTTTCTGGTGCAAAGCGCTCAAAGCATGGCAGTTAGGTGTGTAGATACCCCCCTCACTGAGGTGTGAAAATTGGGTGTAACTGCCTGTATCCAGAGGCTTTAACCTGTGCAGATACCCTTTCAAAGAACTTAGCTCTGATGTGGAGCAACGGGCGCTTGTGGATGCGGCTCTAAGTGAAACAGCGGGAATAAGAGTTATTGGAGTTGAGAATTGTCCCCACTCTTTAAGTATAGCGAGTTGGCAGGGGTAACTATGCCAACCTTGGTGGAGTTTTATTGGCTTTATTTTCAATGAGTTATAGTGATTCTTAGGTCTTCAGGGGCTTGACAAGCTTTTGGGTTTGAAGGGATCTGACGAGGGGCGTGTGTGGCGGACCAGGATGTGGCGGAGAAGCGGTGGGTGCCACGTGCGAATCCGTGGCTGATTGCGGCTACCGTGGCGCTGGCGGCGTTTATGGAGGTGCTCGACACCTCGATTGCCAACGTGGCGCTGCCGCACATCGCCGGAAATCTTGGCGCGAGCATCGACCAGGGAACGTGGGTGCTGACCAGCTACCTGGTGTCGAATGCGATTGTGCTTCCGGCGGGCGCGTGGGCGTCGAGTGTGATTGGGCGGCGAAATTTTTTTCTATCGTGCATTGCGCTGTTTACGGTTGCCAGTTTTCTGTGCGGCATTGCGCCTTCGCTGCCGATCCTGCTGATCGCCCGCGTGATCCAGGGGGCCGGAGGCGGCGGGTTGCAGCCGATGGCACAGGCGATCATGGCCGACTCGTTTGACGAGAAGCGGAGGGGGCAGGCGTTTGCTCTGTATGGGCTGGTGGCGGTGCTGGCGCCTTCGATTGGGCCGACACTGGGCGGATGGATCACGGACAACTACTCGTGGCGATGGATTTTTTACATCAACATTCCGGTGGGCATCCTGGCGATGGTGCTGGTGTCGCGGCTGGTGGAGGATCCGCCATGGATCAAGGCGGATCGAGCGAATCTGAAGAACCTGGACTATATCGGGCTGGGATTTCTGGCGCTCGCGATGGCGGGCATGCAGATTTTTCTGGACAAGGGCGAGCAGGATGCGTGGTTCGCGTCGAATTTTATTCGGTTCTTCGCGGCGCTGTTTGTCGCCGGCATGATTGGGCTGGTGGCCTGGGAGTGGCGGAAGACGAATCCGATCATGAACCTGCGGCTGTTCAAGTTTAAGAACTTTGCGATCTGCTGCCTCCTGATGTTTCTGGTGGGCGGCGTGCTGAATGCGGCGACGGTGCTGCAGCCACAGTTCATGCAGGCGCTGTTGGGTTACACGGCGACGAGGGCTGGGGAGGCGCTGACGGGCGGCGGCATTGCGCTGCTGATCGTGATGCCGCTGGCGGGCGTGGCGACGGGTAGATTTGCGGCGCGGAATTTGGCGGCGATCGGGTTTGCGTTCTTCACGTTCAGCTTCTATTACACGTCGACGCACACCACGCTGAACATGTCGTTCGGCGAAAACACGTTTCTGCGCATCCTCCAGATGGTGCCGATTCCGTTCTGCTTTATTGCGATCACGAACGCGGCGTATGTGGGGTTGCCGCGCGAGGCGTCGAACCAGGTGGCGGGGATTATCAATTTTGTTCGGAACGTTGGCGGCAGCGTCCTGATTGCGCTGACGGGCGCGCTGGTGACGAATCGGACGCTGTTTCATGAAGCGCGGCTGCAGAACTTCATGCAGCCGGGCAGTTATGGATACGACAGCCGGCTGGGCGCGATCTCCGGCGGACTGATGCACGCGACCGGGAATTCGGTGGCGGCGCATACGATGGCGCAGGCGTCGATCTATCAGCAGCTGAATCTGCAGGCGAGCGCGATGGGGTATGTGGACGTGTATCGGGTGCTGTGCTGGGCTTCGGTGATTTTGGTGGGTTTTGCGTTTTTGCTGAGCAAGAATCGGCCGGGGGAGGGTGCACCGGCGGGCGAGGCGGTGCACTAGGGCCTGTCCTGCGGGGACGTGCCCACTGCGCGTGGGGCGGGCGTTCGCACGCCTTTTACTGCTTTGCGTGGGTCCCTCCGTTGGTCGGCGACTAAATGCAGCTCGCGTGAGTGCCGCGGATGGTTCCTTGTGATCGTTGATGCAGACGCACAGGCGGTGTGTGGTCGACACTGAAGAATATGGCGAAGAAGAAACTGCGGGTAGGGATTTTGTTTGGAGGACGGAGTGGCGAGCACGAGGTGTCGCTGCGCTCGGCGCGATCGATTTTGAAGGCGATTGATCGGAAGAAGTATGACGTGGTGGAGCTGGGGATTAGTCCCGAGGGGAAGTGGCTGCAGGGTGGGGCGGCACAGGCTTTGCTGGGTGACGGTGGGGCCGCGGAGGCTGGGGTTTCGGATGTGAGCGCTGCCGCGGGGCTATCAATCGTCGGGGCTGCTGCGCAGCCGGGTTCGGGGACTGGGTTGGATGTCGTGTTTCCCGTGCTGCATGGAACGTTTGGCGAGGATGGTACGGTGCAGGGGCTGTTCGAACTCGCGGATATTGCGTACGTGGGTTCGGGGGTGCTTGGGTCGGCTTCCGCTATGGATAAAGACGCGATGAAGCGGATGTTTGTCGCTGCGGGGTTGCCGTTGACTCCGCATGTGACGTTGCTGCGCAGCGAGTGGCGAGCCGATCCGAAGAAGGCGACGCGAGGGATTGAGAAGGCGCTGCGCTATCCGGTGTTTGTGAAGCCGGCGAATTTGGGTAGCTCGGTCGGGATCAGCAAGGTGAAGGTGCGCGGGGAGCTTGCGGCAGCGATGGACCTGGCGGCGAGCTTCGATCGGAAGATTGTGATTGAGCAGGGCGTGGGCGGGCCGGGCGTGAAGCCGCGTGAGCTCGAGGTGGCCGTGCTGGGTAACGATTCGCCCGAGGCCAGCGTGGTTGGGGAGATTGTGCCGGCGAAGGAGTTCTACGACTACGAGGCCAAGTATGAGCTGAGTGGGCCGGATGAGAGCGTGTGCATTCTGCCGGCGACGTTGTCGAAGGCGGAAGAGAAGAAGATTCGCGCGATGGCTGTGGCTGCGTTCAAGGCGTGCGATTGCGCGGGGCTCGCGCGGGTGGATTTCCTGATGGCTCCCGCAGCTAAGGGAAAACCTGCGGAGATTGTGTTGAACGAGGTGAATACGATGCCTGGGTTTACTTCGATCAGTATGTATCCCAAGTTGTGGGCGGCGAGCGGGCTGCCGTATGTGAAGCTGATCGATCGACTGATTGAGCTGGCGATGGAGCGGCATAAGGAAAAGATGGAGACGAGCTTCTCGCGTTAGCGGGTGGGCCAGGGCTAAAGCCCTTTTGGGTGGCAGCGTTTTACCGCGGGCTAAAGCCCGCTGCTAATCCGGTACAGCCGATCTTGCGCTCAGGGCGAAGGATGACAAGTTGATCAGGCTGAAGCCCGCTCAAGGCTTACGATAGACAGAATGAGTTCGACAACGACTTCCCTTACATTGGCCGACATCCTCGCGGCGCGCGAGCGGATTGGTACGGCTGTCTATCGCACGCCGTGCACGCGGTCTGAGATGCTCTCGCGCATGACCGGGCAGAGCGTTTTTCTGAAGCTTGAGAATCTGCAGATGACTGGCAGCTTCAAGGAGCGGGGCGCGCTGAACAAGATTGCGATGCTGACACCCGAGCAGGCCAG
>JBEKFF010000086.1:0-13602 GCA_050013455.1 Acidobacteriaceae bacterium | reverse complement strand
ATCTGGGTAGACGACCACAAAGCCATGCTGATCCGCCAGTTGATCGAATTCGTAGCCAGTCCACTCACGCATCGACTTGGCATCCATCAGCGAGCCATGAAGCACAATGACCAGTGGAGAATGCGGATAGATGTCGTGGGGTACATATTCCAAGAACTCTCGTGTCATGCTGCCGACGGGGATCGAATCTTGTTGAATCGCGGCAGATAGGGTTGGGAGTGCCGGCGACGGAGAGTACAGTTCAATGAAATAGAAGCCTAGAGCCACAACGATCAGCGCAACCGCTGCAAACCTAAGGAAATTAAGTAGGGTTTTCATTCATTTCCTTCGTGTCCAATTTTCGTCCTCCAATCCGGCTCCCACGGACGTTGCAGCAGCTAAGCCTGGTTGGGAGCGTACTCAGGTTGAGAAGTATCCCTGGCCGGCTCTTTCGCATTGACCTTGATGCCCGTAGCAGCAAACGCCAGCGACTACGCGGGTGACTCGGTCATTGTGGGGTCGCTATCGAGAGGCGGTCTGGAGATCCCGTGTCTCTGCATCTTGCAGATCAGCGTAGTGCGCTTCACGCCAAGTCTGGCGGCTGCGCCAACTCGTCCTCCGACCACCCAGCCGACTGCTTCAAGCGTGCGTAGAATCAGGTCGCGTTCGGAAGCTATCAAAGTAGTTGGCGTTGGGACGACGCTGATGCGCTCTGTTCCGGTGGTCAGCAAAGGATTCGGAAGCACGCCGTCGACGGACAAGATCACGGCACGCTCGATCAGGTTTTGCAGTTCGCGGACATTGCCGGGCCAGCCATAGGAACTAAGGGCCGACATCGTTTCCGGAGGAATACGGTCGATCTGCTTGCCCACCCGCCCACCTAGACTCTCAACGAAATGCGTCACCAGGGCCGGAATGTCCTCGCGACGTTCTCGCAACGGTGGCAATCGCACTGGAAATACGTTGAGGCGAAAGTAGAGATCACTGCGAAATTGGCCATTCCTCACCATCTCCGGCAGGTCGCGATGGGTCGCAGCTACAAGTCGAACATCGACTTGATGAGTCAGACAGCTGCCTAGGCGTTCGAATTCCTGTTCCTGCAATATGCGAAGCAACTTGGGCTGTAGGGACGGCGGGATATCGCCCACCTCGTCCAGGAATAGGGTGCCCTTATCGGCCAACTCGAAGCGGCCTAGCTTCTGCGCTATGGCCCCAGTAAAAGCGCCCTTTTCGTGACCAAAAAGCTCGCTTTCCAGCAGATCCAGTGGGATGGCAGCGCAGTTCAGCTTGACAAACGGACGTCCACACCGGGGGCTCAAATTGTGAATCGCGCGTGCGATCAACTCCTTGCCAGTGCCGGTTTCACCCTGGATCAACACAGTGGAGCTTGTCGGCGCAACTCGTTCGACCCCCTCGAGCACCTCTTCCAACGCAGGACTGTTGCCTATGAGTCGCTCGAATCTGCGCGGGCGAGAACGTTGATCACCGTTATAAGGATTTCGGATTGTCTCCACGGTAAACCTCCTGCTCATCGTGTAAAGCCCTCGTGACTCAACGGTTGAGAACTGACCGAGTACTCTCGACAGGAACTTCGTCGTCGAAGGGTTTTGGCAGGCGCTCCAAGGCACCTGCCATCAGCGCCTTAAATCGCATTGCTTCATCGCCGTGTGCTGTGACAACGATGGTCCCAGCTGCAAGCGAACTGTGAGAGCGGGATAGAGCGGCACCGCATTCTGATGAGCGATAGAATAGACATCACACTCTAAACACGAGCTAGAATCTCGCGTGCATCTCGGAGCAAGGTCGGAAACACGTTCCGGGCCACTACAGTCATTCCAAGTCTTCCATTCACGGTAAGCACTGACACTTTTTGCAAAGCCGGTCTAAACGCAGGGCCACCTGTAAAGAGATTCTCGATGTGAAAACCTGCGTATTCTGTGCGCACTCTATATCCAGCATAGTTAGTCACCATCAACTCATGCGCCAATGGCCCCTCCAGAACAGAACGATATAGATCTCCTGCGTCGTGTTCTTCTGCAACCATAGATGACAGCGCATCCAGAAGGTTCCGAGCTCCATCAGCCCGCAAAGCAGGCAACATATCTTCCCGCACCGTTCTTGCGATATCCCAGAACGACGCCCCATCTGGAGTTAGAACGGGCGCCAGATATGTTGAGAACAACACGCCTGCCGCGTCTGGAATCCCTAGCGTCCTTCGCATATCAATCGGGGACATGCAGCGTACTGGCCCCGCATTCCATGCTTCCGAGTATCGCTTTCCTGCGAGGGTCAACGCAGCAACCAGTGCGGCATGCACGGTAGTTCCTTCTTCCTTGGCGCGCTCGAGCAGCACCTCGGTCTCCTTCACTCCCAGTTGCAGACGCTGGATACGAACCTTGGGCAAGTCAACGCGGGTTCCATCTTCCGAAGGGAGAGTAATACCTTCCAATTTTTTTACGTACTTCGCAGGGGCCGGCAATCCAAGGAGTTGACCTAGACCGGGTTGCACTTCAAGTGGTTTCCCTAGGTCTTCCCCCGCAACAGAAGCAAGCAAATCCTGCACCAGAAGCAGATGCGATTTTCCATCCATGCTGCTATGGTGTGTCGCAAACATAACCACAGAACGATCTCGAGCATGAAAGAGAGTTGCCCGCGTGAGTGGACCGCTTCCATCGCCAAAGGATTTTTGAAGCTCTTTTTCCATCTCCTCTTCCAAAACCATCGAATCGCATAAAGGAGCAATCCGCAACGGCATTGAAACTCCCCGCCTCTTTTCAAACAACGGACGTTTGCCTGGGACCTTCAGTATGGACGCCGATAGAAGAGGGTAGCGAACCTGGATGGCATCCATCCCGTCCTTCCATTGTTCAATCGTCGTCGCGCCGTTCACTTCAACGACAATTGCATGAGACACATTGACACTCCGCTCAAGGAGCCAAAAGATCTCTTCAAATGCATCGAGATCGCGCAGCTTAGTGGCATTCAGAAATTCAGCATCATGTTCAATATCTTGGGGAAAAACGGCGGATGGACGCTCCTCGAGCTCGATCTTCTTCTGCTGAGCACTCATTATCCTCTCTCCTGACTCTTTTCAAATCGACGAATCGCAACAGTCAGCGACTGCGTCTTTCTTGCCAAATTGCTCGCATCCGCGATCCGATCCTAGGGAGCGTGTGGGCTACTCGACGGACTCCAAATGGTTTCTTTGGTTTGCGCTTTGGTGATGGCATGGTCTTTCTTGCCATCTTCCGTATGTCACTCCCGTGAGTCCTTTAGCCCGGCAGGGTCGTCACATGCTTCTGTTGAGGCAATTGCTGTGCCAATCGCAAAGCGCGGAAAATAAGCGAAGTGGGAGGAAGACGGGATTGCGATTTTCACAAATTTGCGAAAATCGCAACGGCGGATTCTGAGGAGTTCCTTGAGGACGGCACTTAATTCCCAGCTCCTGAGATGCCTAAAGTTTCGAAGCGATTCCGTCTCTGCGACTTTCTGGCACCCCCCTCGTGCATGAGAAGAAGGTCTAGCTGTTCATGCGATTTTGGCATGCGCGGCAGAATCGCTTCTTCTTTCCAGCGCTCAGAGAGGGGAGTCCTCCCGCAAAGGATTCGATTCACTCCGTCGCGAACTTCGCAACAACGAAATCTCGGACTTGGACAACACACGGCGCGAGGTAATGACAGAAGTTATTCCGATTGATCATACCGAGCATTTTGTACTCCCTTCGCGCGTAGGCGGCATTTGTATCTGTCGCTGTTCAAGGATGGCACACGGCGTGCTTGTCACAGAGCTGAGACAGCCATAAGCCGTCCGATCGTTGTAGTCCGCTTCATGAGGAAAGGTTGCGATGATGAGCGAGCAAACAGAAAAAAGATCCATACTGGAGCACCCGTCCCGACGGAGCTTCCTCGGTATGAGCTCAGTAGCCCTGGCTACTGCAGCATTCACTGGATTGACAGCAGACGCCCAAACCCAAGCAAGTACCCAGAAGGCAGAACATGACCACTCATCCAGCGATCCGGGGCAGGAGAATCGCGGCCTTCTTGCTCTGAATCCCGACTCGAACATGCCTCCACCGACCGACCACGGAGACGTTGTGCCCCTCTGGTACTCCTTCGATCTGGTGAAGAAGCGCGTGGGAGAGGGGGGGTGGACTCACGAGGTGACCCAACGCGTCCTTCCTTCTTCACGGGACATCGCGGGCGTCAATATGCGTCTGACAGCGGGAAGCTACCGCGAGATGCACTGGCATACCGCGGACGAATGGGCGTACGTGCTCTACGGCAATGCTCGCGTGACGGTGATGAACCCCGATGGAACGATGTTCATCGACGACGTAAGCGAAGGAGATCTCTGGATCTTTCCCGCCGGCTTCCCGCATTCGATTCAAGGTCTCGGTCCAGATGGTACAGAGTTCCTTCTGGTCTTCAATCAGGGCAATTTCTCGGAAGACGGTACGATGCTGCTCTCCGAGTGGGTCGCACACACCCCGATCGAAGTCCTGGTAAAGAACACAGGCCTCGACGCCAGCGCCTTCGAGAACACGCCCGGCGCGCCTCTCTACATCTTTCCCGGCACGGTGCCTGGTTCCCTGGAGCAGGATAGGGCTGAGATCGGCGGTGAAGCGGTCGCATCGAAATATCAGTACACCTTCCGTATGAAGTCGATGACGCCGACCCGTGAGACCAAGGGTGGATCGGTTCGAGTGGTGGATTCGCGAAACTTCCCCACATCGAAGCACATCGCGGCCGCTCTGGTGATCGTCAGGCCGGGAGGACTGCGCGAACTTCACTGGCACCCCAATGCTTCGGAGTGGCAGTTCTGGATCGCCGGCAAAGGCCGCATGACCGTATTCTTCCCGGTCGACAACGCACGCACGATGGACTTCAATGCCAACGATGTAGGGTTTGTTCCGTCGAATGCGCCACACTACATCGAAAACACGGGAGACACCGATATGGTGTTTCTCGAAACCTTTGCCAGCGAGGAGTTCATGGATGTATCGCTGAACCAGTGGCTCAGGCGCGTGCCGAGCGAGATGCTGAAGTCGCACCTGAACATCGACAAGGCCACGGCCATGAAGATCCCGGCGGAAAAGCTCGAAGTCATCTAGAAGACATCACCATCTGGAGCCAGCGTCATCGCGCCACTGCAGATCTCACCCCGGAGAGGTACGTCGATAAGGGCAGATTCATTCTTCCGGAGCAGGCGGGTAGATCTCGCCTGCTCCGCGATGGCAAACCAGGAGAGCGCGTATGTGGATTGTGCGCTTTGCGCTGCAGAGACCGTACACTTTCGTCATTGTCGCGGTGTTGATTGGGATATTCGGCTTCGCAGCCATCGCGACAACGCCAACCGACATTCTGCCGGAGATCAACATCCCGATCGTCAGCGTGATCTGGACCTACAGCGGAATGGACTCCGATGATATGTCCAAGCGCATCGTCGGAGTGTGCGAGCGAGCTCTGCCGACCACCGTCAACAACATCCAGTACACCGAGTCGCAGTCTTACGACGGCGTCGGCGTGATCAAGATCCACTTTCAACCGAACGTGCAGATCGACCTTGCGATTGCGCAGGTCACGGCGCTCGCGCAGTCGCTCCTGCGCCTAATGCCACCGGGCATTCTTCCGCCGTATGTCCTCAAGTACGACGCCTCCAGCGTCCCGATCGTGCAGGTAAGCCTGGGAGGAAAGGGCTTGTCGCAAACCGAGCTCTATGACCTCGGCCAGAACTTCATTCGTGGTCAGTTGGCGACCATCAAGGGCGCAGCGGTACCTCTGCCTTATGGCGGCGAGCAGCGATCCATCATGGTGGACGTGGACCCGATACAACTGGTGGCCAATCACCTCACCGCGTCCGATCTTTCTCTCGCGTTGAGCAATCAGAACCTGGTCACGCCGTCGGGTACGGAAAAGATGGGCGACCGCGAATATCTGGTGGGGACCAACAGCAGCCCCGGCACGATCGCCGCGCTCAATGAGCTGCCGATCCGGGCATCCAATGGGGCGATCCTGCAGATGAAGGATGTTGCGTGGATTCACAACGGGTATCAGCCACAGACAAGTTATGTGAGTGAGAACGGGCAGGCATCGGCACTGCTGACCGTGATCAAAAACGGCGCGTCGTCCACGTTGACCATCGTCGACCAGGTGAGAGCGGCCATCCCAAAGATCAAGGCTGGCCTACCCAGCGCGCTGACGCTCACTCCGCTCTTCGACCAATCGGTACTGGTGCGAGCCTCAATCCAGGACGTGGTGCAGGAGGCGATCACAGCTGCGTTCCTTACCGCCATGATGGTGCTGGTGTTTCTCGGCAGTTGGCGAAGCACGCTGATTGTGAGTGCATCGATCCCGCTGGCCGTGCTGTTCGCTATCGCCGTATCCTCGGCTCTCGGCGAGACGATCAACATCATGTCGCTGGGAGGATTGGCGCTGGCAGTGGGCATGCTGGTCGACGATGCGACGGTGGAGATCGAGAACACGCACCGCAATCTCGGCATAGGGGTGAAGACGCCGCTGGCCACAGCGATCCTCGACAGCGCCGAACAGGTAGCGATGCCGGCGCTGATCTCGACGATGTCGATCTGCATCGTCTTCGTGCCGGTCACCCTGCTCTCGGGTTCGGCAAAGTTCATCTTTACGCCCCTGGCCTTGAGCGTAGTTCTGTCGCTCGTTGCTTCGTATGGGCTGTCGCGCACGCTGGTGCCGACCATGATGCACTTCCTCCTTCCCAAGGAGGTTCCACTCTACCAGGGGCAGGAGAAGGAATCGCCGCTCAGCCGAAGCTTCATCTGGCGGTTTCATCAGAAGTTCGAGCACGGCTTCGATAAGTTTGCGGAGAAGTACAAAGGCGCCCTGGAGTGGGCACTGGCGCACCGCGTGGTCACCCTGATTCTTTTCGCCACGATCTCGCTGGGTTCTCTGGCCTTGATTCCGTCTCTGGGACGCGACTTCTTCCCCTACGTGGATTCCGGGCAGATGGAATTCCATGTGCGTCCACCCGTAGGCACGCGAATTGAGACCGCGATACAGGTCTTCAAGCAGGTGAACGACGAGATTCGTCGCGTGATCCCCGCGGATCAATTGCAGCTGGTGGTGAACAACATCGGCCTTCCTCCCGGGGGCGTAAATCTGGCCTACGCCACGAGCGATACGACCAGCAACGGCGACGGCGATGTGCTGGTGCTGCTCTCACCCAAGCACCGTCCGACCCAGGAGTGGATGCAGGTTCTCCGCCAGGATTTCGCGCAGAAGTTTCCCCAGGAGACGGTCTTCTTCGAGCCCGCCGACATCACGAATCAGACCCTGAACTTCGGCTTGCCTGCGCCGATTGATGTGCAGGTCCGCGGGAAAAACGCAGATGCCACCGCGGAGATTGCGCAAAAGCTTCAGGAGCAGATCAAGAATATTCCGGGTGCAGTCGACGTGTTCATGCAGCAGGATGTCCATGCTCCCAAACTGAACATCAACGTTGACCGCCTCAAGGCGCAGGAACTCGCACTTACCGCGAAAGATGTCTCCGACAACGTGCTGCTATCGCTCTCCGGCAGCGGGCAGGTTGCGCCGAATTTCTGGCTCGATCCAACGACCGGGGTTGAATATCCGGTGATCGTGCAGGTACCGCAATCCCGGCTGCGCAATCTTGATACGCTGGAGCGCACCGCCGTGACCTCTCCAATCGCAGGTGCAAGCGATCAGCTGTTGAGCAATGTCTCCGAGACCGAGCGGCAGGTTTCGCCGCAGACCGTCTCGCACTACAACGCCCAACCGGAGATGGATGTGTTTGCGAATGTGGAGCAGCGTGATCTCGGCGGCGTTGCGAGCGAAGTACAAAAGATCATCAAGAAGAATTCACAGCATCTGCCACCGGGCGTGGAGATCGTTCTGAGCGGCCAGGTGCTGACGATGAACACCTCCTTCGCGAACCTCGAGATCGGCATCGCCGCGGCGGTAGTGTTTGTGTACCTGCTGATGGCCATGAATTTTCAATCCTGGAGTATTCCCTTCATCATCCTGATGGCGCTGCCCGGAGCCTTCGCCGGGATTCTATGGATGCTGTACCTCACGCAGACCACGCTCAACGTGCCCTCCCTAATGGGGGCGCTGATGACGATTGGTGTCGCAACGGCAAATAGCATCCTGGTGGTCAGCTTTGCGATCGAATCGCGCGAAGGCAGCAACGCGGGCAGGGATTCAACCGAAGCGGCACTGATCGCGGGCACCACCAGGCTGCGGCCGGTGTGCATGACGGCGCTGGCGATGATCATCGGTATGTTGCCGATGGCGATGGCGCTGGGTGAGGGCGGCGAGCAGAACGCACCCATCGGACGCGCCGTGATCGGTGGCCTCCTTTTCGCCACGGTTGGAACACTGTTGATCGTGCCCGTGATGTATTCGGTGATGAGCAAGAAACCCCTGGTGAACTGGGAGAAGCGACTAGATGACGAGACGCAAGGAGCATTCAAATGAGCGCAGATGTCACGACCTCATCGCCCGCGAACGGCGAACCGCGGCACGAAGCGCACTCGCAGCGGAAGTTGCTATGGATCCTGATCGGGATCGTGGTGCTTGGCTTGGCTCTTCTTGTAGGCTGGCTGCCTCGCCACCAGCGCGATAAGGAAGTGAACGACCGTGCCGAGAAGCAGCAAGACGCTCTGCCGATCCTAGAAGTGCAGACCGTGCACAGCGCAAGTTCCACGCAGGACATGACCTTGCCGGGCACCGTGACCGCGCTCCGCATCGCCCACATCTATGCGCGGGCGTCGGGGTACCTGAAGGCCCGGTATGTGGACCTCGGCGATACCGTGCACAAAGGGAAGTTGCTGGGGGTCATCTCTGCTCCAGACCTGGATGCAACCGTCGCACAGCAAGCGGGAACCGTGCAGCAAAGCAGAGACAATGTGCAGACCGCGCAATCGAACCTGGAGTTACAACTGGCTACGTATTCCCGCGTGCATACGCTGGTTCTCCACGGCATTCTGTCGCAGCAGGACGACGATTCGGCCCGGGCAGCGGTCGAGACCGCGCAATCGAACCTGCACGCCATGCAGAATGCGGTGAAGTCTGCACAAGGTGCTTTGGCTCACGAGCAGTCCCTGGCCGACTTCGAGCAGATTCGCTCGCCGATCGACGGCACGATCACCGCACGCAACGTCGAGGTCGGCAACCTCGTGTCGACTATGGGAGCCGCGCAGGGGCTGCCGGTTACGGCCGAAGCCAACACAGGCGGTCCGCCCACGGGCGGTGCGCAGGGCGGCGAACTCTTCGAAGTCGCGGACCTCCGCAGCCTCGAAGTCTTTGTGTGGGTGCCGGAACAGGATGCGCCGTTCGTGCAGACCGGCCAGCCCGTGAACCTCACCGTTTCGGAGATACCGGGGCAGACGTTTCCCGGCAAGGTAATTCGGAGCAGTGACTCTTTGAGTCAACAGACTCGTACCCTGCTCGCCGAAGTAAAGATCGACGATGCTCAGCATCTGTTGCGGCCCGGCATGTTTGCTTCTGTGCAGTTGCATTACGTGGCGCCGAACCCCGGCATCCTCATCTCCGGCGACAGCCTCCTCACCCTGGCCCGCGGTCAGTTCGTGCCCGTGGTCGAGAACAACGTCATCCAGATGCGGCCCGTGCGCGTAGGGCGTGACCTGGGAACGCAGGTATACATCACCTCCGGGCTGCACGATGGTGATCTCGTCGTGGTCAATCCCAATGATGCGGTACAGCAAGGCCTTCGGGTCAGTCCGCGGGCCGCCCCCGCTGGCCAGCAGGGTGCCGACGAAAGTTCCAGCGCAGGAGGCAAGGGCAGCAAGCAAGGGAAGCAGGAATAGGGCTACGTTCCGCCCGGAAAGGTCACTCCGGATGAAGCACTTTTTTCGATACGATCGCCTGCACGTCCGCGGCGGCCAGACCTTCAAATTCGCAGGGATCTCGCTTTGTTGCGCAGCCTTATGGGCGGCGGGAGCTCAGCAGCCTTCGGGAGCCTTGCCCCATACCGCAGCAATTCCTGACGCCCCCCAGCCTTCGCTGGCGTTGCCTTCGGATTCCGCCATAGCCCCCGCGTCGGCGAGTCCTCAGGATGGGCCTCTCTCGCTCAGCCTGCAGGACGCCATTCAGATGGCACTAAAGAATAACCTCGACATTGAATTCGAGCAGATCGATCAGACCGTCGCGGACGCGAGTGTGACGCTGGCAAAAGGCGGCGGTCTGCCGCGAGCGATCAACTACAACGTCGCAGACACGCCGGCTGGTGAAGGTCCGGTCGCTGTGCCGCTGCTCAGCTTTTCCTCTCCCGCCCTGTCGCCCTCGAGCGTGGACCCGATCGCTTCGACCGTGTCCTCGTCCTACAACACCAGCCGGGTGCTGGAGGGATCACACTCCCTGGCCCTCACGTCGACGCCCTACTCCGCTGGATCTCCGGTGCCGGGCTTCGATGCACAACTGATGGGCCGCTACGGTTGGCTGCGGCGCAATCCGGCGGTCTCGTTCACGTCCGCCACTTCGGCTGCGCCAACACCGGCAAGCTCGGCAATCACCGACAACACCATAGGCGATACAGCCTTAACCAAGGGCTTCGGCCCAGGGACCACGATCCAATTGGGAGTGAACGACTTTGTGCAGAGCTTCTACTCCGGCCGCTCCAGCGCCGTCCCGTTCTCCCACCCCAATGCCTACGCTCTCATCGTGCAACCGCTTCTGCGCGGCGCTGGACACGCCAATAACACTCGCTATATCGCCATCGCGAAGACCAACCGAAAGATCTCTGCGGCAGTGTTAGAGCAACAGATGATCGGCACGATCTCCGGAGTGGAGAACCTGTACATCGGTCTGGTGAGCCTACAGGATTCGGTGAAAGTACAGCAGCAGGCGCTGAACGCGGCCGAAGTGCTGTTAGGTAACGATCAGCAGCAGCTGAAGGTTGGACGCATGCCGCCCATCGAGATAGCGCGGGCGCAGTTGCTCGTGACCAGCACCCAACTGCTGCTCACCCAGGCCATCTCTCTCCGTGACCAGCAGCAGATCATTCTGCGCACGCTGCTTGATCCGCGGTCGCTTACCAGCACACCCGGCACGACGCGGGCGATCGTGGCGACCGACCCGCTCTCGCCGCCAGCATCCGACTCCGAAGACCCGCTGCCCGCCCTGATCAAGGGCGCGTGGGAGAAGCGCCCGGACGTCCAACAGGCGCGGCTGCAGCTGACCAACGGCGAGCGGCAGGTTGCGAGCTCCGCCAACGCCGCCAAGCCCGAGCTCGATCTCTATGGAAGCTACCAGAGCCGAGGCGTCGTGATCCCCGGCCTGACCGCGATCGGTGGAGACCCCCTTACCGGTAATGCCGCTACCGACCCGGTTCCGACCGGAGGCGCACGCGCCTCGACCGTCTATGAGGCGGGCATGCAGTTTTACCTGCCGATCCAAAACCGCGTCGCCCAGGCGAATCTTGGAGCCGACAAGGCTCAACTGCGGCAGCAGCAACTGCGACTCACGCAACTGCAGTCGCAGATAGCGGCAGAGGTGCGGAACGCGGTCACAGCCCTCCACGCCGCCCGGAGTGCCGCCGCCGCCGCCGCCAACGCCCGAGAGTTGCAGGCGAAGCTGCTGGCCGCGGCGCAGGAAAGCTTCCAGGCAGGCTATACCACCAACCTCGCCGTCATCGAGCAGCAGAGTTACCTCGCCCAGGCGCAGACCACCGAAATCATCGCCAAGGCAGCCTGGTTGAAGGCGTCGGCCCAGTTAGACAGGGTGCTGGGCCAAACCCTCGAAGATAAGGGTATGTCCCTCAAAACAGAGTAGGGGAGCGTTGCCAGCGGACGAGTTGACGCCTTTTGTCGAGAAGCTTGCTCACCGCATCACCTCTTTCCCTGCGCATACTATTGCTCACGTCAAGGCAGCCGTGGATATTGGAGCATTTAGTTCCATGGCAGAGGGGCTTCTGGTGGAAGCCCATGAGTCCGATCTGAGTGTCGCTAGCGAAGTGACGCAGGCGCGCGTGAGGGAAGCGTTGAAGGTCGGCGCCGAAACTTGTGAAGGCGAGTTGGAGATGGATTTTTTATCGAGACTCTCCCAGATAAAATAGCCCCGCGACTGCGGATTGCCATTGGGTCAACGGGATTAGCAGGCGCTCCCGATGTGTGCGAGACAGATCCTGTGCACGAATAACTACCCCGCCGTCT
This sequence comes from Acidobacteriaceae bacterium, assembly GCA_050013455.1. Classification (GTDB taxonomy): domain Bacteria; phylum Acidobacteriota; class Terriglobia; order Terriglobales; family Acidobacteriaceae; genus Granulicella. Next base: position 1,460 of record JBEKFF010000086.1, on the reverse strand, counting down.
GCTCTCGGAGCTTAGCAAGGGCCTCCAAGGACTGCGCTAGTGTCTCGGACGGTGTGGCCATGTTGCTCCCTTAGGCTTTTCTGTTGCATGCAAATTACTTTTCCTGTTGTACGTTTTTTAGACTTATTGTGTCGATGCTGACGGCACCGATCCTAGGCGGCTCATTTCGCGGCTGGGGTGGTGTCGAATGGGAATGAGGTCGTCCGCGCTTCGGGCATCTTGGGCTTCAATGAGGATTGAAAGCGTCCGGAAGGGAAGTGGGATCGATGCAAAGACTGTGGGGACTTTTGTGGGTACTACCCTTCAAAATGGTGGGTCACAGCGGGTAATCCCCACGGTCATGAAATCCGTTGGCCGCTAGTAAGTCGCTGATAATGAGCGATATATAGCAATTGTGAGCAATGGTGCCAAGGGCAATTCCTGAGCTGTTAACCGAAGGGTTGTAGGTTCGAGTCCTACCTCAGGAGCCATTCTTCATTTTGGCCGTTTTTCATCCCGTTCAGCGCGGATTCTTTGTTCATCGTTTCCCTCCAAGTGGTAAATAAATCAAACGGTTGGCGGTAGGAGACAGTCAGCGTGCCGTCCTTCCAAGTAGAGTTCGATATGACAAGTTTGAGCAGTTCGCGTTTTTCGCGTGGCGGCTGCCTTTCGAACAACATCGGCATAATCTTGATGAGTTCGAGAAGTTGCCCTCCTTCCGGCAAGTAGTTTCTATCGCTGCCCTCTTGCTGATGTTGGATTGACCGGTCAAGCTGGTCCATTTGTAGCGTCCATTGCCCAGCGTGGCGATCAAACATCTCTGCTGTTATGATGCCGTCAAGTTTATCCTTGGACATCACATCCAAGCGTTTCTCGATGCATTTGTGTTCTGCGGTGAGACGACTGACCGCCTCCTCGCGCAGACATGCGTCATCTGTATTAGCCAAACGAAGAGCATCAGTTGCCCATTTTACGAATGGTTCAGGCAAAACAATTCTGTTCACCGCATCGCAGAACTGGCGTTCGCGCATCTGCCTCAGCGCCGCTTCGTACAGGTGGTGGGCTAAACCCGGTCTCGGAGCTAGAGTGCAGACACTCGCCAAATAAATGGTCCGCCACAGACGGATGACGGCGATGGATGGCTCTGTGTTACCGCCCGTGTAAGGCGGTAACCCATCTTCCGATTCTTGGAATGAATCACTTCCGACATGCCGACATGAACGAAGCCTCTGGCGCGGCGGACGCTTCGCGTGCGATACTCCGAGCATCATGAGCTTCGCTGGCGTCCTGAATCGACTTCCGCCCTCTGCAGCTAACCCAATAGGCATCAGCAGTTTGCAGGCGAAAATCGATTCAAATCCCATAGCTTAACCGCATCCGCCGCAAACGCCAGCGCCTTCCTTCAAGTCGCTGTATCCGAAGCGCCCGCATTGAGGCTTCCGCATGTCTTGTTGCGCGCTCCAGATACAGCCCTAAGACTT
>JBEKFF010000085.1:0-13835 GCA_050013455.1 Acidobacteriaceae bacterium | reverse complement strand
ACGATTCAACATAGCGAACAAGATCCAATCCAAAGAATTTTGGGTAAACAGCAGTTCCATCAGCCTAGCCCAAAACCCCACCCCAACGCGAACCTGACCGCAGCCGATCAACCAGCAGCTTCGTCAACGTTCAACGGGACGGCACGTTCCCTCGATCAATCCCAAACCTAAAGGGCGTTGCCTGGCGGCACGACCGGCAAGCCCATCGCACGCCATGCCTGGAATCCACCCACCATGTCCGTCGCGCGCCACAGTCCAAGATCCTGCAAAGTCGCCGCCGCCAGACTTGAGCTATACCCTTCGGAACAGAACACGATCACCTCGACGTCGTGATTGGTCGCAACCGGCAGCCGCGCGCTAGATGCCGGATCGAACCGCCACTCAAGCACATTACGCTCAACCACCAACGCACCCGCAATACTACCCTCCATCGCGCGCTGTCCCTCGGGACGAATATCCACCAGCACCGCCCCCCTCTCTGCCATCGCATCGCGGGCCTCGTTCGGCGTGAGCCGCCGCAACCGCGCACGCGCAGCCGATAGCATCTCCTCAATGCTCAAGGCCCCAAGGTGTTTCAAAGGTCTCCGCCCCTCCACACGCCAATCCTGTTCGAGCCTATCAGCCTTCCACTCCACACCCTCTCGCAAAACGAGTTCGCTTCCCTCCGGCTCATACCCGTTCATCTCGTCCAGCGGAGGCGAATACGCGTGAATGCTGATGGCCGGTGCCTGCGAGACGTTCCGCACATCATGCGCATAATCGGGACCGAAAGCGCGTGGCTTGCCCGACCGCACCACGCGGCCCCGCGCTCCAGCGCAATGCTCCTCAAGCACACCCGTCACCACAACGAACGCCCCCGAAGACGCACCATGGTCGTGGAATCCAGTCGATTGCCCCGGCAGCCAACTGATCACCCAAATGTCATGGTCAGGACCTTGATACAGCCGCTCCCACCAGCGCCCATCCGCTCGCAGCCGCACCCGCTCCATCCACCCCTCAGACGCCGCAAACCGCGAAACAATCCTCGCCAACTCATCAGGCGTCCGCAAAATCGCCCCCGATAGCTTGGTCTCTTCGACCAGGGTGCTCGACTCCAGCACCAGGTCTTTATCAATTGTGAGTTGCATAAAATCTCTCCGAAGCAGGACCGCCGCAAAGACGTCACAACGCGGACGCCGGCTAGTCGCGAATCTCGCGAGTAACGATGAGCATTTCGGATGAGCTTTAGAGAGGGCGCTTCAGGAATATCTGAGAATGTCGCTGCTCACCCAACAAAGGGCTGGTCTAAGCGACAACAACAAAGAATGGAAAACGCCATACCCTGACGCTAGCATGACCCCAAGAATCGAGTCAACGGATCGCATCACTGAGCGGGCACCTGGTCGTCGTCACTAAGCGTCTTTAGAAACGCGATGACGTCGTCGATCTCGGCATCATTCCAAACCAGCCGCTTGTTCTTATTTCCAGAGAACGGCAAGGTGATCTTGTCGACGTTGGGACGCAACGCAGCCGGCAAATCATCATACGTATTCGGATCCTGATGCTGGCCATGCGGATACCATTCCCCTGGATTCGTATCCCGCTCCACATAGAAACGAAGAGCTTCCTTGAGCGTGTGAAAGCGCCCGTTGTGAAAGAGCACCTGCCGTGTTGCAACGTTACGCAGCGTGGGAGTCTTGAACATACCGCAGTAGCTTGAGTCAGTTTGGTTCGTTCGAATCGGGCCGCACAGACCCATGTCATAAAACTTGCTGTCGCGGTTGGCTGGAATGCTTGAATTCCGAGGAACCCCGATCGCCTCAAACTGAAAATCAGTGAAGAGTGGATGCGACCCATCCGCACCTGGCGCAGAGAGATGGCAGGAAGCGCAGTTGCCGCGGTCGCCATCATTAAACAGAGCGAGCCCCCGCTGCTCCTGGGCAGTCAGCGTCGCCCTCCCGTCCAGATACCGATCGTACTTGCTCGAATAAGGATGAAAGCTGGGATCTTCAAGCTCAAACCGTTCCAACGCGAGCAGCGCAAACGCAAACGCCTTGTCCGTGTTCGCAAAGCTATCCTGCCCAAAGGCCTCGCGGAAACGCTCGGCGTACGGCCCTTGTTCAATCTTCTGCACAACCCGTTCCTTACTCGACGCCATCTCCGAGGCCGCCAGCAACGGAAACGCAGCCTGCTCATGCAAGGAATCGAAGCGCCCATCCCACGCGAAGCCCCCAGCCGGGACATCGTCGTGTTCCGCGACCCGTTCCGCAAGGCTAGTCGGCCGTGGATGCGCCCAGACCGGCGTCCGCGCCAACGTATAACGCAAAGAGGGCACCGCGCGCAGGCCAGCAGTGTGCAGCGATCGCCCTCCAAGCTGCACCGGCAGCGCATTCGGAGGTCCATAGGCGTTGGCAGCGCTATGACAGCTCGCACAACTCAGCTTGCCCGACGACGAAAGCCTTGCATCGAAGAAAATCTCTCGCCCCACAACAGCCCGCTCTGACAACCGCAGAACCCCAGCGCCATCTACCGAGGAACCGCGAGCCCTCGACGCCGCGTGGCCCACATGGCCGCCTACGCCGCCGCAAAGAGCAGCAACCGCAAGAACGATGAACAATGCTTTGATCGACTGCATGAAGAATTGCTGAGCAAGGTGGCCCCCATCACCGATGGAGGCCACCTTCGCTTTAACGTAGCGGTCTACGGAACATTCGTGAATACGTCACTCCCCAGTTGAGCCAGACCAGTCGTCTGCGCGTTCCCAAGCAGAGGAAGCTTGAAGATGTTTTCGATCGTCTTCAGCATCGAGTAGTGGTTGTACGGCACCGTGGAGACAGTTCCCGCTTTGATGAACGGCGACAGCAGAATCGCGCCGGTCTGGTCGCCACCGTAGTTGTTGTACACCAGGGTGTAACCCCCGGCCGCCGTACTCTGCGGATACGCGGCTAGATTCGGACCCAGCGTCTCGCCGCAGCAGAAGTTCCCAGGGAAGGTGATCGTGACCCCACTCGCACTCTCCGAAAGCACATAGTTGCTCTCGTCGAAGTTGATGATCAGCAGGCCATCCGCCTGGTATGCGGGTGACGCCAGAATCATCGGAACCCACTTCGTCAGAAACGCATTCATGCTGGTGTAGCCGCCCGCCGCTCCATTGGCGCACGGAGAATCGTGCCCGTCATCGCACAGGTTCGGCGTGATGAACGTAAGATTCGATGTCGTGGACACTGACTTCAGATCGCTGGCCAGGTTCTGCTCCATATTCACGACGTGAGCCCCGCATGTCGACGAATCGATGATGGAGTGGAAGTACATGAACGGATCGTGGCGGGTTGCGTACATGTCGCCGAGCGGAACGGCGGCGCTTGGCGCCTCGGCAACCTGCGTATGGTCTGCCGAGTTCAACGTAGGATGGCCGCAGGTTGCACTCTCGCGAGCCGGGTCGTTCCCCATATCGCCCATGTAGCCCTTCCACGTCAGATTCGCTGCCGTCATCTGGTCGGCCACCGTCTGCACGCTGGCCGGATAGACACACCCACTGCCCAGGATTTGACCGTTCGCCGCCGGCGTCGAGTTCGTCGCCGTGAAGTCAGCATAGGTTTGGCAATCGGAGGTCGTCTGCGGTGTCCCGGCCTGCCCGCTAATCATCGACACATAGTTGTCGAGACTCACATGGCCCGTGCCGTAGTACCCGCTCAGCTGCGCTCCCTGGCTTGCCAGCGTCTGGGTGAGATACGGCACCGGCGACGTCGAGCCGAAGGTCGTAGAAAAGCTCTTGTTCTCGAGCACGATCACGAAGACGTGTTTTACGATGCCTGTGACCGGCGAAGGCTCCACCACCGGCGCAGCAGGGCTGACACTCGAACACGCAGTAAGGCCATTGACCAACATCAAGGCAATCCCTGCATAAACTGACAAATACGGCTTACTGGCCACCAATTTTTCAGACATCAAATCTCCTCAACCCCGTCGTTTCAACCGATGGGATCGCGCGCTATTGAGCGAACACCTGCATCTTAAGTGTCCTGATGAACGGACAGTAACAGCACTGTTGCGTAGCTCGTGTAAATAAGCTGCCACGGCATTTGATTTTCACGCGAATTTCATCGGCCGGCGTGATCCAGACACTGGCGTTCCCGCGTGAGCGTGTTTCTGTCCGAAAGGATTCAGAAACAAGTCGCGACCGAGCGAGCCAATGATGCCGCGGCTCGAAGTTCTTGCGATCACCATCCTCAATCCGCGCTCACCCCGCCCCTTAATCAACCGGTCGGTACCAAACGGCGGTTAAGATAGACCTCAGTGATCAACCTGACGAAGTCCAATGGAAAACCTGCCAGACAACCTTTCCCGGGTGATCCTATGCCCGTCTCAGGTTCCATCCTCCTGGACATTGTCCGTTTTGCCGCCGCGATCGCGGTCGCTGTAGGCCACTTTACTTCGTCGACCTTCTCCACTCATTGGCCTTATCTCATCAACTTGGCTTTTGGTGCGGTGGCAGTCTTCTTCGTGCTTTCTGGTTTCGTCATAAGGCTTATTTCCATTACGAGGTTGATGACGGCCACCGAGTATGCAATTGACCGAGTCTCCCGCATCTACTCCGTCCTCTTGCCCGCCGCCCTCCTCACCATCGCCGTAGCGCTTTGCCTGGATCGTTTGCCGGCGAGCCGTGCGTACCAATCGGCGTTTCCCGTCGGTACAATCGCAACCCAATTCCTTGCTTGCATAACCTTCACGGGATCGTTCTGGGGCCTCGACGTGCCCATGAGCTTCAACTCGGTCTTTTGGTCACTCTCCTATGAGTGCGCCTATTACGCCTTCTATGGCATCGCGTTCTTCGGGCGAGGACCATGGAAGTGGTTCTTCCTTTGCGGCCTGGCAATCACGGTCGGACCCCCTATCCTTTTTCTGCTTCCGCTTTGGCTATTCGGCTGCTTCATCTGCGATGCATATCACTGGCTGCGTCGACGCCAATACCCACTCACGACCTACTTCGGATCAATACTAGGATTCTGCCTGCTCGGAGTCATCCTGCGAACCAGCCTCGCTGCTCTCCAACATACCCCCGCCGCCGCCGCACTCCACGTCCAGGGAGCTCATCTCCTGCAATGGACACGATCCCATCATCTCCATCTCCTGAAGCGCTCGGGGCTGCCAGCTTATGAAGTCGGAATCCCCGTTGGCCTTCTTATCCTCGGCCTCCTTCTGGCCTGCGAGCATGTCACCATCTCTAAGCAGCACGCGTCCGTGAGCCTCATTCGGCGCGTAGCCGACGGCACCTTCACTCTCTACCTCATTCACCTTCCCGTCTTCATGCTCTTTGCCACTTATCTTCCCTACGACTACGCCAGCGCTTGGCAGAAACTGTCTCTCCTTGTCCTCACCTTCGTTCTCGCCGTTGCGCTAGCCAGTCCTACGGACGCTTTGAAACGTTGGATGAGAAATGGCCTGTCCTCCCATTCGTTTCAGAAAGCGCGTGTTCCTTAGACTTGCGGCGAGCATCATGAGAACGACATCCGCAACGCCCCACGAGCGCCAGCAAGTATCCCCTCATGATCGAGGCGGTCGCCTGCACCCCTTGGGTATTGACCACCCACCCTTAAATCAAACGCGCGCTCGACGATTTCTCGTCGAGCGCGCGCCTCACTGGCCTGTCGCCAAACTTACATATTCTCAATCATCCGAGTAGCAAACTCACTCGTCTTGGCCTTGGTCGCGCCCGGCATCTGGCGCTCAAAGTCATACGTCACATACTTCTGCGCAATGGTCTTCTCCAGCGACGACTCAATCAGCCGCGCCGCTTCCTTCCATCCCAGGAAGTCAAACAGCATCACGCCCGACAGAATCAACGAGCCCGGATTGATTACATCCAGATCTGCATACTTCGGAGCCGTTCCGTGCGTGGCCTCGAACACAGCATACCCGTCGCCAACGTTCGCGCCCGGCGCAATGCCCAGGCCGCCCACCTGCGCCGCCGCTGCATCCGAGATGTAGTCGCCGTTCAGGTTCGTCGTCGCCAGCACGCTGTAATCGGCCGGACGAATGATGATCTGCTGGAAGATCGAATCGGCAATGCGATCGTTCACCAGGATCTTCTTCTTCCATTGACCATTGCCGTGCGTCGCGCCAATGCTCGCAACCGTGTCCTTCACTTCCTTGACTACCGCGTCCTGGAAATCCTGCGACGCGAAGTCCAGCCCCGGCTCAATCAATGCCGCATTCTGCTCGGCCGTCAGGTTCGGATTCGCTTCCAGATTCCCCAGGATCCAGCTCTCGCGCTCGGTCACTACATCTTTGCGGAACTCCTGCACCGCAACCTCGTAGCCCCACTCGCGGAACGCTCCCTCGGTAAACTTCTGGATGTTGCCCTTGTGCACGATCGTGACGGTCTTGCGCCCTTCCTTCAGCGCAAATGCAATCGCCGCACGCACCAGCCGCTTCGATCCCGTAATCGAGATCGGCTTGATGCCAATGCCCGAGTCCAGCCGGATCTTCTTCTTCGTGCCCTTCAGCATGTCATCGTTGAGGAACGAGATGATCTTCGCGCTCTCCGGCGTGCCCTCCTGGAACTCGATGCCGGCATAGATGTCCTCCGTGTTCTCACGGAAGAGCACAATGTCCACCAACTCCGGCCGCTTCACCGGACTCGGCACGCCTGCGTAATACTTCACTGGCCGAATGCACTGGTACAAATCCATCAACTGCCGCAGCGCCACGTTCAGCGAACGAATGCCGCCGCCCACCGGAGTCGTCAGCGGTCCCTTGATCGACACGCGGAAGTCCATCGTCGCCTTCACCGTGTCGTCCGGCAGCCAGCTCTTGGTCTGCGAAAATGCCTTCTCGCCCGCCAGCACCTCGTACCACTTCACTGAGCGCTTGCCGCCGTAAGCCTTCTGTACCGCCGCATCAAACACCCGCTGCGACGCCTTCCAGATGTCGCGTCCCGTTCCATCGCCTTCGATGAACGGAATGATGGGGTGATTCGGCACCGTAAACTTGCCGTTGCTGTATTCAATCGCTTCGCCGTCTTGCGGCACCGGAATGTTGTTATAGCTCGCTTGCACCAGTTCATTGTACGTCGGCATATTAAGACTCCAAAATCGAGATCGGTGGCTCGCAGCTCGACGTCCCTTTCGGCGCGTACGCACATCCGCCTGTCATCCTACGCTCCGCGCATATCACTTATCGAACTAACTAGTTCGATAAACGCGCGGCGCCTCGGACGCTCTCGCTGGACCCTCTCTACGATTCTACCTTCCACCCAACCCGACATTTCCGGCCTCAACTCAAACGATTCCCGCGCAGAAATTCCGCCCTCCACTTGCTTCTCAGACAAACGTTTGTCTAGAATGATGCCGCGTCGTATCACGATCTTCCAACGCGCCCGATCCTCCACACCCGTTCCAGGAGTCCCCATGAAATTCGCCGCCACCCTCCTCGCTCTCACCCTCGCCACCGCAAGCGCACAAACCCCAGCCACCTCCAGCGTCTCGCTCTACCTCACCAGCCCCGACCGCTCCGCCCTCCTCGCCCTCCAGCCCCCCATCGCCTTCACCGCGCCCGCCGCCGCATCCACCCAGGCCATTACCGTCAACCCAGCCAAGACCTACCAGACCATCGACGGCTTCGGCTTCGCGCTCACCGGCGGCAGCGCCCAGCTCCTCATGCACATGGACCCCGCCAAGCGTGACGCCCTCCTGCACGAGCTCTTCACCCGTACCGGCGACGGCATCGGCGTCAGCTATCTCCGCCTCACCATCGGCTCCTCCGACATGAACGACCATGTCTTCTCCTACGACGACCTCGCGCCCGATCAGACGGATCCCGACATGGCCCACTTCTCCCTCGATCCCGACAAAGCCGACGTCATCCCCATCATGAAGCAGATCCTCGCCATCGATCCTAAAATCAAAACCCTCGCCTCGCCCTGGTCCGCGCCACTCTGGATGAAGACCACCGGCCTCGCCCAGGGCGGCGTCCTCCTGCCCAAATACTTCCCCGCCTACGCCACCTACCTCACCAAATATGTCGAAGGCATGAAGGCCGAAGGCATTCCCATCGACACCCTCACCATCCAGAACGAGCCGCTCAACGAAAAGAACACTCCCAGCATGCTCATGCTCTCGCCCGAGCAAGCGATCTTCATCAAGCACGACCTCGGCCCTGACTTCCGCAAGGCCGGCATCAAGACCGGCATCGTCCTCTACGACCACAACCTCGACCACCCCCTCTATCCGCTCTCCATCCTCCAAGACCCCGCCGCCGCCAAGTACATCGACGGCTCGGGATTCCACCTCTACGGCGGCACAGTCGACGCCATGACCGACGTCCACAACGCCTTCCCCACCAAAAACATCTACTTCACCGAGCAGTCCATCACCCAGCACGATAACAATCCGCTCATGCCCATCAGCAAGCCGGTCGCTCGCGTGATGATCGGCGTAAGCCGCAACTGGAGCAAGAACATCCTCCTCTGGAATCTCGCCGCCGATCCCACCAACGGACCCCACACCAACAACGGTGGCTGCACCGGCTGCACCGGCGCCCTCACCATCGACGGCGACAATGTCCGCCGCAACATCGCCTATTACACCGTCGCGCAAGTCTCCAAATTCGTCCCGCCCAACTCCGTCCGCATCGACTCCAACGACCTCGACACCCTCCCCAACGTAGCCTTCCGCACCCCCGACGGCAAAAAAGTCCTCGTCGTCTCCAACATCACCGACACCCCCCAAACCTTCGACGTCCACACCGGCGCCAAAACCTTCACCTCCACCCTCCCCGCAGGCAACGTTGGCACCTACGTCTGGTAAACGTCCGCCACCTTCCCCTGCGCACAACCCCCTGAACTCGTCATCTCGACCGAAGCGCGCAGCGCGTAGCGGAGAGACCCCTGTATTTGCCTTTGCTCTTGCTTTTGCTTTTGCCCTTGCCCTTGCCCTTCTTTCTGTCATTCCCTCTGGGAATCTGCTTCTGCTGTTGCGCCTAAACCACGCCATCACGCACGGAGGGCCGAAGGCCCAGGTTGCCGTCCCACCATAAATCTAAGGGCCAACGGCCCGACCTATACCACCCCGCGGACGACAGGAACCGACGTCCGGTCTCGCACCCACACTCGTAGACCGCGCTCGCCATCCGAGGGCCAAAGGCCCGCCCCATACCAGCGTAGGCCGAAGGCCTACGTCGCCGCCCCACCGCAATCCCGAGGGCTGTAGGCCCGACCCATCATGCCGCGCCCGACGCCCGTCTGCTAATCGCGCACCACCCCACGCCTCACTCATCTAAAATGGCTGGGCTATGGCATTCAAGTTTCAAGGCGTAGATTTCCTCGCGTTCGACTCCCTCCTCTCCGAAGACGAGCTGCTCGTCCGCACCAACACCCGCTCCTTCATCGAAGACAAACTCATCCCCGTCATCGAGTCCTGCAACCGCGACGGCCGCTTCCCCAAAGAACTCATCCGCCCGATGGGCGAGCTTGGCTTCTTCGGCGCGACATTACCCGACTACGGTTGCGCCGGCATGAACAACGTCGAAGCCGGCCTCCTCTACCAGGAGCTCGAGCGCGGCGACTCCGGCATCCGCAGCTTCGTCAGCGTCCAGTCCGCGCTGGTCATGTTCCCCATCCACGCCTTTGGTTCCGAAGAGCAAAAATCGTACTGGCTCCCCAAGCTAGCCACCGGCGAAAAGCTAGGCTGCTTCGGCCTCACCGAACCCGACTTCGGCTCCAACCCCAGCGGCATGCGCACCCGCGCCCGCAAGGATGGCGACGACTACATCCTCAACGGCGAAAAAATGTGGATCACCTCCGGCAGCATCGCCGACGTAGCCGTCATCTGGGCAAAAGTAGAAGACCCCTCCGCCGAGCCCGGCAAAGAGCGCATCCGCGGCTTCTTAGTAGAAACCGACCGCCCCGGATTTTCCGCCCAGGACGTCCACGGCAAGTGGTCCCTCCGAGCCTCCGTCACCTCCGGCCTCTCGCTACAAAACGTCCGCGTCCCCGCCGCCAACTTGCTCCCCCTCTCCGACGGCCTCAAGTCCCCGCTGAGCTGTCTCAGCCAGGCCCGCTACGGCATCGCCTGGGGCGTCATCGGCGCTGCGATGTCCTGCTACGACACCGCGCTGCAATACGCCAAGCAGCGCAAGCAATTCCGCAACCAGCCCATCGCCAGCCACCAGCTAGTCCAGGAAAAACTAGCCTGGATGGTCACCGAAATCACCAAGGCCCAACTCCTCGCGCTACAAGTAGGCCGCCTCAAAGACAAGGGCAAAGCCGAGTTCCAACACATCTCCATGGCCAAGCGAAACAACGTCTGGATGGCCCTCGAATGCGCCCGCCTCTCCCGCGACATCCTAGGCGCCAACGGCATCGCCGACGACTACCCCATCATGCGCCACATGATGAACCTGGAATCCGTAAAGACCTACGAAGGCACCCAGGACATCCACACCCTCATCATCGGCCAAGCCATCACCGGCATAGCCGCCTACTAAACTCCACCAACGACAGCACTCAACTTAGAGCCACGACAACACTCGACCCCGGCCACGACCACCCTCAACCCCAGGATCCGTCATCCTCGAGCGCAGCGAAGGATCCCCGTATTTGCCTTTGCGGTTGCTCTTGCCTCTCTTTCTGTCATTCCCTCTGGGAATCTGCTTCTTCGTTTGCACTTGCACTTGCTTCGGAGATAGGTCCGGACTTTAGCCCGGACAATAACCACCCGCCAACCAAGGGGCTTCAGCCCCGGGCTCTATACGTGCTGCAGGTTCGGATTTACAAGGAGTCTTCGATGACAATATCTGTTTTTATCGGGACCAGCGTAGACGGATTCATTGCGCGCCCGAATGGCACTCTCGACTTCCTACCGCCCGGCGGAGGCGAACCCCACGGCTACGACGAGTTCATGGCAAGTGTCGATGCGCTTGTAATAGGCCGCAACACCTTCGAAACGGTTCTGACCTTTCCTGCCTGGCCGTATGGCAAAAAACGCGTCGTGGTCCTGAGCAGTCGACCCGTCGACGTGTCCGCGGCACGTGGAGCCCCTGTGGAGCAGATGGCCGGATCTCCCGCCGAGATTGTTGCAACACTCGCTGCGAGCGGCGCCCACCACCTCTACATCGACGGCGGGATCACGATTCAACGCTTCCTCAGTGCAGGCCTAATTCAACGCCTCATCATCACTCGAGTGCCGGTGTTAATTGGACAAGGAATTCCGCTCTTCGGCATGCTGCCGCACGATATCCAGCTGCGCCATGTTGCGACGCAGCACTACCCCAGCGGCTTGGTTAAGACCGAGTACCAAGTGGCCGCCTGACGCGATAAGAAGGATGTCGAGCAGAGATCGTCAGGGAAGCTAACCCACTCCGCATCACAAACGAAAATCGTCAGCCCCAGCCTTCTTCAACTCCGCAATCCTCTCCCGCACCCCCGCCGCCTCTTCCTCCTGCAAATCCGGCCGCACCGTCTCCTCAATTCCGAGCGCCGTCTCATAAGCCCGCAGCGCCTCAGCCTTCTTCCCAGCCTTCGACAACACATCCCCCAACGTAGCCTGCACCTGTCCCGACCAAGGCGCAAGCCTCGCCGCATCTTCCGCCTTCACCAACGCGGCATCCACCTGCCCCGCATCCGCCAGCTTCGACGCCTCCTGCGCCTCCACCAGCGCCGCCGCCAGCGGCACCGCAAACGTCCCATCAAACACGTACACACTATGCTGAATCACGTCCGTCGGCTTCACCTTCCAGAACTGGTCATAAGGATTCAGCTTCCCATCCCCAAACTCAATCCCCTCCAAATCCCCCGCACTGATCAGCACCGTCCCGCTGATCACCGGAGGCGTCGGCGTAGGCACATCCAGCCAATACAACAAGTCCGTCGTCGGCAAACGTTTGCAATTCACTCCATAGTCCGACGGATCAATCGACCCGTCCGGAAAATAAGCGAACCAGCAGTTCGTAATATGCCGCTCATCCAGATAAGCCTTCACCGCCTTCAACTGCTGACCCCAATCCGTATTCGCATCGCCCAAATACCGATCCACCTTCGCCGGCCCACCCCAAGCCTCATTCCCATACGCCATATATGCCGGCGACACCCTCACCGACGTCACCACCTGCCAGCACAACAACCCGCCCAGCACATACCCCCACCGCACATCCCGATCCAGCAACACCATCGCGGTCCCGCCAATCAGCACATACAGAAACGCCCACACCGGCAACAAATGCCGCGCCCCAATATCCATGTCGGAGCTCATCGAGACCGCAAGATACACTCCCACCGGCACCAGCAGAAACACCATCTCCCGCGCTCGCCCGCGCAATCCCCACAGCCAGGCCACCGGCACGAGCCCCGCCAAAATCAAAAACGCCAGCGTCGACTTGATCAGCAGCGCCACCGGAAAATACTCCCAGTTCCCATGCCGCCACACCTTCCCCCAGAAGTAGCTCGGGTCATCCCACTCCGTCTCCTTCGTGTTCTCGAGCCCCCAGATATATCCCTCGGGCAACACCCTCACCTTCGCCATCGCGCGCAGCAGTCGCGCATCCCGCTGGTCATGCATCTTCTCGAGATAAGGCGCCAGCGCCGGATTCAATTCCTTCCCCACCGGCGCAGCCTTATACCGAAATCCATAAAACGACCACACCACCACCCAAGCCACCAACCCCATCACGACCAGCGCTCCCACCCGTCGCCAAAGCACCCGCCAATCGCGAGCCATCGCCCCCTCGAGCACAACCACCAGCACCAGCATCGGCACCAGAAAAACCCCCGTATACTTTGCCGACAGCGCCAACCCCAGCGCCAACCCCGCCAAGCCTAGCCGCACCCAACCCGGCCTCCTGCAGTATCGATAGAAGCTATACATCGCAGCCACAAAACAAAAGGCCGCCCCCACATCCGTAGTCACCATCGCGCCATTGGCCAGCACATTCGGATCAAACACAAACAGCGCCAGCGCAAACACCCCCGCCACAAACCCGAACATCTCTTCCGCCCACAGATAAATCAGCAACCCCAGCGCCAGCGCAAACCCCGCACAAATCATCCGCGCCGGAAACAGCACGCGGTCGCCACCATTCCCCCAAACAAACGCCTTCCCATCCAGAAACGCTTCCGTCTGATTCGCCCGCCCCAAATTCGGTGGGACCTTCAACTGCATGGGCAACAAGGGCAACGCCGCCGTCATCTTGATAAACGGCGGCACCTCGGGATTCAGCCGATAGTCATCGAACTTCCAGATCGTGTACCCATCAAAAAGATGATGCGCCTCATCCCAACTGGACGACGTAGCCCGCGCCACGTGCACCAACTGCAGCGCCAGCAAACAAAGCAGCGCCCCCACACAAACCCCGCGCACCCATCCATTCACCCGCAGCGAAAACCCCGGCATCGCACCCTCGCAGCCAGTATGCACCCAACCCCGCGCGCCCACCACGCAAAACTACGCCGCCCTTCCTACTTCTCACTTCCGATTTCCTGCGCGCCCCGCTCCTCCAGCTCCACCTCAACCTCTTCCGTCCTTCTTCGCAACCGCGCCCTCAGCGCCCCCGGTCGCAGCGACGACGGATAGTGCAGCATCGCCGCCATAAACCCGCCCCACGTATCGTGCGAAATCTTCAGCGACGCCGGCAGCACATACGCATCCATAATCAGCTCGCTCAACAACAACGACCCCGCCGCCCCGAACAACCCATACTTCCGCGCCGCAAAATAGGTCAGCACCACCGTAATCCCCGTCGCAAACGAGTACACCGCAGCCAGCCGCTCATGCAGATTAATTGCCGCCACCAGCGTCGAGCTCGTCGACCACAACGAATAGAACACCACCACCACCAGCAACAGTCCCACCAGCCCCGGGCTC
>JBEKFF010000084.1:0-13906 GCA_050013455.1 Acidobacteriaceae bacterium | reverse complement strand
GGAAAAGGTGGTGTTGAAGATGTCAATTTCACCGTTGTTGCGATAGTCGCCGACGGCGATGCCCATGGCTGCGGTTTCGCGGCCTTCCTTATTGAGCGCGTAGCCGGAGGGATAGCTCTGGTCATCGAAGGTACCGTCACCCTTGTTGATGTAGAGGTAGTTGGGGGTGGAGTCGTTCGCGACCAGGAGGTCGACCTTGCCGTCATGATTGACATCGATGAAGACTGAGGAGAGGCCGTAGTAGCCGGGCTTGTCGTTGACGCCGGCCTTTTCGCTGACATCGGTAAAGGTGCCGTCGCCGTTGTTGTGGAAGAGGTGATCGCTCTCACCAGGCAGACCGCGAGGACCGCAGTAGGTGCGGACGCCGCGGTAGCTGCAGAAAGTGAGGGGCAGATTATCGCTGTCAGTCATCTGCGACTTGATGTCGTAGTGCACGTAGCCGGGCACGAAGAGATCGAGCTTTCCGTCGCCATCGTAGTCGCCCCAAGTGGCGCCGGTGGACCAGTTGCCAAGGGTGACGCCGGCCTTCTCGGCTACGTCGGTGAAGGTGCCATCGTGGTTGTTGTGGTAGAGCCGATTCTTGCCGAAGTTTGAGACGTAGATGTCGGGCCAGCCGTCATTGTCGTAGTCTCCGATGGCGACGCCGAAACCCCAGCGATCGTTTCCGACGCCGGCTTGGGCGGTGACGTCGGTGAAGGTGCCGTCGTGATTATTGTGGAAGAGCGCGGCGTGCGGCGGAAGGGCCTTTCCGTCCAGCGCGGCCTGGGTGCTGCCGTTCACGAGGTAGATATCGAGCCAGTCATCGTTGTCGTAATCCAGCAAGGCGACGCCGGAGCCGATGCTCTCGAGGATGTATTTCTTGTCGGGCGTACCCATCACGTGGTGCCATTTGGTCAGACCCGCCTTGGCGGCAATGTCCTCGAAGACGATGGGGCCAGTTTTGACGGTGCCACCTTCGGTAATGGGGAGGTGGTGCGCGTCGGTGATCGGCGGATAGACGCCGGCAGTACTGGAACCGCCGTGGGCGGGCGGCTGTGCGCCTTCCTGTGCCTTGTCCTTCTGGGATTCAAGGGGGGTGGTTGTCTGGCTGCGCAGCGACACGGTGCAGAGAAGGAACGCGGCGGAGAGGAAAAAGGCGGAGTGCGTGAGGCGCTTTGCAGCGGCAGGTGTCAATGACATGATGAAGCGTTTAAGTCCTTTCCAAGTCGCGCACTTACCCCGTCTGGTCGGACCGCGAGCCATCGCAATCCGGCTGTAAGCAGGGGAATGATCGGTGTTTCCCAAAATAGCGCGAAAAACCAGCTTCGGGATCAACCATTCGATGGAGAAGCGAAGTTTGACGAGATTTTATGAAAGGATCCTTAATATCGATAGGAGCCACGCAAATTGTGGAATAGGATTTCCTCAGGCTGCAACTATCATGACAAGTTCATCGTATTGCTAATACAGAATGACTTCCATGACAAAACTTCCCACGAACCATTCGCCTAAGAGGGCGCCGGACCATGAGGCGAATCCAGCAGGACCAGGGGTTCCTCGGCACCGTGCGATCTACGAAGAGTTGCTGAAAGAGATTGAGTCCGGGGTGTATGGTCCTGGGGACCGTTTGCCCAGCGAGGCCCTGCTTTGTGAACGCTTTGACGCCTCGCGGATTACGGTTGCCAAGGCGGTGCAGGGGCTACAGCGGGACCGGCTGGTAACCCGGCGGCCGGGGTCGGGAACGTATGTCGAATCGCCTGCGCGGCCTAACTCTCTCCAGTTTGGTCTACTGATTCCCGACCTGGGAGCCACGGAGATCTTTGGGCAGATCTGCCAGGGCATCATGCGCTCACCGGCAGCCAAACTTCATTCTCTTACCTGGGGCCATTCGACCGGAGATGAGGGAGACCCGATGCGGGCGATGGAGGGTCTGTGCCAGCAATACATCTCGCAGAGGGTCGCCGGAGTATTTTTTGCGCCGTCCGAGCATGCCACGGGGAAGGATGAAGCGAACCGCAGGATCGTGAGTATGCTCGAGCGTGCCGGAATTCCGATCGTGCTGCTGGACCGCTGCTTCGAGCCGTATCCTGACCGTTCGAACTTCGACCTCGTCGGGATCGATAACCATCGCGCGGGTTATGTACTCACCCGTCACCTATTGCAGACGGGTGCCCAGCGCATCGTGTTCGCCATGCGCAATAACTCCGCGTCCACGGTAGGAGCGCGTGCGGCGGGCTATCGCGAGGCGCTCTACTCGCTGCAGGGCGGAGCTCGCGGGACGATCGTCATGGGAGACTTCGAGGATTCGAGCTTCGTGGAAGAGATGGTGAGCAAGGAGAAGCCCGACGCGATTGTTTGCGCGAACGACGTTACGGCCGCGCGGCTGATGCAGACGCTGGTCTCGCTCGGTGTGCGAATTCCCGGCGACATCAAGATGGTTGGCGTGGACGATGTGCGGTATGCCAAGTTTCTTCCCACACAGCTTACCTCGATCCGTCAGAACTGCATCGAGATGGGCGCGGTGGCGATGGCGACGATGCTGGAGCGGGTGGAATCGCCCGGGCTGCCGGTTAAGGATGTTCTAGTTCGGTTCGAGCTCATTGTTCGCGCATCGAGCGGAGGCGAACGCTGACGCAGAATATGCAGTAAGGTACGGCGACCTCAGAGCGAAATGACGCGCTAAATTGCCATGTCCGAAATGCAATGTCTAATGGTGAAATTGTTCCCTATAAATGATATGTCATAAGTACCGGCCAAAGGACACTGGAGGATGGTACGATTTTGTCGGCTCCTGTTGGCTTCCACGCTGATGGGCTGAAGATTTCAGTCTGGGCGGGGGTCTGGCCGCGTGTCTATGGCTGAGCGATAGTATTTTCTCCAGAAAGGCGCTATTTGAATGGTTTTGTTCCAATGCGCGCTCTCGCTGCAGGGCTTGCGCTGCTATTGAGCAGTGGCGTGCAGTCGGCGGTCGACCTTAGCGGCCACGGCGTCGACCCACTTGGCTCGACTGACGGCGGAGCTGTGGTGCTTTTCTTTGTGGCGACGGACTGCTCTGTTTCCAACCGCTATGTGCCGGAGATTCAGCGCCTGCAAGCTGAGTTTGCAGCGGAGGGCGTTCGTTTCTGGTTTATTTATCCGAATCCTGAGGACACCTCTACGGTGGTGGGCGCGCATGACGCGCAGTTCGCGATTTATTCGAGCACGGCCCTGGATACGTCACAGTTGCTGGTGCGGCGCGCTCATGTGGTGGCGACACCGGAGGCTGCGGTCTTTGTTCCGGAGGGTGGGAGCCTCCGCGAGGTGTACCACGGACGAATTGACGACCGATATCTATCGTTTGGCCGCGAGCGGCCGCATGGCATGCACCATGATCTGGAAGTAGCCATTCGCGCCGCATTGGCGCATCAGCCGGTTCCACCGCCGGGTGGCGATCCTGTTGGCTGTGCCATCATGCCGTTGCAGAAATGAGCGCCTTGCCGATAATCCGTCGCCGCTCGCTTCGAGGGGCCGCCGCGTCGCTTGCGGGATGGGTGACAGGTGCGGCGATGTTAGCCGGGGTCGGCGCCCAGGCCCCGTCATCTCGGAACCAAAGCCAGTCGCAAGGTACGGCGAAGGTTTCGGCGAATACCGAAGCTTCGGTCACGTGGTCCCATGATATTGCGCCGATCGTGTACAAGAATTGTACGACCTGCCATCACGCCGGCGGGGGCGGCCCTTTCAGCCTGATTACGTACCAGGATGCGCGCCGTTGGGCTCCGCAGATGATCGAGGTGACGCGTTCCCGGTACATGCCTCCGTGGCTGCCGGTGCAGGATCACAACGCAGCAGGGTACGTTCACTTTCAGGATGAACGAGGGCTAACGGATCGTGGGATCGCGCTGATTGCGAAGTGGGGAAAGTCCGGCATGCTCGAAGGGGGTGCCGCGAACGATCTGGCTCCGCCGGTTTACAGCCAGACCTGGCAGCATGGGCAGCCTGATCTGACCCTGACGATCGAGCTTCCCTACACCCTTCCGGCCGCTGGCACGGACGTCTTCCGCAACTTCATTCTGCCGTATCCGCTGAAGCAAACGCACTACATCCGTGCGATGGAGATTCGCCCGAGCGTGCCGCGGATCGTTCATCATGCCAACGTGCTGATCGACCGCACTGCCTCGTACCGGCGCGCGCACCCTGACGCATGGCAGGGCGGTATCCCTGGGATGGAGCTTGCCGTCGATGCCGGTAACACCTTTGATCCGGACAGCAGCTTTCTCTTCTGGAAGCCGGACACGCCCTATCTGGTTGAGCCACCGTCGATGCCCTGGCGGCTCGATCCGGGCAACGATCTGATTCTCAACATGCACCTGAAGCCGTCGGGCAAACCTGAGATCGTGTCCGCGCAAGTCGGTCTTTATTTCACCGATATACCCCCAACGAAGCAGCCGATGCTGCTGCAACTGGAACACGACAGCGCGCTCGACATCCCTCCGGGCGATGCCAACTTCGTCGTGGAAGACTCGCTGAAACTTCCCGTAGATGTTGAGGTGCTTGGTGTGTATCCTCACACTCACTACCTGGGCCGCACTCTGGAAGCGTGGGCGATACTGCCCGATCAGCAGAAGAAGTGGCTCATCTCGATTCCCAGCTGGGACATCGATCGTCAGTCCGTCTATCGGTACAGCACGCCCCTGCTTTTGCCCAAAGGCAGCATGGTCCACATGCATTACGTCTACGACAACTCTGTCGCAAACGAACATAATCCGAACAATCCGCCGATTCGCGTGCGCGCCGGCAACCGTTCGGAGGACGAGATGGCTCACCTGTGGTTGCAGGTTCTTCCCGTGAATGCGCCGGCTGGGTCGCCCGATCCTCGGCTGCTGCTTGAAGAGGCGTGGATGCTGCAGCGGTTGAGCAAGGACGCGACAGACTCGCTTACGCTCTACAATCTTGCCGCGACCGAATCCGCGCTGGGCAAGTATTCGCAGGCGATTGCCACCTACAAGCAGATGCTGGTTCAACAGCCGGAGGACGCGCGCACGCTCACGGGACTTGGCGCAGCGTATGAAACGGCTGGTGACTGGCAGAAGGCCGCGCAGGTTTACCAACAGGCGATTGCTGCGAATGCCGGTGCGTGCGACGCGCGTTTCGATCTTGCGGAGCTTGAGCTCAAGCATGATCAGGCGGGCGCGGGTGAGCAGCAACTTCATTCCATGCAGGACCACTGCCCAGACGACGCGGACGTTCACAGCGCTCTGGGCATGGCGCTCGTGGCTCAGAATCAGCCGGAAGCAGCAACCGCCGAGTTCAATCGGGCGCTCGAACTTACCGCCGATGATTTCGCCGCGCTCTATAACCTGGGTATTCTCGTCGCTCAATCGGGTGATTTCCCGCGGGCAATTGAACTGCTCAAGGCAGCGTCAAGGCAGCGTCCGAATGACGTGGATCCTGTCGTGCAACTGGCCGCAGCCTATGCTCAATCCGGCTTGCTCGATGACGCGACGGAGCAGCTGCTGACAGCGATCAAGATCTCTCCAAAGGATGCCAACCTGCATTCGCTGCTGTCTCAGGTGCTCGCGAGTAACGGACACCTGCCGATGGCGGTCGAACAGCAACAGGCTGCCTTGCGGCTGGCTCCCGGCGATGCCGACGGCTGGAATAATCTTGGCGTGATGCAGGCTCGCCAGGGCGACACGGCTGCGGCGCGTGAAGATTTTATGCATGCCTTGCGGCTCAATCCCGACCATGCGCAGGCGGCTGCGAATCTGCAGCATCTGCCGCGGTAGCCTGACTTGCGGATGGGGGCAAGCGCTTTCAGAATGTGGCGCATATGGACAAACACGAAGCGGAGCCGCATGCTGGAGTGAGGATGCAAATGCTCTTATTCTCGCTGCGTGCATGGCCGTTTCGGACGCTGTCCTGCATGCTGGTGCTGGCGTGCGCATTCTCGCAGTCAAAAGGGCAAAATCTTAAGTATCTGAGCCAGCAGTCCTGGTCGACCGAAGAGGGGCTTCCGCAGAGCAGCGTACACAGTATTGTGCAGACTCCCGATGGCTATCTTTGGCTGGCGACCGAGGGTGGGCTGGTGCGCTTCGATGGATTTACGTTCCAGACATTCGATCGAAGCGATCAGCCTGCGTTCACGAGCGATGATGTCTGTTGCCTGGTTTCGGAACCCAACGGACTTTGGATCGGCACCGCGGATGGAGTGCTTCGGCTGCAGCAGGGACAGTTTCATCGCTACGGCATGGCTGACGGGCTTGCATCTTCCGCCGTTGAGTCGATCCATGGAACGAGGGACGGTGCACTGTTTGTCGAGACCGC
Organism: Acidobacteriaceae bacterium; assembly: GCA_050013455.1. GTDB lineage: Bacteria > Acidobacteriota > Terriglobia > Terriglobales > Acidobacteriaceae > Granulicella. Next base: position 7,624 of record JBEKFF010000084.1, on the reverse strand, counting down.
AGATGGATGGTCGCAATGGAACCAGACGAATTTCAAGCGGCTGCAGAAGGCGCCGGCAGAACTGATCTCGGATGGATCTGGATTGGCCGGGGTGGTTGGTTCGTCGTGGAGATTCTCCTCTACCGTGGTCTCCGGCGGAGGTCGCGAATGGCACGTTGGTAAGGAGTTGCCGACCGGACGCATCCAGACGGTGTTGGTAGATCGAGAGGGACTGGCGTGGGTCGGCATGAACAGTGGGCTGCTTGTTCTCAGTGCGGATAGGTCGGCGGCGACTCCTGTGAGCCTGCTGACTGGCAATTCCGTGCTGTCGCTGTTTGAAGATGCAGAAGGAAATCACTGGGTTGGTACGGAGACGTCGGGTCTGCATGTTCTGCGGCGTCTGGCATTTCGCAGCGAGGCCTCGCTCGCGGATCAGGCGGTGACCAGTGTCGCGCAGACAAAGGACGGCTCTATCTGGGTGGGAACGCGGGATGCCGGGCTTCGTCGCGTGCGACCGGATGGGCAGGAAGAGCAAATTCCGGAAAGCAAGCTGACGAGCGGCGTGATTTTATGTCTTGCGCCCGAATGGTCTGGAGGCCTTTGGGTTGGGACGCCGGACGGTTTGAATTACATTGGTGCGGATCATTCGGTGCGGCGGATTACGTCGGCGGACGGACTCCCGGACGATTACATACGCGCCCTGGTCGGGGATAGCGATGGATCGGTGTGGGTTGGGACGCGTCAGGGATTGGCTCATGTGCAGAAGTTCGGGGAACATCTCAGCATCCGAACGCTGACAAAAAGGGATGGATTGGGAGGAGACCTGATCGGCGTCCTGATGTTCAAGTCGGGTGATCTCTGGGCCGCCACATCGGGAGGGCTGTCGGTTGTGCACAGCGATGCGACGATTCGGAACTTTACTGCCAGGGATGGACTGGGCGCGACAATCGCTACCGCGATTACGGAGGACTCTGCGGGACACCTGTGGGTCGCCGGCAACAATGGCAGCTTGAGTTATATGAGCGGCCAGAGGTTTCTTCCTGTCGGAAGCTTCGAAGAGCGGGGACGCGGAAGGAATATCGAAGGGATTACAAACGACCGACTGGGGTTCTTCTGGTTTCGGATGGATCGCGGCATACGCCGCATTGCCGTGAATGCACTCACCGCGTGCGTTGGAACGGATCGCTGTACGTTGCCAAATGGTGCGATGGTGCAGTACGGTCTTGCGGATGGACTGCCAAATGATGAGGTGGTCGCGGGTGAGCCGTCGGAAGGCTGGCTGACCACTCATGGAGAGATCTGGTTTCCGACTCGAGGTGGTGTTGCGATTGTGGATGCGGAACAGCTCCCTGCAAATGCGGTCGCGCCGCCTATCGTTCTGCAGCGGTTTTCCGTGGACGACCTTTCGGAACCGATCGGGTCGGGATCGATCAATATTCCATTCGGGCATGCGCGTTTCACCATGGAGTATGCGGGGCTCAGTTTTACGGCGCCATCGGAGGTCCGATATCGCTTTCGGCTGGATGGGTTCGATAAGGACTGGACCGATGCCAGCAATCGCCGCTCCGCCACCTATACCAATCTCACCCCTGGCCGTTACGTTTTTCACGTCCAGGCCAGGAGTAAGGATGGCGAGTGGAATCTTGCCGGTGCCGAGCTGCGTTTCCGTATCGTGCCGCCGGTTTACCGCCGGTGGTGGTTTCTCCTGCTGAGCCTGCTGCTGATTCTGGCACTGGTTGCGGGGATGTATCTGCTTCGCCTGCGGCGGCTGGAGCGGGAGTTCGATGCGGTGCTGGCAGAGCGAAATCGTATGGCGAGGGAGATTCATGACACGCTGACACAGGACTTTGTGGGCGCGTCGCTGCAGCTTGATCTTATTGCGCAGCACTTGAATCGCGGCAAGTTTGAGCTCGCGCTCGAGCAGGTGAAGCGGACACGCCAACTGGTGACGGAGGGCCTGGAGGAAGCGCGGCGCAGTATCTGGGAGTTGCGGGTGAACAACTCGCAGGACAGCCTGCCGACGCGGCTGGGCAAGGTCGTGCAACGCGATACGTTCAGCACTATCCATCCACGCCTGCATGTCGGCGGAGCCTATCGAGTGGTCGATCCAAAGGTGGAGAGGGAACTCCTCCGTATTGCGCAGGAGGCGCTTTCGAACGTGCTGCATCATGCGCGATCGGCTGAGACATCGGTTGAGCTGCATTACTCGAGTGATATGCTGATGCTCACCATCGAAGATAAGGGTGTAGGGTTCCAAGTGAGCGAAGCATCCGGTAAAACAGGGCATTATGGACTGCTGGGTATGAAGGAGCGGGCGGCCTCGATCGACGGCGCGCTTGAGGTCACAAGCGAGCCCGGACGGGGAACCAAGGTGACGCTGCGAGTGCCAATAGCCCAAAGCGAGAGGTAACAATGGCAGACAGAATTCGCATTATGCTGGTGGAGGATCATCAGGTCGTTCGGCAGGGACTGGTTGCGTTGCTTTCGACGATGGAGGATCTTGAGATCGTTGGGTCCGTCGGCGACGGGCTGGAAGCGATCGACACATTTCGCAAGGTCGAGCCGGACGTCACGTTGATTGACCTGCAGCTGCCGAAGCTTGGCGGAGCCGACACCATTCGCCAGATCAGGACAGAGTTTCCGCAGGCGCGATTTATTGTGCTGACCACATTTGATGGCGATGAGGATATCTATCGAGCACTACAGGCAGGGGCGCGCGCTTATCTGCTGAAGGGCATGCCGCTCGACGAACTCTTGACGACGATTCATGCGGTGCACAATGGCAAGCTTCATATTCCGTCGGCGGTTGCGGAGAAGCTGGCAGAGCGCCTGAGTGGGCAGGAGTTGACGCCGAGAGAGCTGAGCGTTCTGGAACGAATCGTTGCGGGGCGAGCGAACAAGGAGATCTCCGCTGACCTTTCGATTTCGGAGGCGACGGTGAAGACCCATATCAACAGCATGCTAGGGAAGCTGGGTGTGGCGGACCGAACCCACGCCGCTACGGTGGCGATTCAGCGCGGATTGGTAAGTCACCGATGAGGCTCACGCGCAGGGACTTGCTGTTGGCGGCGATCCTCTGCACAATGTCAGCGTCGGTGGTTGCGCAGGGGAGTGGAGCTGGCTCGAAGCGAGACTGGCGAGCAGCGACCCCCGCGGAGCTTGAGGCTGTTTTGCCCGCGCGCGCACCGGTGGAGAAGGAGCATATCGAGACGGAGATGCGTTCGGCGAGCGGGATCATTGATTTGCGCGGCCGGGTGACGGCGGCCGTCGTCTTGATTACCGCTGGCTATGCAGCGAATGGGAAATACTACTACTACCTGCTGGCACAGAGTTCGATTCGGATCGGCAGCAACATCGATCTCCCTCCCGGAGGCTACGCGATTGGGTGGACACGCGCGACGGATGGTCTGCTGGTGCACATTTATGAGGCGGAGACCGGGGTGGAACGCGGTACGATTACGGCTCATCCGCTTTCTCAACCGCTGCCGATTGTGTCGATTAAGATCTGGCCGCCGTCGGAGCGCAGCGTCATTCAGATTGGCCGCTTCGTTCTTCCATATTCGCTGGGTGATTGAGCATCAGGGAGCGAAGACTTTCGCTTCGATCAGTCGCAACCGGGCTGGGGCTGGTGGATTCTTGAAGACGATCCGGAGTTGCTGGGTGCGGAGCGGAGGAAAGCTGATCCGATTTTCACCATTGACGATGCGAGTCTGCGGAGCACGTGTCTGCATCAGGACTTCTTTCCAGCCATCATTGCTTAGGTACTGCAACTGGAAGGACGAAGGCGGCTTGTAGTGTTCACCGTCCGCAAAGAAATAGAGCTCGACCGAGCCGACGGTTTGCGGCGTCCTGAGATCGACTTGATACCAGCTCGTCGCGGTGGTGTCGGCGGGGGAAGGCGACCATCCGTTCGAGATCTCGGGGAAAAACCATAGCCGGCCATCGATGGCCTGCTCTGCCGGAGCGGCTGGATCCGCGGAGGATGCGCTGGACAGGGGTCCGTAAGGAAAGCCGGGGTTCACTGCGAGATCGATCTTGTGTATTGTGTGTGCGGCTGGTGGAATGTTAGCGCGAGAGAGTCGCGGCAGCGTCACCCGCGTGGGCGCAAGCGGGCGAGGTCCAGAGACTCGCTGATGGTCGACGAAGATCGAGAGACCGCTGCCGATGCGGTAGCGGCTGCCGTCTTCATCGTAGAAGATGCTGATGTCGTGATGGTGATAGGCGAGGTCTTGTAGCGCGAAATAGCGGATGCGCTGACTCGCGCCGGGGTGCGCAGGAAGCAGCGGATCGATTTCCAGGACGTTGTCGGCGCGTGGTCGAATTCCTATTAAGCCGCTGAGAACCAGATCGATATAGGTTGAGTGAAAGTAATGGTGTGATCGAGGCAGTCCCACGATCGGCAAGCCGGTGTCCGGGTTGTAATCCTCCTCAATGTCAGGCTTTCCCGGAGATAGAAAGTGCTGGTGCGTGTACTGGCGTAGCAGGCGGAGGTAGTCTGCTGCGCTGATGGCGGCGGCGGGATAGTCGTCTAGGAGATTGGCGAGGCCGGTGAGCGCCTGCGACGTTTGAAAGGGCCATGACGGTCCATTCCACTGGCATTCTGGACGGCCTGTTGCCTGATCGTATCGGTATTGAGTCAGGTAACGCGGGTATGATGACTCGACAGTGCGGAGGCCGCGGGCGGCGGCGAATTGATCGGGGGACAAAAGATGCGACCAGGCCTCCGCATAGGCTTTCGGCGAGGCTGAATCGTCGTGTGGAGGCAGATCGAAGGCCCATGGAACGTAGCCGACCAGTTCGCGTCCGCGAATGAAATCACCAGCGGTTACGTAGGGTGTTGACCGCTGGTAGCGATCCGTGAAGTGCTGGAGTTCGGGGTTCCACAGTTGCGCGAGCATCGCGGAGCGAAGGCGTTCTGCACGCTCTCGATAATCCTTGGCGATATCCGGCTGGTGGGCTTGGGTGGCGATTCGAGCGATCGCCATCGCGTTCGCATATTGATAGCTGTTGATTGATGGGCGATAGGCGAAGCCGCCGGTAAAGCCGTTGTGATTCTGGTTCTCGCTGGGATGGTCAGTGAAGCCGGCTCCCGATGCATCGATGGAGGAGATGGTGTACTCGGTTGCATCCGGGAGGGGCTCAATCCAGTAGAGGTTGCGGTCGCGGTCGAAGTGGTCATCCCATGCGTTATAGATGTACTGCATGGCGTCGAGATGCCGCACCGCCGGGTCGGGGTCGCCAGTTACGAGGGTGGTCGCATAGGTGGCGGCGGTGATGGACTCTGAGAAGTGCCGGTCGTTGGCTCCGCCAGTGTACAGGTGATCAATCAAATCATCGACGACCGCGGGATCTCGCATCCAGCGAGCTTCCATGAGGTGAAATGATGCTGAGTCGTTCAGATCGGTATAAGGCTGACGCGCCCACGGAACGTTGTCGAGAAATTCGAGGATGGTTGTGCCCTGGGGGCCAATCTCACGTATGTGCGAACGCAGCAGCTTCCAGCGGTAGAAATAGATTTGTTGAATCTCGGCGTCGTCGATCTCGAGAAATGGAATGTTGTTAAGGAACCACGACGCATCGGCTCCGAAATATTCTTGCGCCATCGCCTCGCGCGGGATTGCTGGCTCCTTAATGGGGGGTTTCTGCGCAGCCAGCGTAAGAAGGGGCGCAATGAGTAGAAGTGCGGCGCCAAAACTTGCAACTCTTCGGAGGGAGCCCGGCCAAGGCAAGAGCGAAGGCTTTCGATCTGATTGGATGATCATTGCTTTGAGTCCTGCGTCGTCGGTTCGTTGACGGTGAGGATCTGGTCTGCGTGAATATTGCTCAGCGTCTGCAGGACGCCGCTCGGCCAACGAATCTGTATGGATTGCGCGGCTGATGCTGCGCCCAAGCCGAAGTGCGCGCGCTTGTCGCTGGCTGAAAGATAACTACCGCCCGTGGTGACGGTCACCCACTGAGAGCCGGCTGCGGTGGTGAGTTTGATGACGGCCCCAATGCCGTCGCGATTGCTTTTGTGACCGACGAGCAAGAGCGTAAGCCAGTGGTTGTCGGTGTTCGTCTCGTTGCGCAGAACGTATGCCGGGCCTCCGTTGGTGGTAAAGACCGCATCGACGCGGCCGTCATTGTCGATGTCTCCCACAGCCAGGCCTCGCCCTACCCATCGCGCTTTGAACATGTCTCCCGATTGCGAAGAAACATCGACGAAACTCTTGCCGGTGTTGTAGGCAAGCAGCGGGGGCTCCTTGTAGCGGAGTTGCGGATAGTTCAGCTCAACGGTATCGAGGTCATGGCCTTGCGCGATGAGCAGATCCTTGCGGCCGTCATTGTCGTAGTCGATGAAGTGGATGCCCCAGCCAGAGTGCAGCAGAGTCATGCCGCCGATGCCAGTGACGTAGCTGTCGTAGGAGAAGCTGCCGTCTCCATTATTGCGATAGAGAGCGTACTTCTGATTGGCGAGATTGGTGATAATGAGGTCGGGCAGGCCGTCGTTGTCGAAGTCCTGCAGATCAATGCCCATGCCTGCGTACGTTCGACCATCGCCGTCGACTGCGATTTCGGCGGGCATGCCGAGTTCTTCGAAGGTGCCGTTGCCCTTGTTGCGATAGAGGTACTCGACCATGGAATCGTTGGCAACGGCGACGTCGACCTTGCCATCTCCATCGAAGTCGCCGATGGAAACGCCAAGGCCCTTTCCAGGTCGATTGAGGCCGATCTTCGCTGCGACTTCCGTGAAGTGACCATGGCCATCGTTGTGATACACGAGCGGCGTGATGGGCTCAAACGTATCTGGATGACAGTAGGAGCGGTGACCCGGTGTGTGCTCGCCGCACCAGATATCGTCGAAGTCCCACTTCACATAGCGCAGCACGACCAGATCGAGGAGGCCATCGTTATCCAGGTCCACCCAGGTTGCGGACGTCGACCAACCGCTGCCACCAGTGCCTGAGCTCTGCGTGACATCGGTGAAGGTGCCGTTTCCGTTGTTGTGATACAGATGGTTGCCGCCGAGGCCGGTTACATACAGATCGTCGTATCCGTCATTGTCGTAGTCGCCGACAGCTGCGCCCATGTCGTATCCGATACCCTGAAGGCCAGCCTTCTCCGTTACATCCTCGAAGGTTCCATCCGGCTTTTGATGGTAGAGGCGGTTCCAATACTTCGGACCGGTCTTCAGCGGAATCGTTCCCTTGGGCGTTGGGTCGTTGAGCGGCGCTCCATTGGCGAAGAAGATGTCGAGTCGTCCGTCGTTGTCGTAGTCGAACAGAGCGACACCGGACCCCATTGTTTCGATTAGATATTTTTTATCGGTATGTGAAGCCTGTGCCAGAAAGTCGATGTGACTCTGCTGCGTGATGTCGACGAATTTTCCGGGAACGACCTTTGGCACCTCTGTCGCGGCGGCCGTTGGACCCGTAGAGATGCTTGCTGCAACCTGTGCGCCCGCGCGTACCACAAACGCGATGCTCAGCAGACACAGACAGGGGGCGAAGAGCAGGGTCGTACGCGTATTGAGCAATGGGAACTTCACTTCTGGAAGGGCACTCCCTTTCCCTCGACGAGGGTTACGATTTGGTCTACACGGGAGACCAAGAAACGTTCGCGCGCGCCGCTGGGCCAATGGACTTCGATTGCATCGATCACGGTG
>JBEKFF010000083.1:0-13940 GCA_050013455.1 Acidobacteriaceae bacterium | reverse complement strand
ATGATGGCGATTGCATAGAAGACGGGGCGCTGGACTTCGTGCGCTGCTTCACGAATCTGTTGCATCACCGTCTTGTCTGCCTGGCGGTGATGGCTGAGATGGCGAACGATGTTTTCTACCATGACCACTGCGCCGTCGACCACCATGCCGAAGTCCAGCGCGCCGAGCGACAGCAGGTTGGCGGGGATGTGGCGGAGATCGAGGCAGATGGAGGCGAACATCAGCGAGAAGGGGATGGTGATGGCGACGATCAAGGCGCCACGTAGATTCCCGAGAAAGGCGAACAGGATGATGACGACCAGGATGATGCCCTTGGTCAGGTTCTCGAGGACGGTGCTGGTGGTGAGGTGGAGGAGATCGCTGCGGTCGAGGAAGGGAACGATACGGACGCCGGGAGGGAGGACGTGTTTATTCAACTCCTCCACCTTGGCGTGAATGCCTTCGAGGGCGACGTCGGAGTTCTCCCCCTTCTGGAGGAGGACGGTGCCTTCGACGACATCATTGTCGTCGAGGATCTTGCCATCTTCGCGACGGATCTCCTGCGGAGACATGTCACAGGTGCCGTCCTCAGGCTTGCAGGTCTTGCCAATCTGGCCGAGACGGATCTTGGGACCCTGAACGACGCGAGCGACGTCGGAGACACGGATGGGAGTTCCGTTGGAGGTTTTGAGGACCGTCTGCTCGATATCATGCACGTTGGTGAAGAGGCCAACTTCCTGCACGTTGATCTGTTGAGTGCCCTGCTCGATAAAGCTGCCGCCGGCGTTGACGTTGTTGGCGGCGATCTGTTGCTGGACCTGCTGGATGGTGAGGCCGTAGCTGATCAGCTTGTCGGGATCAAGGATGATCTGGTACTCGCGGGTGATGCCGCCGAAGCTGGAGACGTCGACGACGCCGGGCACGCTGCGGAAGGCTTTTTCGAGCTGCCAGTCCTGGATGCTTTTGAGCTGCATCGTGTCGATGGAAGGGTTGGTGCTCTTGAGGGTGTACCAGTAGATCTGGCCGACGGGGCTCCAGTCGGTGCCGATCTGGGGTTGAAGGCCGGTGGGGAGGGTGACCTGGCTGAGGCGCTCGAGGACCTTCTCGCGGTTCCAGTTGTCGTCGCTATCGTCGTCGAAGATCATGGTGACGCTGGAGAGGCCGGCGAGGGTGGTGGAGCGGAGGTGGGTCATGTGGGGGATGCCCGCCATGCCGATCTCGAGGGGGACGGTGACCTGCTGCTCGACGTCTTCGGCGGAGCGGCCGGGCCATTGGGTGATGACGTTGACGTAATTATTCGCGACGTCGGGATAGGCCTCGACGGGGAGATTATGAAACGAGATGATTCCCCAGGCGAACAGCAGCACCGCGACGATCAGCACGATGAAGCGGTTGTTCAGTGAGAAATCCACTAAACGCTTGATCATTGCTGCTCCGCCGCGTTCTCCAGGTCGAGCGCGTTATTGACCACCTGGTCGCCGGGCTGGATGCCTGCGGTGATGACGAGCAGATTGCCGGGAAGGCTATTGCCGGTCTTCACGAGCACGCGCTTGAAGGTCCCGTTACCGGCGGGCTCGAAGACATAGGAGCGATCATGCAGCTGGAGTACAGCGGTTGCGGGAGCGACTGTGCGCTGTTCAGCGCGAGAGCCTTCGAGGATAGCGGTGGCGAACATGCCGATGCGGAGAAGGTGCTGCGGGTTCTCGACCTGAATGCGAACCTTGGCAGTGCGCAGGTTTGGGTCGAACTGGGCGCCGATGTCGCTGATGGTGCCGGAGAAGGTTTTGGCGGGAAAGGCGTTGAGGGTGATGTCGGCGTGCTGACCGAGATGAACGTTGGCGAGATCATTCTCGTAGACGTCGCAGATGACCCAGACGTGGGAGAGGTCGGCGATGGTGAGCGAGCCGGCGGCGCCTGCGTAAGTGATGCCGGCGGCACCGGCGGCGGTGACGTTCTGCGCGATGATGACGCCGGTGGCGGGAGCGTAAATTTTGACGTTCTCGCTGGGATGATTTTTGTCGACGCCGAGGATCTTTAGCTGTTGTTCTGCGGCGATGAGGTCGGCCTTGGCGTCATCTTCGCCGTTCTGTGCGGCTTCCTGCTGGGACTTTGGAATGGCACCCTTGTTGAAGAGCAGGTTGTCGCGATCGAGGGTGACGGTCGTAAGGTGCTCGTCGTTTACGGCCTTGAGGTAGGCGTCGAAGGCGGTGGAGACGTCAGGGCTTTGAACTTCCATGACGAGCTGGCCTTTGTGGACGAAATCGCCGAGGCCGACGTGGAGGGCGACGACTCGGCCATTGGCGAGGGAGAGCACGGGAATCTCGCGCGAGACATCGGGATTGACCGAGCCGGTGACCTGGAGTTTGCTGCGGACAGGCTGGGTGGAGGCCTGCACGAGGGAGAACCGGCCGGCGCCGTCGACATGCACGATGTTCGAGCCGCCGACTTCCTCGACCTGTGTGGCGGGGGGAGCTTGGGCAGCCTCGGAAGCCTTCTCCTGCTTGCAGCCCGTTAAGCTGACCGCGAAGAGAAGAAGAGGTGCGGCGATACGATACAGACCGTGGTCACACTGCTCCGGACGGTCTTGATCTTGGTGAGATTTCAGCGTGATGGTCATAGATTTCTAAGGTTGATGCGTAAGGCAAGTCGGCAATAAGCGATTACTCTGAGGGTAAACCAAGCGGATTGTTCGTAGGCGTGGATAGTGCTCAATCTTATGATTGTCAGTTTTATCTTTCGATAAGACGCGTTGCCACTGTAAGAAATTACAGATACTGAAGAGAGCGATGAGATCTGCAGCCGCCATCATGAAAAGCAACGCCTTCCGACTCGTGTCCGGGTTGGCGGGGATTGCGATCGTCGGGTATATGGATCGGCGGCTGAGCGAGGCGATTCCATTGGCGCTGTTGTACCTGGCGCCAGTGGTTCTGATGAGTACGGCGCTGCGTCGCTGGCAGATTCCACTGCTGGGCGCAGTGTGCGCGGCGGTGGTTGAGTTTGCCAATGGCTATCCGTGGACTTTGCGGGACGGGATTGCGCGTGACTCGTTGTATTTCTTCGCGTACACGGCGGCGGGTTTGTATGTGTCTGAGGTATTGACGCGCCGGGCTACGGAAGAGTCGCATTTAGATGCGCTGGAGTCGGAGATTGAAGCGAGGCGGGGAGCTGAAGAGCAGCTGCGGCTGGTGGTGACGAACTCCTCGATCGCGATTATTAGTTCGGATGAGACGGGCACGATCCTGCAGGCGAATGACGCTGCGGAGCGGATGTTCGCGGGGGATGGTCCGGTGGGGGCGACGCAGTTGCAGGGCTCGTCGCTGGACGTGTTCATGCCATCGCTGGCGCGGGTACAGATTCAGCGCCAGGGGTGGGAGCATCTGAAGACGATGCTGCAGTGCCAGGGATTGCGGGTGACGCAGGACCCGTTCCTGGCGGATGTGTGGGTATCGTCGTACAGCACATCGCGTGGGGGAAGATTGACGGCGATGATCATCGATGCGTCGACCGAGGTACGGGATCGCGAAGAGGCGAATCTTGAGCAGGTGCTGGTGGGCTCGAGACTGGCGGTGGGAGCGTTGTTCCACGAGATTCGCAATATCTGCGCGGCGATCTCGGTAGTACAGCAGAATCTGCGGGCGACCTATGTGGTGGAAGAGCCTTCGGAGGACTTTGAGGCGCTGCGGCAGTTGGTGACGGCGCTGGAACGGATGGCGTCGCTGGAGCTTTCTTTGTCTCGGCGACAACCGACGAAGCTGCGGTTGGAGTCTTTCCTGCGGGAGCTGCGGATTATTTTGACGCCGTCGCTGCGCGAGTCGGGGATTGAGTTGGGATGGCATGTCGAGGAGAATCTGCCGGAGGTTTGGGCGGATCAGCAGAGCCTTCTGCAGGTTTTTCTGAACCTGGTGCGGAATGCGGAGAAGGTGTTGGCGCCGGTGGATCATGCGCGGCTGGTGCTGTGCGCGGCGGAAGTGGATGGACTGGTGCAGGTGAAAGTCTCAGATAATGGGCCGGGGGTGAGAGACCCCTCGAGTTTGTTTCGGCCGTTCGGGGGCGGGTCGGCGAGCTCGGGGCTGGGGCTGTATCTGTCGCGCGCCATGATGCTGAGCTTTCATGGCAACCTGGCGTATCAACCGAGCGCGTCGGGTGCTACGTTCGTCGTGGAGATGATTGCTGTCGAGGTGGAGGGATGAAGGCGAAGAGTCGAGAAGAGGTGATTCGGCTGCTGTTGGTGGACGATCACACATTATTTCGCGAGAGCCTGCGGCGGTTGCTGGAGAGCGAAGAGGGCGTGGAGATTAGCGGTGACTTCGCGAATGCGGAGGATGCCCTGGCGGCGGTGCGGGCGGGACTGGAGTTTGATGCGGCGCTGGTGGACTATGAGCTGGAGGGAACAGCCGGTAGCAACGGCCTTGACCTGGTGCGCAAGGTGCGGAGTGTGAGGCCAGATGCGCGCGTGCTGATGGTGACGGCGGGGATGGGGTCGGCTGATCTGATGCGGGCGGTTACGGAGCTGAACACGGGAATTTTTTTGAAGACGGAACCGACGGTGGAGTTGATGCTTGCGATTCAGCGCACGGCCAAGGGGGAGCGGTGGATTTCGTCGCGTGCGTCGCTGGCGCTGATTGCGTCGGGCGGGTTGGGGGTCGGAGGGGAGCGGCCGGTTGCGGAACGGCTGAGTGCGCGGGAATCGGAGGTCTTGCGGGGCGTGCTGGAGGGGCATAGCAATAAGGAGATTGGGGCGCAGCTGGAGATGACGGAGAGCTCGGTGAAGGCGGTGTTGCAGAAGCTGTTTGAGCGGGCGGGAGTGCGCAGCCGGTCGCAACTTGTCCGGTATGCGATCGAGACGCAGATCGACCCCAGATAAGTGCCAAAACAGTGGGCTATACTAGAAGGACAGGTGATCTGGTGCATGCCCTCTGAGCCGTTTTACGACCCGGCAAAGTCTTATCTGGACAATTTTGAGCACGGCCCGTTTGGCCTCTTCGCCAACACCTCTCCTGCATTTCCAACTACAGAACCCAAACATAAGTTTCTTGGGCACCCGGTGTTTGCTCCGTTTGGCATTCCTGCGGGACCGCTGATCAATGGGAAATTTGTAAAAGCAGTGCTGGATATGGGGTTCGATATCCCAGTGTACAAGACGGTGCGGACGCACAAGTATGCGTGTCATCCGTGGCCGAATGTGCTGGCGGTGAAGGTGGAGGGAGACCTGGCGCCGGATCGGACGCTGGTGGCAAACGAGGATTATAGCGAGCCATTGTCGATCACAAATTCGTTTGGCGTGCCGTCGATGGATCCGGAGTTCTGGCAGCGGGATATGGCGGATGCTGCGGCGTATGCGCGAGCGGGACAGGTGGTGGTGGGGAGCTTCCAAGGGACGCTGGTGGAGAACGGCAGCGCGGCGGATTACATTGCGGATTTTGTGCTGGGGGCGCGGATGGTGAAAGAGACGGGCGTCCCGGTGATCGAGGTGAATCTCAGTTGCCCGAATGAGGGAACCGCGAACCTGCTGTGCTTCGATATCCAGCGCTCGCGGCAGGTGGTCGAGGCGATCAAGGATGAGATCGGCAGCGTACCGCTGGTGATCAAGATGGCGTTCTACAAGGATGAGAAGAAGCTGGAAGATTTTTTGCGCGAGGTTGGCAAGACGGTGGATGGGATTGCGGCGATCAATACGATTTCGGCGGAGATTCTGGATGAGGATGGGAAGCAGGCGCTGCCGGGAGAGGGACGCTTGCGGAGTGGGGTGTGTGGCAGTTCGGTGAAGTGGGCGGGCGTGGCGATGGCGTCGAAGCTGGCGCGGATACGAGGCGAGTTGGGGCAGAAGTTTACGATCGTGGGAGTGGGTGGAGCGGGGAGTGCGGCGGCGTTCGATGAGTATCGCAGGGCTGGGGCGGATGTGGTGATGTCGGCTACTGCGGCTATGTGGCATCCGGAGCTTGCGAGAGAGATCAAGGAGCGGGCGCATGAGCTATGAGGCACGAAGCCGCGAGATCGCGGAGGCGTTGATTGCGATTGAGGGTGTGGGGTTTCGGCCGGCGGCTCCGATTACGTTCAAGTCCGGGATCAAGTCGCCGGTGTACTGCGACAATCGGCGGTTTCCGTTCTGGCCAGAGCAGTGGGCGAAGGTGATTCGCGGCTTTGAAGGTCTGATTGAGGAGCACGGGATTGCAGTGGATGTGGTGGGTGGGGTCGAGGCTGCGGGAATTCCGCATAGCGCGGCGCTGGGATTTTCGATGCGGGCGCCTTCGGTGTTTATTCGCAAAGAACTGAAGGAGCATGGCACGAAGAAGCGCGTTGAGGGCGGGGATGTGACCGGCAAGCGCGTTGTTCTGGTTGAAGATTTGGTAACGACGGGCGGAAGCAGCATTGCGGCGATTGAGGCGCTGCGCGCTGAGGGTGCGGTGGTGAGCGATTGCCTGGCGATCATCAGCTATGACTTTCCGGAGGCTGTGCACTTGTTCGGGATGTCGGGTGTGCGGCTGCATGCGACGACGACATTTCCGGTGGTGCTGGAGTGCGCGCTGAGGCAGGGAATGATTGATGAGGCGGGAGCGGCCGTGGTGCGGGATTGGCTGGACGAGCCGCGCTCCTGGGCAAAGCGACATGGGTTTGAATAGGAGTTGGAGTCGAGGACGATGAGCGCTGCAAGGGACAAGTTCGAGCGGAGAGCGGATGCGGTGGGCTCGCTGGTCTGCGTGGGATTGGATCCGGAGTTTGAGCGGATTCCAGAGAGATTCAAGACCGAGGAATTTCCGCTGTTCGCGTTCAATCGCTGGATCATCGAGCAGACACATTCGTATGCTGCGTCCTACAAGCCGAACATGGCGTTCTATGAGGCGCGCGGGACGCAGGGAGTGCGAGAGCTTGAGTTGACGATTGAATATCTCCGCGGCGAGCATCCGGACGTGTTTACGATCTGCGATGCGAAGCGTGCTGATATTGGAAATACGAATCGGGGATACGTGGCGTCAATTTTTGATGCGATGGGATTCGATGCGGTGACGCTGCATCCTTATTTGGGGCGAGAGGCGCTTACGCCGTTTCTGGAGCGGCAGGATAAGGTGAGCATCGTGTTGTGCCGGACGTCGAATCCGGGGGCGGGGGAGTTGCAGGATCTGGAGTGTAACGGACGGCCGCTGTGGGAGACGGTGGCTACGCGGGTGAGTGCGGAGTGGAACGTTGCGGGCAACTGCATGCTGGTGGTTGGCGCGACGTATCCAGAAGAGATGCGAAGGATTCGCGCGCTTGCGCCGGAGATGCCATTTCTGGTGCCGGGGGTGGGTGCGCAGGGCGGGGATGTGGCGGCGGTCGTGGCTGCGGGATTGGATGCGCGGGGCAAGGGATTGCTCATCGCTAGTTCGCGGGCGATATTGTTCAGCGATGACCCCGCGGGCGCGGCGCGAACACTTCGGGATGAGATCAACGTGGCACGAGAGGCGGCCCATGCTGCGTCTTGAAGGAACGATTGCGAATCACGATCGGGTGTTTGAGGGTGCCATTGAGATCAATACCGAGAGCGGCTTGATTGAACATGTGGGGCCGCGGACGGGCAAGAGCGATCTCGACCTCGAGGGGCAGATTATTTTTCCGGGATTTGGCGATCTGCATATTCATGCGCGCGATGATGTGAGCAAGTCCCAGGTATACAAAGAGGACTTTTCGACGGTTGCTGCGGCATCGATCCATGGGGGCGTGACGCAGGTAGCGGATATGCCGAATAATCCGGTTGCGCCGGTGGACGACGAGCGTTATGCGGCGAAGGAGCAGTTGACGAAGGCGTCGGCGGTGCATGTGACGCTGTATGCGGGGATTGGTCCGGAGACGAATCCGCTGCAACGGCATGTGCCGTATAAGGCGTTCATGGGGCCGTCGGTTGGAGATCTTTTCTTTGCTTCGCAGGAACAGCTTGAAGGGGTGATTGCGAAGTATCGCGGGAAGAATGTGAGCTTCCATTGCGAGGACCCCGTGATTCTGCGCGAGAGTGCAGGCGAGCCGACGCATGAGCAGCGAAGGCCGGCACGGGCGGAGATTACGGCGACGGAGTTTGCACTGTATTTGATTGAGCGATATGAGCTGGTGGGGAAGCTGTGTCATTACTCGACGAAGGGTGGGTTGGAGAAGATTGCCGCTGCAAAGGCGAAGGGCGTTCGGGTGACGGCGGAGGCTACGCCGCATCATCTGTTTTTTGAGGACTCGATGCTGACGGAGGAGAATCGGCTGTGGCTGCAGATGAATCCTCCACTGCGGGGACCTGCGGACAGGCTGGCGCTGATTGAGGCGTTGCGCGAGGGGCTGGTGGATTATGTTGCGACCGACCACGCTCCGCACACGATCGAAGAGAAGATGGAGGGCGTGAGCGGCGTGCCGCATCTCGACACGTATGGAGCGTTTGCGACGTGGCTGATGGCGGAGCATGGATTTTCCTCGCAGGATATTGCGCGAGTGTGCGCGTGGAATCCGGGGAAATTTGTGAAGGAGTTTCTGCCGGAGGGTTTCGGCGAAGGATATGGCGCGATCGAGCCGGGGTACGTTGGCTCGCTCACGATTCTCAATCCCGATGCGCCGTATGTGGTGAGGCGTGAGGATATGAAAACAAAGTGCGGCTGGTCCCCGTTTGAGGGATATACGATGCCTGGCCGTGTGACGTATAGCGTATTGCAAGGCAGGGTTTACACCGCAGGTTGAGGGAGTGTTCGCTCCGATGGAAAAGCTCAAGCACGTAATCAGCGCACGACAGTTCAAGGATCCGGAGTTTTTGTTGTGGCTGTTTGAGTCGGCGCACCAGATGGAGCGCGATGATGTGTTTCGTGCGCTGACCGATCCACTGCGCGGAAGAATTCTGGCGACGTTATTTTTTGAACCAAGTACGCGTACGAGATTTTCGTTTGAGGCGGCGATGCAGAAGCTGGGTGGGGGTGTGCTGACGGCAGAGAACGCGCGCGCCAACTCGTCGGCAACGAAGGGCGAGACGATCAGCGATACGATTCGCGTGGTGAGCGGGTATGCGGACGCGATTGCGATTCGGCACTATGAGCCGGGAACTGCGGAGGCGGCGGCAAGAATCTCGCCGGTGCCGATCATCAACGCGGGCGATGGGGTGGGAGAGCATCCGACGCAGGCCCTGGCGGACATGTACACGATCAAGAAAGAGCTTGGGCGGCTGAGTGGACTGCGAGTTGCGCTGGTGGGTGATCTGCTGAATGGAAGGACGATCCATTCGCTGCTGCCGCTGCTTTGCCTCTATCCGGGGGTGACGATCGATCTGATCTCGCCATGGCAACTGCGGCTGCCGCTGGCGTATCGCGAGTACCTGATGGAGAAGAGGATTGCATTTCACGAGGGAGAGAAGCTCGAGGGCGTGATTGAAGAGGCCGATGTTGCGTATATCACGCGGGTGCAGAGCGAGCGTTTTGCTTCGAAGGTCGAGTATGACGCCGTGAAGGACGTGTATGTGATCAATGCGGAGATAGCGGATCGATTGAAGCCGGATGCGATCATCATGCATGCGCTGCCACGCGTGAACGAGATCGCGCCAGAGGTGGATGCGAATGCAAGGGCGGCCTATTTCCGGCAGGCGAAGAACAGCCTGTACATTCGGATGGCGTTGCTGAAATATCTGCTGGCTTGACCCGCAGTTGGCAGAGGTTTGTTTGAAAATGTTCGTCCCGGATGGGGCGCTGAATCGGCATAGAGATCGGATTGATTTTTCGGAAACCATTCTGAGTAGAATGCGACCGGCCTGCCTCTAGTCATTTTAATTTTCAGGGAAATCGCGATTGAGGAGCCAAAAGGGGGCCGGCCGGATTATTTCTTGTCTCGTTGATCATCCAAGGTCCCCATAGTCGTCGGACGGCAAGGACTGCCGCGCGAGATTGCCCGGGCTCGGACAGCGAATCTCTGACCGTGCTAAAGTTGGCGACAAGTTACCCGTAGCATGGTCGAACCGTTGTCCAGGAGAACTATGCCGGACCCATCCTTTGCTCGAAGACTGGTACGTTGGTTGCATACGTGGTGGGGTGTAGGAGTAGCTCTTCTGGCGACCCAGGCGGTGCTGTCGGTCACCCTCAGGCAAGGTCCGGTCCTGGTCGCATACTGCGAAATCAGCTATCTTATTTTGCTGCTCCTGGCGAGCGGAGTTGCCATCCGGAATGCGGTGCAGAGCAGGCAGGCGACCAGGCTATTCTGGTCACTCCTTGGAGCGGCCTTTGGGCTCTGGGCGCTGGTTCCTGGCAGTTGGTTCAACAGTGTGATCCTTCACGGCAGGATTCCGGCGTTCCTGTTCGACAATCCTCCACTATTTCTGCACATCGTCTTGATCATTGCAGCGGTGGCCTCCCGCCCTCACTTGAAGTTACCTAGTCGGAGACCGTATCGAGCGACGCTGAACTTTCTTCTCCTGCTCTTTGTCTGGGTTTTCGCCTATGCGTTCTACCTGTTTCCGTATCAATACGGAAACGAGGGAGCGGCAATGATCCTGCGCTTCGAGGCGATCTACTTTATTGAGAATGGTGTCCTTGTTGCCATTCTTGGCAGGTTGATTTTCCGATCGCAATTTCCCTGGAAGCGTCTCTACCTGCACATGTTTGGCGCCTCAGCCCTGTATACATGTGGTTCCCTGACCACTAATGTTCTTTGGGCCTTGAAGGACCCTTCCGGCGATTTGATCGGCGCGAACTATCCGGCTCTAAGGGGTCTCCTTGGGTTGTCCTTCACTGCCTCTATCTTTTGGTTTTTCTGGATAGGACTTGAGGGCAACAGGCTGAAAGCGAAACTGAATCACGCCGTGCAGTTGGACACCACGGATCCCACGTACAGTTCTGTTCTGGCAATGCTCGCGGTGCTGGCAGTTCCGGTTGTTGGCATGTGGGAACTGTTTCGCACGGGTGAACCTATTGGTACCCATGAGATTCGTCTGCTCGTGGTGATGGTGGCAGGACTGATTCTCGCTGTCGGGGCCTTTGCCGAGCATTATCTTGCCAACCGGGAGTTTACTTCTGATGTCGCCGCGGCCCACGACAGGCTTCGTTTGGCGATGACATCGGGTAAATCAATGGGATGGGACCGGGACCTTGCCAACGGACAGAACATTTGGTTTGGTGACCTGGAGCCAACGTTTGGGATTCGCGGGGATCCTTACCTTGCCGGCGAGTACGAGTTCATGGAGCGCCTTCACCCGGACGACCGCGAGCGCGTATCGAATATATTCGCAGATGCAATGCAAGGCCGAAGCGAGTATCAAGCGGAATATCGCGTGGTGCGGACCGATGGCGCCATACGCTGGCTTGCTGACACCGGGAGATTCTACTTCGCAACGAATGGTGCTGAGCCGCGCTTTCTCGGGATCGCGGTGGACATCACGGAACGCAAAGAAGCGGAATTCGCGCTGCGAGAAAGCGAGGAGCGCTTCCGCCTGATGTCACATGCCGCCCCCGTGCTCATCTGGATGGCCGGCACCGACAAGCTCTGCACCTACTTCAATAAGCCCTGGCTCGACTTCACCGGAAGGCCACTGTCGGCCGAACTGGGAAATGGCTGGACGGACGGGGTTCACGCAGACGACTTACAGCGGTGTATGGAGACCTATAGCCAGGCATTTGATCAGCGGGAGCCGTTCAGGATGGAGTATCGGCTCAGAGCAAGCGACGGGGAATATCATTGGCTTCTCGATATAGGAGTGCCCAGGTTCAACTCCGACGACTCGTTCGCCGGATACATTGGATCCTGCATCGACGTGACGGAGCGCAAGCTTGCAGAGGAGGCGCTCAACAGCATCAGCGGCAGATTGATTGAGGCGCAGGAGCAGGAGCGCACCCGCATTGCCCGAGAACTTCACGACGACTTCAGCCAACGCATCGCATTACTCGCCATTGAACTTGACCTGCTCAAGAAGGACATTCCCGGCTTGAGCGGCGACGCTCGCAACCGCATGGACAGCCTCCAGAAGCACACCCAGGAGATCGGCTCCGATATCCAGGCTTTGTCTCACGAGCTGCATTCGGCGGCGTTGGATCACCTGGGAATTGTCCTGGCCATGAGAGGGTTCTGCGAGGGGTTCGGACAAAAGCAGAAATTAAGGATTGACTTTCATAGCACAGACTTGCCGAGTCCCGTGTCACCGGACGTTGCGCTTTGCCTGTATCGCGTTTTGCAGGAAGCCTTGCACAATGCAGCGAAACATAGTCGAG
The DNA here is from genome assembly GCA_050013455.1 of Acidobacteriaceae bacterium. Classification (GTDB taxonomy): domain Bacteria; phylum Acidobacteriota; class Terriglobia; order Terriglobales; family Acidobacteriaceae; genus Granulicella. The sequence continues at coordinate 1,773 of JBEKFF010000083.1, read as the reverse complement.
CTTCGCAGTTCAACGTGCAATTCCTGGCAATGCCCGGAGAGATTCGACTCACCGTCTGCGACGAAGGGGTTGGCTTTGATGTCGAATCGGTCAACAAGGGACGCGGGCTCGGTCTCATCAGTATGCGCGAGCGAGTCAAGCTGGTGAACGGAACGTTCTCGATTGTCTCGAAGTTGAATGGTGGTACCCAGATCAACGTTCGCATCCCGTTGAGGGCGACACCGCAGGTCGATTGAATCATCGACGGCAGATCAAGCGCCTCCGGCTCGCGCGAAGTCGGCTTTTCGCAACTTCGTCACCGCGCATCCCGCTCGCCCCTACCCGCGCTTGTACTCCAGCTTCGGATACCAATCCGTCCCGCGACCCTCCGGCGCCAGATCCAGCATCAACCACAGCGGATCCATGTCCGGAGCACCGCGCGGATCCTCCCCCGGATCAGCCATCGCCCCACTCAACTCCCCGCTGTAAAAGTGAACCACATTCCCATCCCGCCGCGTGAACACGCTGAACCCCGGCACGTCCGCGTCTTCCGCGTTCACATACGTCCGCGTGTACTCGCCCGAAGCATCCGACACGAACGCAAGATTCCCCAGCCCGCGCTGCGTCTTGTACTCCACCAGCCGTTCTATCGGCGAGCGCGCCGTCACCACCATGGCCACCCGCTCGCGCAAATTCACCGCCGTCCCATTCCACGACGTAAGAAACGACGTGCACACCGGGCAAACCGCCTTCCGCTCTGCACCAAACATCATGCTGTACACCATCAGCGTGTCTTTATCCCCAAACAACTCCGATAGCCGAACCGGCCCCGCCTCCGACACGAACTCAAAATCCCCCGGAACCTCGCCGCCCAACGGCAGTTCCCGCCGCTGCGCAGCCACCCGCTCCACATGCCGTCGCAGCTCAATCTCTTCCGCCAGCAGCGCATTGCGCGCCGCCCGATACGCCGCACTCTCGTTAGGAAAATGAGCCGTATTCTTCGCCGCAAGCTCCCCGGCCGGCACCAACGTCTGGGAATCCGCCATAACTCCCTCCGCCAAATATCCTAGCCCACCCACAAGTCCTAACTCCCGCCGTCCGCGCTGGACCGCAGGACCGCGGGACCTACTGGTCCGTCCGGTTGTACATCAACACCTGGGTAAACTGCTTCCCATCCTTACCCGTGTACACCACCCGCAACAGTACTGTCCTCTTGTCCTTTTCCAACGACATCTTCCCCACCCGCGTCGATCCATCCGCAAACAACCAGTGCTCGTTCCCATCCTTGTCGATCCCGAAGCTCGCGCCTGCATCTCCCGTCAGCGGCAGCAGCTTGCCATTCTGCGGTCCGCTCCACGAGCTCTTCACCGTCCGCCCCGAATCATCCACCATCACGAAGTCCAGGCTCATCATCGCCGGCTTGTCATCGTTCACCGTGAACACTTCCGACTGCATCTTCGGCCCACCCCCAAAGTCCGACCGCAGCAGGTCCAGCTCCCACGTACTCGGCACCGGCAGCTTGGTCTTCGCCGCCAGCATCGCCGGGCAAATCATCGCCCCCCACACCACCCCAACCGCCAGAACTCTCCACCCAGTTCTCATCGTCCCAGTCATCGCCATAGCCCTCTCCTCGGACAGCCTGCAAGCTCATTCCAAAAGCCCGAGTATCATAGCACCCCCCAACTTGGATGCCAGGAGAGCACCCCGCGCCCGCGTCCCGAAACCGTGTCAAGCCTGCCGATTCGTAACCCGAAACCAGGCTAAGTCTTACCCCATCTACCCAAATTTCCCCAA
>JBEKFF010000082.1:0-14002 GCA_050013455.1 Acidobacteriaceae bacterium | reverse complement strand
CGCGGTGGGTGTGAACGGCGAGCAGGCGTGGCGAGCGGCGGCACAGGTTCGGGCGCTGCTGATGATGAATCAGTTTGGGTCGTGCTCGGCCGCGGTGCGGTCGGCGGAGTTCTGGAATGATGCGGATGTGCGGTGGCTGACGGGGATTCATGGTGAGGTTCACGAGCCGGAATACTTTACGCAGGAGGGCTTCGAGTCGTTTGTGTGCTGGCTGAAGTTGCCGGCGCTGATCGCGGTTGCGGAAGGGTCGGCGGTGCAGACCAAGGCGGCGCAGGATGTGACCGCGATTGCGGCGAATTTGGCGTATGCGGCGAAGGTTGCCGGGTATGAGGTGCGTCGGTTCCTGGATGTGCTGAGGACTGGGGATTTGAAAAAGCGGAGAGAGCCGGAGATTGCGGATTTGAGCGTTGCTGGAGAGTAGAGCGCTCAGGAAAGCAAAGGCAGAAGCAGATTCCCAGGGGGAATGACAGAAAGAAAGGCAAGGGCAACGGCAAAGGCCAATACAGGGGTCTCTCCGCTCCGCCGCGCAAAGAACGCGCGGCTCCGGTCGAGATGACGCGCTGGTTGGGCGGACGCGAAAGAACGCGCGGCTCGGTCGAGATGACGCGCTGGTTGGGCGGACGCGAAAGGCGCGCGGCTCCGGTCGAGATGACGGGTCTTGTTTGGGGTGCGAGAATAAAAGGCAGACATGATGCCTGACGAAAAGATCGCTACGCCCCTCCATGACGTTGAAACGCCTGCCGAAGAATCGACCGAATCTTTTAGCGAGATGCTGGCCGAGTTTGAGCATAGCCATACGCATAAGGCCGAGGGCGATGCGAAACAGCTCGAAGGTACCGTCGTGTCGCTGGACGCGGAGTTTGTGTACCTGGATATTGGGTACAAGACGGAAGGGATTTTGCCGCGCACAGCGTTTGCGAACAATGCCGAAGACGTGGAGGTGGGGAGCAAGTTTGCGGTGTCGGTGAAGGGCCGGAATGTGGAGCGGTACTACGAGCTGTCGCTGCTGCGGGTGGCGCAGGCTACGGACTGGGCGTCGCTGGAAGAGGCCTTCGCGCAGAAGACTGCGGTGGTGGGAACAGTTACGGGCGTGGTCAAGGGTGGGCTCACGGTGGATGTGGGGGTGCGGGCGTTTCTGCCGGCTTCGCGTAGTGGGGCGCGTGAGGCGGGTGAGGTGGAGAAGCTGGTGGGGCAACTGATTACCTGCCGCATCACGAAGCTCGATACCGAAGAAGAGGATGTGGTGGTGGATCGGCGCGCGGTGCTGGAGGAAGAGGCGTTTGCTGTGCAGTCGACTCGCGTGGCCGGGTTGCAGGTGGGCGAGGTGGTTGCGGGGACGGTGCGGAGCTTTGCGGCTTACGGAGCATTCGTGGATATTGGGGGTGTCGACGGGCTGCTGCATATCAGCGACATGGCCTGGAGCCGGGTGAAGGCTGCGGAAGATGTGCTGAGTGTGGGGCAGCAGATTGAGGTGAAGGTTCTCAGCGTGGATGCGGAGACGAAACGGATTTCGCTGGGGCTGAAGCAGTTGCAGCCGGAGCCGTGGGATGGCGCTGCCGCTACGTATACGGTGGGCCAGCGGATTACGGGGACGGTGACGCGGCTGATGGACTTTGGTGCGTTCGTGGAGTTGGAGCCGGGGATCGAGGGGATGATCCACGTGTCGGAGATGTCGTGGGTGAAGAAGGTGAGGAAGCCTAGCGACATGCTGAAGGAGGGCGACAGTGTGGAGGCGGTGGTGCTGGCCGTGGATGCGGCAGGCAAGCGGATTTCGCTGGGGCTGAAGCAGGCGCTGGGCGATCCGTGGACGGATGTGTCGAAGAAGTTCGGGGTGGGATCGCAGGTGGAAGGGCCGGTGACGCGGCTGACGAAGTTTGGTGCGTTCGTGGAACTGTCCGAGGGCGTCGAGGGACTGGTGCATGTGAGCGAGATCGTCGCGGACCGGCGAATTAATCATCCGCAGGATGTGCTGCATGTGGGCGAGCGGGTGAAGGCGCAGGTGGTGGCGGTTGATCCGGAGAAACGGCAGATCAAGCTGAGCATGAAACAGCTGGTGCCGACGGGGCTGGGCGAGTACCTCGAGGAGCATAAGGTGGGCGACACGGTGTCGGGACGCGTGGTGGAGCAGGGCGCGGGGTCGGTGGTGGTGGAGCTCGGCGAAGGGATTCGCGCGACGTGTGTGGTGGAGGCTGCGTCCGTGGAGGAGAGCGGGGGGAGTGGTGGCGGGGTGGACCTGTCGCAGTTGACCTCCATGCTGAGTGCACAGTGGAAGGGTGCGGGGGTTGCGGCAAAGAAGAAGCCGGAGCCGGTGGCGGTGGGGCAGGTGCGGAGCTTCCAGATTGTGGCGCTGGATGGCGAGGCGTCGAGGATTGAACTGAAGCTGGCGTGAAAACTTTGGGGGAAGCCGAAGCTTAACCTCAGGGGCGGAAGCCCTCCCTCCTGTTGGCCTATTTGGCACGACTGGAGTCGTGGCCCTTCGAAGCGCGACTTGTGGATCGGCTCGTCGTGTCTTGCTGGGTTTGGATTGCTATGACGTGCGTGGGGTGTTTAGGGTTAGCAAGTTCTCCACACGTTTGGTGAGCTGGGTCACGAGATTCACGCGGCATTCAAGCTGCGTTCACATTCGCGCTGTATCTGTGGAGGTGTTCTTAAAACACCAACTGGATTGAGGCGCGCAGAATGATTCGTCAGGTTTCAGCAGTTTCGTTAATTGCACTTATGGTGCTCACTGGTTGCACCGGGTATTCGCCAGCGCCAGCCACGGTGGTTCCGCCGGCAGTGGTTACACCGGTGACCAGCTCCCAGGTCATCAAGCATGTTGTGGTGATCTTCAACGAGAACATCTCGTTTGACCACTACTTCGGAACGTATCCGAATGCGGCGAACCTCTCGACGGATGCGTCGAAGTTTACGGCTGCGACGGGGACGCCGACGAACATCGCGAACTACGTGACGAGCCCGGACTTGCTGACGGCGAATCCTAACCTGAATATTGCGAACGGAACGGGCGCGACAAATCCGTTCCGGCTGGATACGAGCCAGGCAGGAACGAATGACCAGGACCATAATTATGGGCCGGAACAGACGGCGTTCGATGGCGGAAAGATGGACCAGTTTCCGCTGTCGGTGGGTACCTCGGATGGGCTGGCGCTGGCGACCGCAACGGGCGCGCCTGGGATTGCCAACACGACTGGCCTGACGATGGGCTACTACGACGGCAACACGGTGACGGCACTGTGGAATTACGCACAGCATTACGCGCTGAACGACCACTCGTTCGGGAGCACGTTTGGTGCTTCGACGCAGGGCGCGCTGAATCTTGTGGCGGGCCAGACGAATGGCGTGGCTACGTATTCGACCGGCGCGGCGTCGGCGGTGGTTGCGGATGGGCAGGGTGGATACACGCTGATTGGGGATGAAGATCCCGCGAACGATGTGTGCTCGTCTGCGAGTGCGAATGTGAGCATGCAGGGCAAGAATATTGGCGACCTGCTGAATGCGGCGGGCGTTACGTGGGGAATGTTCTCGGGCGGCTTCAACCTGAGCACGACCAACACCAATGGGACGACGGGCTGCGCGCGGAGCACGGGAGCGGTGCATATCCCGGGGAATCCGTTGAAGGCGGATTATATTCCGCATCATGAGCCGTTCCAGTATTACGCGAGCACGGCGAATCCTACGCACATACGGCCGGTTTCGACTGCGGTGATTGGCACGGCGGCGGATACGGGGACTGCCACGGCGAACCATCAGTACGACATTCAGGATTTCACGACGGCGCTGGCGGCCGGAAATCTGGCGGCGGTGAGCTTTCTGAAGGCTCCGGGATTCCAGGATGCGCACGCGGGCTACTCTGATCCGCTGGATGAGCAGACGTTCGTGGTGAACACGATCAATGCGCTGGAGCAGTCGTCGTTCTGGTCGAGCACGGCGATCATCATCGCCTATGACGATTCGGATGGATGGTACGACCACTTGACGGACCTGGTGAATGGTTCGGCTACGGCGGCCGACTCGCTGAATGGAGCGGGCGTTTGCATCAGCGCGGGTGCTGCGGCGTCGGCGCTGCCGGGACCGAACTCCAACGGGAAGCCGGTGCAGGGACGTTGCGGACATGGGCCGCGGATGCCGCTGCTGGTGATCTCGCCGTGGGCGAACAAGAACGCGATCGACAATACGGTGACGGACCAGGCGTCGGTGATCCGGTTTGTCGAGGACACGTTCCTGAGCAGCCAGAGGATTGGGACGGGGTCGTTCGACTCCAGCGCGGGCACGCTCAATAACATGTTCAACTTCACCAACAATGTGGCGCCGAATCCGAATGTGGTGCTGCTGAATCCGGCGACTGGCGCGGTGACCAGCGGCAACTAGCGGCGTTCACAGAGTATTCACACACTTTGCTTAACTTGAAAGCACGCACACCTTCGACGGGTGCGTGCTTTTTCTTTTCTTGTGGATTTACGGAGATCTGATCGCTTGTTTGGCAGCCGACGTCGTTTTCTTCAGCAAGTGTCGGCCATGGGTGTGGCGTGGGGTGCGCGGCGCGGGGTCGCGGCGCAGATGTCGATGGCGATGCCGGCGGGGCCGGTGGTGCGCTCGGACGAACCGCCGCCGGTCATGCTGCATTCGCTGGGGCTGACGCCGTTTGTGGATGCGCTGCCGATGCCGGAGCGGGTGACGCCCGTGGGGCCGCATCCGCTGCGCGTGGTGATGCGGGAGATTCATGCGAAGGTGCATCGGGATGTTCCGGCGACGCGGCTGTGGAGCTATGGGAGTACGCCGGCGGGGCCGTTGATTGAGGGCAGGAGCGGGCGCGCGATGCGCGTGGAGTGGGTCAATTCCCTGCCGCAGAAACATTTTCTTCCGGTGGATTACTCGCTGCATGGGTGTGGGCGCGATCTGCCGGAGGTGCGGGCAGTGGCGCATCTGCATGGGGCGCGGGTGCCGACCAAGGATGATGGCTATCCGGAGGATTGGTTTGCGCCGGGGCAGAGCCGGACTTGTCATTATCCGCTGGAGCAGGAGTCGGCGACGCTGTGGTATCACGATCATGCGATGGGGCTGAATCGGCTGAATATTTATGCGGGGTTGCAGGGGATGATGTTGCTGCGCGATGAGCGCGAGGATTCGCTGGGGTTGCCGAAGGGGCGGTATGAGATTCCGCTGGTGCTGTATGACCGCAACTTCAGCGTGGATGGACAGCTGTATTATCCGACGTCGGGGATCGCTGGGCATCCTTGGGTTCCTGAGTTTGATGGCGACGCGATTTTGATCAATGGGAAGATTCGGCCTTATGTTGAGGTCGAGCCGCGGCTGTATCGGTTTCGGGTGCTCAATGGGGCGAACAGCCGGTTCTTTGCGTTGTCGCTGGAGAAGGGGCAGGCGTTCTGGCAGATTGGGTCGGACCAGGGATTGCTTTCGGCGCCGGTGAAGCTGGGGTATTTGAATCTTGCGCCGGCAGAACGCGCGGACCTGCTGATTGATTTTTCTGAGGCTGCGGGGCAGCAGGTGCATTTGAAGAATGGGGCGCTGGAGATTCTGCAGTTCCGCGTGGGTGCTGCGCGCACGGCGAGGATTAAGGACGCGGGTGAACAGGCTAGTTCCCTGCTGCCGGCGAAGTTTCCGGCTGGGTTTCCAGCGGTGGTGCGGATGGATGAGTCTGCGGCTACGGTTACACGGACGATTACGCTCGACGAGGCTTTGAATGGGCGCGGAGATTCCATGCTGATGGTGTTGAACCGCAAGCGTTGGATGGAACCGGTCACGGAGCGGCCGCGGCTGAATTCGACGGAGGTTTGGGAGTTCGTCAATCTGACGGAGGATACCCATCCGATCCATCTGCATTTGGTGCGGTTTCAGGTGTTGGATCGGCGGGTGTTTGATGTGTTTGCGTATCGAAATGCGAAGGGGCTGCGGTATCTGGCAGCGGCGATCAAGCCGGAGCCGAATGAGATGGGGTGGAAGGATACGGTGCAGTGCCCGCCGGGCATGATCACGCGGATTATTACGAAGTTCGAGGGGTATACGGGGAAGTATCTGTATCACTGCCATATTCTTGAGCATGAGTCGAATGACATGATGCGGCCGTTTGAGGTGGTGGACGAGGCCTGACGCCGGTGGGTGTGGCATGGAGAGATTTTTGGGTGGGCGTGACGTTGGAAGGCGTGTGCGCTTAGAATTCAGCAAGGAATTCGTCCTGCGCGGGATGCGGGACGTCAGGCCGACCAACGCAGCTTTGAGGGAGATTCCAAATGTCCGTGGAAGATGAAGTTAAGGCGGAGATTGCGTCGCGGGTAGGAAGCGTTACGCGTCGCTCATTTCTTTCGCAGGTGGGTGCTGCGAGTGTTGCGGTGACGACTGCGCCGCTGGTGGCTCGGGCAGCGCAGACGATGGAGCCGGTTGCGAGGCCAGCGGGCACAGGAGAGAAGGTGGAGAATGCGATTGCCATCACACTGAACGTGAACGGGAAGGCGCATGCGATCGAGGTGGACGCTCGCACTACGCTGTTGAATGGATTGCGTGAGACGATTTCGCTGACGGGCACGAAGAAGGGTTGCGATCACGGGCAGTGCGGGGCGTGCACGGTGCATGTGAACGGACGCCGGATCAACTCGTGTTTGACGCTGGCGGTGATGCATGACGGCGATGCGATTACGACGATTGAGGGGCTGGGGGGGCCGGAGAATCTTCATCCGATGCAGGCTGCGTTCGTGGAGCATGACGGCTACCAGTGCGGGTATTGCACGTCCGGGCAGATCATGTCCGCGGTGGCGCTGCTGAAGGAACCTTGCGGGCCGAAGGATGCCGATGTGAAGGAATTGATGAGCGGGAATATCTGCCGTTGCGGCGCGTATCCCAATATTGTTGCGGCGATTCAGCAGGTTCGGCAGCGCGCTTAAGGGCGCAGATTGAGAGGGAGTTGTATGGAAGCTTTCACCTATTCCCGTGCGACGGACGCAGCGGCGGCGACAAATACTGTCGGGCAGGAGGGCGTTCGGTTTATTGCTGGTGGGACGACGCTGCTCGATTTGATGAAGCTTGATGTTGAGCGGCCAACGAAGCTGGTGGATATCAATCGGATTGGACTGGACACGATTGAGCGACTGCCGGATGGCAGGCTGCGCGTGGGGGCGCTGGTGCGGAATTCGGATTTTGCGCATCATGCAGTGGTGCAGGAGGAGTACTCGGTGGTGTCGCAGGCGCTGCTGGCGGGGGCTTCGGCGCAGTTGCGAAATATGGCGACGACGGGCGGGAACCTGCTGCAACGGACGCGCTGCATGTATTTTCGGAACACGGCGATGGCGTGTAACAAGCGCGCGCCGGGGACGGGGTGCTCGGCGATTGAGGGGGACAATCGGTCGCTGGCGATTTTGGGAACGAGCAAGCATTGCATTGCTACGAATCCTTCGGACATGAATGTGGCGCTGACCGCGCTGGAGGCGGTGGTGACGATCCAGGGGAGCAAGGGGTCGCGTGATGTGGCGATCGGGGATTTCTTTTTGCTGCCGGGAACGACGCCGCATATTGAGACGGTGGTGGCGCCGGGCGAGCTGATTACGCAGGTGACGCTGCCGCCGGCGCGTAAGGGATCGAAGCAGGTTTATTTGAAGCTGCGGGATCGCGCGTCGTATGAGTTTGCGCTTTCTTCGGCTGCGATTGTTGCGGAGATTTCGGACGGGAAGTTTTCGTACATACGCGTCGCGCTGGGCGGAGTGGGGACGAAGCCGTGGAGGTCGCATGAGGCGGAGGCGGCGCTGTTGCATCAACCGGCTGAGGGCGCGGCGTTTCATCGGGCGGCGGCGATGGCGGTAAGGGACGCGCGGCCGCAGACGGAGAATGGCTTCAAAGTTGAACTGACGAAGCGCTGCATTGCGCATGCACTTACACTCGCGACACAAAACGCGTAAGGAGATTTTTATGGCGACGCAATCTACTGTTCCGCCCCGCACCAATGGCTCGCTGCCGCGCGTCGATGGGCCGCTGAAGGTTAGCGGCGCGGCGATGTATTCGTCTGACTACAACCTGCCGGGCATGCTGTATGCGGTTCCGGTGTGCGCGACGATTGCGAGCGGGAAGATCACGAAGCTGGATGTGAGCCGGGCGTCGGCCATGCCGGGCGTGAAGGCGGTGTATCACAACGGCAATTTTGGAAGGGTGTTTCGCACGGCGCCGCCGTCGGGATTTTCGGGGATACTCGACGAGAAGCGGCCGCCGTTTGAGGACAATGTAGTTCGGTACTACGGGCAGTATGTGGCGGCGGTGGTGGCGTTGACGTTTGAGCAGGCGGTGGCGGCTGCGAACGCGGTGGTGGCGACGTATGAGGCGGCGCCGATTAATGTGTCGACGAAGTTTACCGAGGCTGAGGCGGTTGAGAAGCCTACGGAAGATTCGAAGCGCGGGGATCCGGATGCGGCGTTCAAGACGGCGCCCGTTAAGATTGATGAGACGTACGGTACGCCTACGGAGACGCACAATCCAATCGAGCTGCATGCTTCGGTGGCGGACTTCGATGGGCAGAATTTTACGCTGTACGAGACGACGCAGGCGGTGTGCAACTCGCAGAATGTTCTGGCGCAGATGCTGGGCGTGCCAATCGAGAATGTGCGGGTGATCTCGCGGTTCCTAGGGTCGGGCTTTGGGGGCAAATTGTGGCCCTGGCCGCACGCGCTGATTGCGGCGCAGGCTTCGCGGAACCTGGGGCGTCCGGTGAAGCTGGTGGTAAGCCGCGACATGATGTTCCAGAACGTGGGGCATCGGCCACGGACGCAGCAGCGGGTGCGGCTGGGAGCGACGCCGGATGGCAAGCTCGTCGCGCTGATGCATGACTCGCTGAATCACACGTCGATGCTGGACGATTACTCCGAGGGTTGCAGCGAAGCGACGGGGTATAGCTACAGCGTGGCGAACCTTCGCGCTACGTCGGCGATTGTGCGGAGGAATGTGGGGACACCTACGTCGATGCGCGGGCCGGGCGCGGTGCCGGGGATGTTTGCTACGGAGTCGGCGATGGATGAGCTGGCGATTGCGCTGAAGATGGATCCGATCCAGCTGCGGCTGCTGAACGAGCCGGCGAAGGATGAGGGGAAGGATCTTCCCTTCTCTTCGCGACACTTTGTGGAGTGTCTGCATGTGGGCGCGGAGAAGTTTGGGTGGTCGAGGTATACGCCGGCGGTGGGCTCGATGAAGGGCACGGGCGAGCAAAGTGGATTGGCGCTGGGGTGGGGCGTTGCCGGGTGCTCGTGGATTGCGGAGAGTTGCGAGTCGCATGCGACGGTGGAGTTGCTGTCGAATGGAAACGCGCGGGTGTCGTGCGCTACGCAGGATATCGGCACGGGGACGTACACGGTGCTGTCGAACATAGTGGCCGAGCGCATGGGGTTGCCGAATGATCGGATCGAGGTGGTGCTGGGCGATACGAATCTGCCGCTGGGACCGATCTCGGGAGGGTCGTGGGCGACGGCCAGCGTGATTCCTGCTGTGCTGGAGGCGGCAAACAATGCGATCGGGAAGTTGTTTGCGATTGCTACCGCGGGGCCTGACGCGGTGTTTGTTGACAAGGAGCCGAAGGATCTGGAGTTCGGCGATGGGAAGGTGCGGCTGAAGGATAGCGATGCGAGCAAGGCGATTCCCTTCGGCGACATCCTGACGAAGGCTAGCGTGCGGAGTGCGACGGGCAACGGGAAAGGCGCTGGGAGCTTTGGCGCGCCGGACCGCAAGTTTTCGCAGCACTCGTTTGGCGCGCAGTTTGTGGAGGTGACGTGGGAGCCGGAGACGGCGCGGCTCCGCGTGTCGCGCGTGGTGACGGTGATCGACGGCGGGCGAATTCTGAATCCGAAGCCGGCGCGGAATCAGATTGAGGGCGCGGTGGTGATGGGAGTCGGGATGGCGTTGTTCGAGGCGACTCGTTATGATGCGCGGTCCGGTGCGCCGATCAACAACAATCTGGCGGACTATATCCTGACGACGAATGCCGATGCGCCGAACATTGATGTCACGTTCCTGGATCATCCCGACCTGGTGATTAATGCGCTGGGGGCGAGGGGCGTTGGGGAGATTGGGCTTGCGGGGGTTGCGTCGGCGATTGCGAACGCCGTGCATCATGCGACGGGCGTGCGGGTTCGCGAGCTGCCGATACGGATTGAAGATCTGCTGGGGCCTACGCCGGCGAGGTTGGCGTAGGGCTAATTCATTGCGTAGGCGAGGAATACAGGGGACTCTCCACTGCGCTGCGCTCCGGTCGAGATGACGAGGAATGGGTTGCGAAGGGTGAGGGCAAAAGAAGAAGCAGATTCCCAGAGGGAATGACAGGAAGAAAAGCAACGGCAAGAACAAATGCCAATACGGGGTGCTAGCGGGTGAAGAGGGTCAGGGGGATGGATTCTCCCATGGCCTTGTAGCCGGCTGGCGATGGATGAAGGTGGTCGCCGCAGTCGTAGGCTGGCAGGAGATGGTCGGGGTGCGCGGGATCGCGGACGACCGCATCGAAGTCGATGACGGCGTCGAAGTGGCCGGGGGTGCGGATCCAGGCGTTGATGGTTTGGCGATCGGCTTCGCTCAAGGGGCCGGGGTGGTAGTAGTCGGAGCCGGTGTAGGGGGTGATCGTCGCTCCGTAGACGCGAAGCTGGTGGGCGTGGGCGCGCGTGATGATCTGTTGATAGGCGCCGAGGATTCGCTGGACGAGGGCGGCGTGTTTTTCGGGAGAGACTTCCCCGTCGCGGGTGAGGCCGCCGAGGTCGTTGACGCCTTCGAGGACGATGACCCAACGTGCGCCGGCGGGTGCGAGGACGTCGCGATCGAAGCGGGCGAGGGCGTTGGGACCTAGGCCGTCGGTGAGGAGATGATTGCCGCCGATGCCCTGGTTGGAGACGCCGATGGTTTGCGTGGCTGGCGATTGTTGCAGGTGGGCGGCGAGGGCGTCGGGCCAGCGGGTGTTGCCATTGGTGGTGGCGGCGTGACCGTCGGTGATGGAGTCGCCGAGCGCTACGATGGTGGCGGCGGTGGGGGTGGACTGGACGTCGATTTCGGAGAGCTGAAACCAGTGGTCGATCTTGTTGGGGGTGGTGAGAGTCGGTGCGGAGACTGCGTCGCCGTGGACGTACCAGGAGGTGGCGCGCGAGCCGGGATGACTGGTTTCGCGGGCGGGCGGGGCGTCGAGATGGAAGGAGATGGCGAGGTCTGAGAGCGCGGGGACGGTGAGGGGGATGGGGTCGGAGACGAACTCTGCGCCGGCGGGGATGGTGACGTCGGGGGCGCCGGCGAAGGTGAGGGCGCGGTCGGTTTGAGGGTCGATGGCTGCGGCGTCGGGCGCGAGAGGCCTGGCGATGCGGGCCGAGGTGATGTGCAGCGGCTCGGTGCCAAAAGCGTTGGAGAGGTGCACGCGTAGCGCGGAGCCGCCGGCGGAGAGATGTACGATCTGGCGCAGGGTGACGTCCGTGAGGTCAGCGGGGGCCATGGTGTTCTGCGGCTCAGGGACCTGTTGCGAGGAACCCCAGCTTGCGATCCAGACGGGTTGTGCGGGTGCGGTTTGAGCGTGCAGGCACGGCGTGAGCGAGACGAGGGTAAGCGCGAGGGAGATCGGAAAGTGTATGCGAGATGTAGGGTTCATGGCGGGCAATTTAGTATTGCTCAACAACTATATCGTCATCCTCGCGGGCCGACCAACTAGAATTGCCGGGACGTTGATTGCGCGATCCGATCGATTCCAGGAGAGACTTTTGATATTCAGAGCTAGCGTCTTCGTCGTCTCGTGCCTGGTTTGCGGGCTGATGGCTCATGGAGCTTCGTTGCCGGCGGTGCGGCAGATGGGGGATGCGACGCAGTTGATTGTGGATGGCAAGCCTTATCTGATTCTTGGGGGCGAGTTGGGAAACTCTTCCGCGGGTACGGCGGCGCAGGCCGATGAGATTCTGCCCAAGCTCGCGCAGATGCATTTGAACACGGTGCTGATGCCGGTGGCGTGGGAGCAGATTGAGCCGGTCGAAGGGACCTTCGACTTTCAGATTCTTGATCACTGGATTGACGTGGCTCGGCAACAGCATCTTCATTTGGTGTTGCTGTGGTTTGGGAGCTGGAAGAATAGCGTGTCGAGTTATGCACCTGAATGGGTGAAGGGAGATCCTGCGCGATTCCCTCGCGCGATGGCCGCTGATGGAACTCCTCTGGAGATTCTTTCCACGCTGGGTGAGCAGACACAGAGGGCGGACGGGCGGGCCTTCTCTTCCCTGCTGAAGCATGTGCGCAGTGTGGACGAGGGGCAGCAGACGGTGCTGATGGTGCAGGTGGAGAATGAGGTCGGTTACCTGGGATATGGGCGCGATCGTTCGAAGGCTGCGAACGAGATGTTCCGTGGGCCGGTGCCGGTGGAACTGATCCATGCGCTCGAGGCGAAGCGCGAGGAATTCTCGCCCGAGCTTCGCGCACACTTCCATCCGCAGGGCGGGACGTGGCAGGAGGTGTTTGGGGACGCTGCCGATGAGGTATTTATGGCGTGGAATTATGCGCGATATATTCAGTCGGTTGCTGCAGACGGCAAGCGGGAATATGCCTTGCCCATGTATGTGAACTGCCAGTTGCCGGCTCCGGATGAGCGGGCGGGCGAGTATCCGAGTGGCGGTCCGCATCCTGCGTACCTTGAGGTGTATCGAGTGACGGCGCCTGCACTGGACTTCTTTTCGCCGGATATTTACTGGCCGGATTTTGAGTATTGGATCAATCGCTACCGGCTGAAGGGTAACGCGGTGTTTGTTCCGGAGGCGCGCATCGATAGCGCTCCGACCAATGCGTTCTATGCGTATGGAGAGGCGAAGGCGTTCGGATTTTCGCCGTTTGGGGTGGATTCGGTCGAGAGTAAAGGTGAACCGGATGCGGGGATGAGCGGTGCGTATGAGGTGCTGGGCAGCCTCGGGGACATGATTCTTTCAGCGCAGGCTTCGGACAAGATTCGCGGCGTGGTGATGAGGGAAAGCAGCCCGCGTCCGACCAAGACGGTGGCGCTGGGTGGCTATTTGTTTGAGGCGACGCTGGCTCGTTCGTGGCCTGACAAGAAACTCTTGAGCAGCGATGGCGCGATGATGGTGATCGAAGCTGAGGTCAATCAATTTTTTATTGCAGGGAGCGGGCTCTATGTTTCTTTCCTGCGGGATCCGGATGTTGATGACAAGGTTGGAGGCATTGCGCGCATTGAGGAGGTGCGCCGCGAGCACGGCGAATGGGTGACGGTGCGGCGGCTGAACGGGGACCAGTCGAACCAGGGGCGCGAGCTGCTGATGGAGGGGCGAGGCTTTCATGTGTATCGCGTGATGCTGTATGCGATTGGCCGCACGGGAAATCAGGAATGAGCCGCGCCGGATAGTCTCCGCAACGCTCGGCGGGAGTTATAGTTCAGGCGACCGTAACCCTCACGGGATGTTTGACATCGTTGCAAAAAAGAGACTATAAAACCATCACTCTCATCGGGGTTGGTGACGAGGATGGTGACATCGACCTGCTCCCAAACCCCAATGCCGGGGCGGTGTATAGATGGACTGTGTGACGCATTCAGAGTGACATGGGTTTTCGGTTCATCGGATCGGCTTCACTTCAGCGGTCTGGTTGAAGCGATGGTTGTTGGGCAAAGATAGACCTTTTCTGTTGTGAAAGGAATCTCGCAGGGCAGACCACCTTCGCCATGGGCGTTGGGTCGGCCGGCGATGAGTAAGGATGCTTGCGTGGGCCTGGCGACCGGGGTCGGATTGCTGAAGGTGTTCGAAGCGGCCCTGTGCGAACAACTGGCGGCATAGTGAGCTGGCAGAGAGAACGCTGCCCGGTCGGAGGGGACGGATGACATAGCCGGCAAGCGCAGAGTGTAACCAAAGAGAGGGAATGCTCATCTCTTTAGCAGGGCACGCTTTAATGGGATTCGCGCAGGCGGCGTGATGGTCGTTGAGCGACTAGTCGAAACAGCATTTAACCGAGGAACGAAATGGACGTGCTGACACTACACCGAATTCACTTTGCTTTCACC
>JBEKFF010000081.1:0-14021 GCA_050013455.1 Acidobacteriaceae bacterium | reverse complement strand
GTAGAGGTGGAGCGAGGTGTGGTCGCTGTAGCCGGCGAAGACTTTGGGGTTGGCGCGGATGAGCGAGGCGTCGAGGAGGGGGAGTAGTTCGGCGGAGCCCCAGCCGCCGCGGGTGCAGAGGAGGCCGTCGATGGTGGGGTCGGCGAAGGCGGCGTGGAGGTCGGCTGCGCGATGGGCGGCGGTGCCGGCGTAGTAGAGCGGGCCGCGGTCGAGGGCGTGGGGCATGATGATGGGGTTGTAGCCGTAGGCTTGGAGCGCAGCGCGGCCTTGCTCTACTAATTCAGGTTTGGCGGCCGAGGCTGGGGAGACGAGGGCAATGCGACTTCCCAGCTTGAGTTTGGGGCGAAGTGTTGACATGTCAGGGCTGAGATCTTTGGTTGGAAACCATGCGCGGTGTCGGCGGTGCGAGCAGGTTGGCAGGTCCTTCGACTACGCAGTTCGCAAGTGCGCGAGCTGCTTCGCTCAGGATGACAAATTTTTCTGAGACGAAAGAATGAGGATCGGCGATAGCGGTGGGGTCAGGCAAAGTCTACCTCGCCGGTGCAGATGATTTCGGCGGGGCCGGTGAGGAGCATCTCGCTGGAGTTGGTGGGCCAGGAAATCTGTTGCGCTCCGCCTTCGGCGATGGCTGTGAGCTCGCGCGCTGCATTGTGGCGGAAGATGGCGGCGGTTGAGGCTGCGCAGGTTCCGGTGCCGCTCGAGGTGGTGGGGCCGCAGCCGCGCTCGTAGATGCGGAAGGCGATTTCTGTTGGCGAGAGGATGCGGACGAACTCTACATTGGTGCCGTGGGGAAAGAGTGGGTCGACGGCGATCTTCGCGCCTAGTTGTTGCCAGGTGAGGTTGTGGCTGCTGAAGTCTTCGCTGTCCGGGAAGAGGATGAAGTGCGGGTTGCCGACGTTGACCATGACGCCGTCGATGGGGGCATCCACGCTGGGGATTTCGATGGTGCGGGGCATGACGCGGGGGACGCCCATGTCGATTTCGATCCAGTAGTCGGGGCCGTCGCGGCGGATGAGGCGGCAGGTGCGGACGCCGCCGTGGGTGCCGAGCGCGACTTGCTGGAGCCCTTCGCTGGCGGCGAGCCAGGCGGCGACGCAGCGGGTGCCGTTGCCGGAGAGTTCGGCCTCGGAGCCGTCGGCGTTGAAGAGACGGAGGAACAACTCGCCGTTGGGGCGACGGTCTAAAAACTCGATGCCGTCGGCGCCGATGCCGGTGTTGCGGCTGCAGAGTTTGCGGGCGAGTGCGGCGTGGCGGTTGAGTGCGAGGGTCTCTTCGATGATGAGGAAGTCGTTGCCGTAGGCGTGGGCTTTGACGAAGGGGATGCGGCTCATTCTTCCTCCGTGTCGTTGAAGACGACGACCTTGTCGGTGGCGTCGTCGGCCTGCAGCTCGTGATGGATGCGGTGATGAATTTTGCGGGTGGCGGTGACGATGAAGGAGACGCGCTCGATGCCGGCGATGTTGTCGCGATCGAGTACGGCGAGGCGCTGGCCGACGGAGTCTAGCACCTTCAAGATAGCTAATTGCATGCGGTGATTGGCGGCGGAGACTTGCTCGGCGAGGGCTTCGGCGCGGGCAGCGCCTACGATGCTCTCGGGCAGCATGGAACCAATGTCGGCGCGGACTTCGTAGACCTTGGGATAGCGCTTCCAGCCGAGGCGGCCTTCGAGAACGCCGATGATCTGCAGAAAGATGAGGACGAGGATGGTGGCGAGTCCGGCCACGATGTAGAGGCCGGCACCGCAGGTCATGCCGATGGCGGCGACGACCCAGACGGTGGCGGCGCTGGTGAGACCGAGGACGCGGTTCTTGGTGTGGAGGATGAGGCCGGCGCCGAGGAAGCCGATGCCCTGCACGATGTTGGCGGCGATCTGGCCGCGGTTGTTCGAAGTATCGCCGGCGATGACGACGCTCATGATGGTGAAGAGCGCCGAGCCCACACAGATGAGAATGTTGGTGCGAAGGCCGGAGTCCTTGTGTCGCCATTCGCGCTCGAGGCCGACGACACCGCCGAGGGCGCTGGCCATCAGGAGACGCTTGAGGGAGGGGCCGGAGAGGATCATCTGCTCGAGCGTGGAGAAATGTATGTGGCCGGGATCCACCATCGAGCCAGAATACTACTCGCGGGGAGCCGAGGGGGGTGTGGCGCGTTGGGTGGAATCGGAATGGGTACGGAGTGTGCGCAAAGAAAACCGCCCGGGTGTGAGGAGACACGCGGGCGGTGTAAAGCCTGGCCTGTAGCGAACCTACGCTACGGGCGCGGCAACGTTGATCTGCTGGGAGAGCTTGGTGAGGAGCTGGTCGGCCTTCTGTTCCTCGGCGAGGGTTTTGTCGAGGAGTTGCGCGTCCTGCTGGTTGCCCAGGACTTCGGCCCAGGTGCGCAGGGTTCCGTAGATGGCGATCTCGTGATGCTCGACCTGGTTGCCGGCGGCGATCAGGATGACGTCGCGGATCTGCTCGTTGGCGGCGTCGGCGATCTCCGACTCAGCCGAGCTGATGAGCTGAGCGGTTACCTTGCATCTGGAATCGTTGACCTCGCCCTGGGTGGCGTCGAGGATGCGCTCCAGGCGCACGACGTGCTGCTTGGACTCGGTGAGGTGATTGCGGAAAGCTTGAGCTAGTTCAGGGTTGGTGGATTTTTCGATCATGGCGGGCAGACCCTTTTCGACGATCTGCTTTTCGCTGCTGAGCGCGTGCTGGAGCATGTTGATATACAGCTCGCGCAGGTTGTTGACATCTGGTGTAAAGATTCCCATGGCCCGTTACTCCTTGTGATTTTTAGACACAGCATCACCGTCTCGTTCTGGCGAGCGTGTTGTGTGGCTCTTCGATTGCGTTCGTCTTGACGTTCTAAAACGGGCGAAGCGTTCAGCCCGGTGGCATCGTGTAGTGCTGCTCGTACGGCCAATAGCTGTGATGCAGGTTTGGGCTTGCGCGTTACTCGCGCAGGGGAACAGGCAAATTCGTTCGGCGAAATTATTTTTGGGTGGAGGGGGTCCAGAGCAGGGACTGGTAGATGTGGGCGCAGGGCTGGCCGGTGGTGCAGATGACTTCGACCTCGCCTAACCCTTGTGGATTCGCGGCGACGGCCTTGGCGACGGGGTCGCCGACGATGGCGATGACGTAGGCTGCGTGCCGGGCAGGATCCTTGAGGGCGATCTGCCAGGCCTGATCGTCGTTCTCGCTGACCATGCTTTGCAGGGAGCGGCCGGCGGTTTGAACGGCGCCTACATGGTTGGTGAGCGACATCATGATGGGGACGTTCTGCGGCATCTCTTCGAGCACGGTGGCGAGGTTGCTTTCGAGCGCGACGCGGGTGGTTGAGTTGTGCATTCCCTCTTTGAGGACGAGCGGGATGAAGTACATCATGGCGATGCAGTTGGCGACGCAGAGAACCATCGCGGCGGGCTGCCAGAGGCGCGCGGCGATGGGCGCCCAGCTGGCGGTGCGGGACTTGAGCCAGGTTTCGAATTGTTCGGCGGAGAGCGCGGCGTAGAGGGCGAGCGCGGGAAGGAGCTCCATGCCGTAGCGCGCGTTGTAGAAGGCGTGCGGCCAGAGCTGCGGGATGAAGATGGGGACGGAGCCGTAGGCGATCGAGTAGATGTAGAACGGGAGTGGGATCCAGAGGAGGAGGGCGAAGGATTCGGCGCGGGCGCGGAAGGCGGCGGTGGCACGGCGTTTCCACGAAAGCCATAAGCCGTAGAGCGCGGCCAGCATGAGGGCGAAGCCTGTCTCCCAGGCGGCGGCGTCGATCTGTGCGGTGCGGGTGTAGAAGAGCGCGGCCCAGCCTACGTTGTGCCAGCCGCGGTAGTGCTGGCCGGGAGGCGCGGTGCGGCGTTCGATTTGTTTCGCGGAGTAGGGGCCGCGGAGGAAGTCTAACCAGTCGTGTTCGAAGTGGGCGTTGTACCAGAACCAGAGCAGCGGGCCGGCGGCAACGATGATCGTGAACAGGATGAAGTGCGGACGCATGCGGCGGCGAAGGTCTTCGGAGGAGGTGAAGATCGCATACGCGAAGCAGAGCCAGAGGATGGCGCCGATGATCCAGCCGTCGTAGCGGGTGAAGACCTGGCCGAAGATGAGGAAGCCGGCGAGCATCATGCGGGCGCGGGCGGTGACTACGTCTCCCTGGCGTAACGCCGCGATGGATTCGGAGGTGGCGACGACGGACCAGATGAGGAGCGCGAGGAACAGCGCCTCGGTCATCGCGGTGGTCGAGAGGAAGAGGAGGTTGGCGTTGAGCGCGTAGAAGGTGGTTGCGACGAGTGCCCAGCGGAGGCGCATCATGCGGCGCGCGAGTCTCCAAATGCCGGCTACGCTGGCGGCATAGCTGAGCATGGACATGGGCGCGGCGGCCAGGCCGGTCTGCCACATGCGCAGGTTCATGATGAAGGGCAGCATGAGGATGTGCGGGAGGGGCAGCCAGACGCCGCCGAGTTGCGAGAGGCCGGGCCACTTGGCGTCGAGAATACGGCGGGCGATGGCTAGATGCGCGACGGCGTCTCCGTAGAGGAGGAGATAGTTGTGGTGGAAGCAGACGAAGAGCGCGACGAAGGCTAGCAGGACGCCGGCGACGAAGAGCGGATAGGTTTCGCCTGGGACAACCGGGCGCACGGCTTCGGGATCGCCGGGAACCCAGATGGGCGAATCGCGGAAGGAGCCGGTGCGGGAGCTGCGGCGGCCGAGGACGATTTCGCCGGGCTTGGTTTCGCCAGGCTGGGTTCCCGAGAGGCGCGCGGCGCGTCGATCTGATCTGGATCTCGCCATGGTGAGTTAGAGGTGGGAGATTTCCTTGAGGTGTCCGAAGCGCTGATCGATTTCTTCGCGGGTGGTGCGCTGCAGGCGGTCGGTGCCGAAGGCTTCGACGGAGAGCGAGCCGAGAACGCAGCCGTAGAACATGGCCTTGCGGAAGACCTCGGGGGTGAGCTTGCCTTGCGAAGCAATGTAGCCGTAGAAGCCGCCAGCGAAGGAGTCGCCTGCGCCGGTGGGGTCGACTACCTCTTCCTGCGGCGTTGCGGGGGCGCGGAACTGCTTGTGCTCGAAGTTGTCGCCGAAGCTGTGCGGGGAGAAGTAGGCGGCCGAACCGTGCTCGGCGTACTTGACGACGAGGGACTTGGGGCCGAGGGCGAGGACACCCTTGGCGGCGCGGATGTTGTTGGTTTCTCCGCTGAGCATGCGTGCTTCGTTGTCGTTGATGATGAGGATGTCGAGCTCGCGGAGGACCTTGAGGAGGTTGTCGCGGTGGGCGGCGATCCAGTAGTTCATGGTGTCGCCGGCGACGAGCTTTGCGTTGGGCATGTGGGCGCGGACGCGGGACTGCAGAACGGGATCGATGTTGGCGAGGAAGAGGTAGTCGGTGTCGAGATAGCTGGCGGGGATCTTTGGCTCGAAGTCGGCGAAGACGTTGAGGTCGGTGGCGAGGGTGTCGGCTTCGGCGAGGTCTTTGAGGTAGCTGCCGGTCCAGTGGAAGCTCTTGCCGGGGACGTGCTCGATGCCGGTGGTGTCGATGCCGCGGGAGGTGAGGACGGCTTCGTGCTCGGGGAGGAAGTCTTCGCCGACTACGCCGACGACGCGGACCTTGGTGAAGAAGCTGGCGGCGAGGGCGAAGTGGGTGGCGGCGCCGCCGAGCACGCGCTCGCGCTTGCCGCTGGGGGTTTCGAGGGTGTCAAAGGCTACGGAACCTACTACGAGTATGGACATGGTGCTCCAGGTGTTGAGGATTTGTGGTGGTGAGAGATTTGAAATACAGGGGTCTCTCCACTACGCTGCGCTTCGGTCGAGATGACGGGCTTTGGGGCGGTGTGCTTTGGTCAAGGTGACGAAGTTTTGGTTACCAATATTTGCCGTAGAGGAGGTCTAGCTTTGCTTTGGTTGCGGCGGGGATGGCGGCGCGGTCGGTCATGATGGCGAACTTTGCGGCGGTTTGCGCGGGGCTGGCGCTTAGGTCGGTGGGCATGAGGCGGACGGCGGCTTTGACTACCTTCTGCGCATTGCCTGAGTTCTGGTGCATGACGGCGATGACTTGCTCGATGGTGACGTCGTCGTGGCCTTCGCGCCAGCAGTCGTAGTCGGTGACCATGGCGAGGGTGGCGTAGCTGATCTCGGCCTCGCGGGCTAGCTTGGCTTCCTGGAGGTTGGTCATGCCGATGATGTCGGCGCCCCAGCTGCGGTAGAGATTGGACTCGGCGCGAGTGGAGAACTGTGGGCCTTCCATGCAGATGTAGGTGCCGCCACGCTTGCCGACAACGCCGACCTCCGCGCAGGCTTTCGCGAAGACGTCGGAGACGATGGGGCAGACCGGATCGGCGAAGGCGATGTGGCCGACGACGCCTTCTCCGAAGAACGTCGCGCTGCGGGCGAAGGTACGGTCGATGAACTGGTCGGGGATGACGAAGTCGGTGGGCTTGTGCTCTTCCTTGAGGCTGCCAACGGCGCTGACGGAGAGGATGCTCGAGACGCCGAGCGACTTCATGGCGTAGATGTTGGCCTTGAAGTTGAGCTCGGAGGGGAGGATGCGGTGGCCCTTGCCGTGGCGGGCGAGGAAGGCGACTTGGCGGCCTTCGAGGGTGCCGAGGGCGAAGACTTCGCTGGGGTCGCCGAAGGGGGTTTCGATGCGGAGTTCCGTGACGTCGGTGAGGCCGTCCATGTTGTAGAGCCCGCTGCCGCCGATGATGCCGATTTCTGCCTTCGCCAAACCTGTCTCCTGAGAGCGCGTTGCGTTGTAGTGCGCCTTGAGCAGTATATCGTTCGCCTGGGCTACGAGGTTGGGGCAGTATGTTTCCTCGTCGCTCTGTAGGCCAGATATTCGCAGAGGAGTGTTGCAGCGGCTAGCAAGGGAGCGGAGATAAATGGAAAAGCGATTCCCCACCCTTCCGTGAAGAAGCAGCCTACATCCGCAATGGTGTTCTCGAAGTGGTAGTGCCCGTAGCCGATAAAAAGCATGTCTGGGAGTGACGCAAGGCCTATATAGGTCACGATCACGCTTATTGAGATGGCAAAGATTCTTGGCGATTTGAAGAAATGGAAAGTAACCAATCCGAGCAGGCTGGAGATGACGTACCAGGCGGTGCATCCAAGGGCCAGTCGTACTGTCGAGATGAAATGGCCGTTCGGCGCCCGGCAGAATGGACTGCCCTGCGTGAAAAGGAACAGGATGCCGAAAGCCACGGCAAAGTAGAAGGCTGTGAGTCCGATCCGCGTCAACAAAACCTTCTTATTCATAACTTCTGACTATGACTCCGTCGTGCAAATGGAAGTCGGCTAGTGGGCGTAGCTGCGGGAGACGTTGCAGGCGATGTTGTCGGTGCCGGGGTTGGCGGGGCGGGGGTATCTGATTATTCCCGCGGGTGCCCCTCGTGCTGCGGCGGGAGATGGTTTGAGTGCGCGAACAGTGTAGCGTGTGGAGCGGCTGGGGCGGCGGGCAGGCCTACGGCGGCGAGCCTAAAAATATCGTATTACGATCCGTGTGCGTCTTTGTCGGTTCCTCGTTCGTCATTAATGATGTAGTTAACCTCCCTCAACCACAAACCTCACTCCCAACACATGACACGAGTGTCAAACAGCCATCAAAAAACGTCGGTATTTCGACGCTCCGTGCCGCTCCAATCCTCTTTTTGGGGCAATTTCTCGCTATTTGGTTTGGCGAGCGAGTTGCACTGCATTAGGTCGTCACCAGAAACAGCAACACTTACCCCGTATAGGAATTTGCCTTATGAATCAGATTCAGGCCACGCAAGTAACACTCCCTCGGTTTTCTCGCATTTCGCCTCAGATGTTCTTAATCGCATTGACCCTGCTGTTGGCGTACCTCTTGCTTCCCGGGTCCCTGCACGCTCAAAACTCCGTAACGGGCGCTTTGACCGGCCTGGTTCAGGATTCGACGGGCGCCCTGGTTCCGGGAGCCAACGTCAAGATCGTCGATACCGCGACCAACGCGACGATTAATGTCAAAACCAATGAAGCGGGGCGCTACACGGCTTCCCTGCTCAAGCCCTCCAACTATCAGGTCACGGCGACCGCCAACGGGCTGTCCGGGTCACCGACCCTGGTCACCGTCCTGGTCGGCCAGGTGCCGAACGTCGACCTCACCGTGAACCCGACCAACACGACCAGCACGGTCACGGTAAGCGCTCAGAGCGTGCAGTTGACCGATACGCAGTCTCCGGACTCGGTCATGACGCTCAGTGAGCAGCAGATCCAGAACCTCCCCGCTCCCGGCGGAGACATTACGACGGTCGCTTACACCGCTCCAGGCGTTGTCCTCAACTCCGGCGGAGCGTACGGCAACTTCAGCTCGGACGGCCTGCCCGGAACCTCGAATCTCTATGTTTTGAATGGCTATGACGACGAGGATCCGTTCCTGAACCTCAACAACTCCGGCTCCAGCAACCTGACGCTCGGCCAGGGCGAAATCTCCGAAGCCGCCGTGGTGCAGAACGGCTACAGCGCGCAGTATGGCCGCGCCGCGGGCATCATCATTGACTGGACCACCAAGTCCGGCGGCAACCACTTCCACGGAGCCGCGGACTACTGGTACAACGGCAGCGCGCTCAACGCCAATGACTGGTTCCGCAAGCAGGCCGGCCTAAGCCGCCCGCACGCCGTCTCGAACCAATGGGCAGGCAACGTCGGAGGCCCGATCCTCAAGGACAAGCTCTTCTTCTTCGCCGACTACGAAGGCCTCCGCTATATTCTGCCGGCCTCCGGTTACGTCGCCTTCCCCACCCTGCCGTTTGAGCAGGCGATCCTGGCCCGGGTTCCGGCCGCCAACGTGCCCTTCTATCAGCAGGCCTTCGGTCTTTACAACGCCTCGCCCAACTACGCGAAAGCGGTCCCCGTCACCAACGGCCCCGGCCTCCTTCAGGACAATACCGGCACCATGGGTTGCGGATCGGCCGCTGCTCTGGATATTGCTGCGCCTGGCGGCGGATACTTCGGAACGACCGCTCCCTGTACGCAGGCCGCTCTCGGAACGGCTTCCAACGAGAACCAGGAATGGCTCTTCACCGGGCGGGTCGACTGGAACATCAGCCCGAAGAACAAGCTGTTCGCACGCTACAAGATGGACCGCGGCTCGCAGCCAACCTACACCAACTTCGTCAGCCCCATCTTCAACACGGTCAGCAACCAGCCCGCCTATGAGGGCCAGTTGAACGACACCTACATCGTCAAGCCCAATATCATCAACCAATTCATCTTCGCTGCCAACTGGTACACCGCGTACTTCGGTCCTGCAAACACCGCTGCAACCCTGGCGGCTTTCCCAACCTACCTCGCCGGCATCTATGACGGCGGTTCGAACGGATCAGCGGCCGCCGGCGGCACCGGAACCCTGGGCATGCCTAGCAGCTATATCGATGGCCGCAACGTCACGCAATACCAGTTCGTCGACGACCTCTCGTGGGTCAAGGGCAACCATACCTTCCGGTTCGGCTATGACTTCCGCCGCGACGATGTCAATGACTACGACTCGCAGCAGAATTTTGCCGGAACCTACGGCTTGTTCATGAGCGATTTCGCCAATGGATACATGAATCCTGCAGGCTATAGTGATGGTTCGTCGTTTGCTCAGTCGCTCACCAACCATAAGACGGCCTACCTCGCCCTGTACAACATCGGCGTCTATGCCCAGGACGAATGGCAGATCATGCCGAGACTGAAGATCACCGCCGGTATCCGTATCGACCGCACCGGGAATCCACTCTGCAACAACAACTGCTTCTCGAGCTACAACGGCAGCTTCCCGCAGGCCGGCGTCACCACCCAGACGGCGTATGACAAGCTCATCAATCTCAACCAGCCCCACCCCTTCGCCAGCGTTCCCAAGGTGAATCCGCAGGGCCGCATCGGCTTCAACTACGATGTCACCGGCAACGGTCGCACCGTGATCCGCGGAGGCTTCGGTATGTTTACCGACCTCTATCCTGCCGGCCTGCTCGATGGCTTCATCGATAACCTGCCCAACGTCTACAGCACCAACCTCGTCACCGGAAACATTGGCAACGCGCTGGTTCCCGGAACGGCGATGTATAACTCCCTCCAATCCTTCAATCAGGTTGAGGCTGGGATTCCCGCGGGAGCCAGTTCCAGTTCCCTGACCGCTGCCAACCCCAACTTCGGTACGCCCACCTTCACCATTGCGCCGCCGGAGTTCAAGAATCCCACCTACCTTGAGTTCAGCCTGCAGCTGCAGCACCAGTTCACGAAGTCCGATGCGGTGATCCTGGCCTACGCCGGGAACACGGGCTACGACGAAATCATCACGAATGGTGCAGTCAACGCCTACTCCCCCACGGGATTCGGCGGCCTGCCGACGGCTCAGCCTGATCCCAACTTTGCCGGTGTGACCAGCTACACCAATGCCGCGCATTCGAACTACAACGGCGCGTCGATCACCTACAAGCACGCCGACCGTAAGGGCCTCACGGTCGACGCAACCTACACCTACAGCAAGGCCATGGATGATTCCTCCAACGGCGGCATCACCAACGAGCCCTACAACTTCAACTCCTACTACGCCAAATCCAACTGGCAGATCAATCCCTACAACATGAGCCTGAACTACTCGGTGTCCGACTACGATATCCGTAACAGCTTCATGCTGGACTTCGTGTACGCGCTGCCGTTCCAGTTCCACAACCGGATCGAGAACCAGGTGCTGAGCGGCTGGACCGTCTCCGGTAAGAGCTTCTACCGCAGCGGCCAACCCTTCACCGTGTACAACAGCGCTGCATCGGGAGCAAATACCGGCGGCACCGACCTTGGCGGCGTCCTGGTCGACATCACCAATCCAAGCATCAACCATCATTGCGGTTCGAGTGCTGCGGTTACGCCGTGCCTTAGCACCACCAACTTCACCCCGTACAACGCACAGACGAACTTCGGCAATGCTCCGCGCAACAGCTTCACCGGACCGCACTACGCGGACACCGATCTCGCTGTGTCGAAGAAGCTCTACCAGCGCAACTCTCTGGCTGTCCAGATTGGTGCGAATGCCTTCAACCTTTTCAACCATCCTAACTTCGCGTTGCCGGCAGCAGACATTGCCAGCGGCGGCCTGGGAACGATCACCTCCATCGCAGCTCCGCCCACCAGCCCTTACGGATCGTTCCAGGGCGCCGGTGTCGGTGGCCGCGTTGTCCAGGTGTTCGGCAAAGTCAACTTCTGATCACTTCCATCAGAAGTTTTCAAGGGACGGCTCCCGCCGTCCCATTTTTTTTGCTTTCGTAAACGTCAGATATCATCGGACAACTTCTTTTTGGGGTGATGTCATGTCGGATAGAACGTTCGAGGTCGGCCAACTCTCAGCGGGGCCGGGAGAGAAACGCTACGGTGTCGTTGAGTTTCCAGTGCAGGGTGAGCCTTACAGGCTTCCCCTGTGGCTGATCAACGGAAATGAGGATGGTCCGACCCTGGTGGTGACGGGCGGGGTGCACGGCGCGGAATACGCAAGCATCGCGGCTGCGCTTGACCTCGGGCAGACGCTCGATCCCAAGGGCCTGCGGGGACGGGTCATCGTGGTGCCGGTGATTAATCGGCCTGGCTTCGCGGCTCGCTCCATCTACGTGTGTCCTCTTGACGGGAAGAATCCCAATCGGGTCTTCCCCGGCGACGCGGGCGGAACGGGCACGGAGCAGATGGCGGACTGGGTCTTCCGCAACGTCCTCTCGCAGGCGGATTACTATGTGGATCTGCATGGCGGCGATCTGATTGAGGCACTTATTCCGTTCACCATCTTCTTCCGCTCGGGCAACGAGGAGGTCGACGAACGATCGCTCGAGATGGCGAAGATCTTTGGGATTCGCTACCTGGTGTCCAGCGTAAATCCCGGATCAACCATTGCCGCCGCCTCCAACGCTGGGATTCCCGCCATCCTCACCGAGTCGGGTGGGCAGGGCATCTGGACGGCGGAACAGGTTGCCGACCATACCAACGGACTGCAACGCCTGATGCGTTATCTCAACATGATTCCCGGGGCTGCTCCGGAGCCAACTCCGTTTACCGTGCTGGAGCAGTTCCTCTGGTTACGCAGTGAGCATGAGGGCTTTTGGTATCCACAGGTGTCGGTGGGAGAGAGCGTTCGTGCCGGTCAGGAAGTGGGATACATCAAGGATTGGGAGGGGAACGTGCTGCAGACGGGCGTCAGTCCTGGCACGGGTACGGTGCTCTTCATCGTTACGTCGCTGGCGATCCAAGCGAACGATCCGCTCTTCGCCGTCGGTGCGTGAGCCGGGAGCGCGGGTGATAACTCAACGCCTCGAAGCTGGTCATCACGACGTGTTGCGGGGGCCGCAGCCTGGTTCAGGACGCTTAGGCATTGCTGAGCGGATTGCCGGAGGTGTCGGTGTTCCATGACTCGGTCTGGAAGGCGATGAAGATGGCGGTCCAGCTTGCGGTGGTGGGTAGATAGATGAAGATTGCGCCGTCCTGCCAGATACCGTTGTCCTTGCCAAAGGCGCCGGTGGGGTTGCCCTGGTTCATGTGGATGTCGTGGATGCCGTCCACCTGGCCGCTATCGGCGTAGGCGCTGCCAAAGGCGAAGATCGTTCCCTTGTCGGCGATGGTCTGGTTGAGCAAGGTATCCACGGCGTTCTCGAGCGGTGTGGCGTGATTGGCAATCCTTGCGCTCTCGGGCAGAAGGGTCATCTGGGCGAGGGTGATCATGGGTTTGCCGTTCACCTGCTCGCGCACGAAATCGAGTGCGAGGCCGCCGGGGGCGCTGGGCAGGGCGTGCATGCCGGAGCTCAGGGTTAGGAGCGCGGCTGGATTGGGCGGCTGGAAGTTATCGACGATGGCATAGAGCACCTCGGAGCCATCGGTGGACTCGATGTTGACGGCGACGGTGAAAGGGCCGCCGGTGGCCTGCATGGTGATCTGGTAGTGGGTGCTGGCGCCGGTGACAACTTTGCCTGCTGTCGGCAGGCCCTGCAGGACGCTGTAATTGGTGATTGGCATGGAGGTTTCTCTCTGCGTCGAGGATAGATGTCACCGAAGCCATCAGTCGTTCCATCAAGATGTCTTTATTCGATGCGCAGCGACCTCCAGATTTTATCGATTCTGGACTTCACGTCATGGGGCATGGTGAGCATCTGGGGCCAGGGGCGGGTGAAGCCTTCGGCGGGCCACTTGCGGGTGGCGTCGATGCCCATCTTGCTGCCGAAGTTGGGCAGGCGGCTGGCGTGGTCGAGCGAGTCGACGGGGCCGAGGGTGAACTGGATGTCGCGCTCGGGGTCGATGTTGTTGGTGACGCGCAGGGTGACTTCGGCGAGGTCCTGGACGTCGCAGTCTTCGTCGAGCACGATGATGCACTTGGTGAACATGGCCTGGCCCATTGACCAGATGCCGTTCATGACCTTGCGGGCGTGGCCGGCGTAGCTCTTGCGGATGCTCACGATCATGAGGTTGTGGAAGACGCCCTCGGCAGGGAGATTGATGTCGATGATCTCGGGGAGCGTGAGCTTCATGAGCGGGAGAAAAATTCGCTCGACGGCTTTACCCATCCAGGCGTCTTCCATGGGTGGCTTGCCGACGACGGTGGCGGCGTAGATGGGGTTGATGCGGTGCGTGATGCAGGTGATGTGGAAGACGGGGTAGTCGTCCTGCATGGTGTAGAAGCCGGTGTGGTCGCCGAAGGGGCCCTCGCTGCGGAGTTCGCCGAGTTCGACGTAGCCCTCGAGGATGATTTCTGCGTTGGCGGGGACTTCAAGATCGACGGTTTCGCATTTGACGATTTCGACGGGCTTGCCGCGCAGGAAGCCGGCGATGAGGAACTCTTCGACCTCAGGAGGCGCGGGGACGATGGCGGAGAAGGTGGTGGCGGGGTCGGTGCCGATGGCGACTGCGACTTCGAGACGCGAACCTTTGAGATTGCCGAGGGCTACCTGGGGCAGGCCGCCGATGGGGCCGTCTGGGATGGAGACTGTGCCGCCGGCGGACTCGGCCATGGCCGCTACTCTCGCTGTGCTTTGATCGGCGTCGGCGGAGGCTGATGCGGCGGCGCGCATGGCGTTGCGATAGTGCTCGGCG
>JBEKFF010000080.1:0-14075 GCA_050013455.1 Acidobacteriaceae bacterium | reverse complement strand
CGCGTTCCACGGCCTCGGCGATGGCTTCCGCATCGACGAAATCGTTCTTGTGCGACTTCACAAATGGCTTCACGAACTGGGCCGGAATCAACTTCACCTCATGGCCTTGCTCGCGCAACGCTCGGCCCAGGAAGTGCGACCCGGAACAGGACTCCATCCCGATCAGGCAGGTCTGCAGGTTCGCGGTGAAAGCTATCAACTGCTTCTGGGTAAACTTCTTCTTCAGCAGCACCTTGCCCTTATCTCCAAGTGCCACCAGGTGAAAGCTCGTCTTGCCAAGGTCAATGCCAACTGATCGAATCTCCATGTCGATGATCCTCCTTCCATCTGCCTACAAGATCTCCCAGGTGAAGATCAAGCGGCGGATCATCCCAGTAAACCCGACTTTTGAGGAATCTCGAATCCTTTGACCCTTTGGTTCAGGGCTGGTCGGTCATCAGAAGCGCGTCTCTGGGCAAAAATCACCACCTCCATGCGGACGATGCATCCATCCGGCATCGTTTCGCACTACCTCTCGCCACGTCAGGATTGGATTTTGCAGCTCGTTCGCTCTCCGAAGAATCCTCTCGGCGCAATGTGATATCGTTTGCCCACCGTTTTGCTCGTAATTCTCGGTCTACGGAGGTTGCTATGGGATTATTCGTTCGCATTCGTGCCGCTCTGTTTCAAACTGTGATCGCAGGATCCGTCTGTGTACACGGTCTCGCCGCCGCGCAGGTCGTCATCGTCTCACCTATACCCGTTGTCGGCTCATCCAATCCTGCCACGGCCGAGCCGCCGGTAACGCGGCCCACCACTAAGCCGTGCACGGTCACACTTTTTAACAACGAAGCCTTCAACGACTACTCGGCGCATCCGATGACGTTCACTCCTCCCGCCGACTGCAAAGGTCCCTGGGCGAAAGTCGTTCTGAACCTCGACCTCACCGTTACCGCCGGAACGCAGTACGACCGCACAGCGAGCCTCTATCTCGGAAACGCGAACATCTTCTACGGCACCACCGCCGAGCCCCGCTCCACGCTCAGCCCCTCGTGGCATGTAGAGCGCGATGTCACCGACCTCTCCGCCATCTTTCAGACCGCGCAGACCGGCAACGCCATCATTTACAACATCTATAACAGCCAGTACAACGGCGGCATCTACGGCACCGCAACGCTGCAGTTCTATCCCGCTGACTTCCGCAACCTGCCCGCCGACGCGCCGGACATGGTCGTTCCCGTCAGCGGCGTCAACAGCCCGTATGAGTTGGACACAACCAGCAGCGCAGTCACGGCCACCGTCACCCTGCCGCGCAATCTCACGAAGGCTTACCTCGACGTCATCGCGCAAAGCCAGTCGGGCGACGAGTTCTGGTACCTCGGTGTTCCGAACGACGTCGCCGGTGAACTCGAAACCTACGGCAACACGGCCTTCCGTGAAACTGAGGTCAGCATCGACGGCGAGCCTGCTGGAGTGGCTCCCGTCTCACCGTGGATCTACACCGGCGGCATCGATCCCTACCTGTGGGAGCCGATCACCGGCGTCGAAACCCTCAACTTCAAGCCCTACCGCGTCGACCTGACTCCGTTTGCCGGAATGTTGAGTGACGGCAACCCCCACACCGTCAGCATCAGCGTCTACAACGCCAACAGCTACTTCCTGGCGACCGCGAACCTGCTGCTCTATCGCGATAAGTTCCGCCCTGAAACGGGCGGCGGCGTTGAAGAAAACACACTCTCCGCAGAGCCCACGCCCGATGTCGAAGAGAACCTCACCACCGCGAACGGCGCTACTACCGGCAACGTGATTGTGGGCTCGAAACGCACCTTCACCGTCAAGGGTTATGTGAACACGTCGCTCGGTCGCGTCGAAACAACCGTGAACTCGACCGTCGACTTCAACAGCAACCAGGCATTCAACGTTGCGACGGTAGGGGTTCCGGAAATCCAGAACGTCAACCAGACCAGCACCGTCGACTCAACCACCACAACGCAGCGGGGTATCCTGGCGGAGAAGGTCGCGACGCACTGGTCCTTCCCGCTTATTCTCGACTACTCCTTCGTGCAGAATAGCGATGGCACCTACACGCAGGTCGTCACTTCACACCAGCAGCACGAAGTGAGCCAAAGCACCTCGATCAACGGCTTTATGATCGCCAACTCTGACACTGTAGAGCAGGTCAAGTCCAGCGACACGCTGGTCTTCAACTCATCGCTCTCGGCGGTGAACGCCGTTGGTCCGACCGCGAGTTCCGCCAGCTACGTCACCAAGGACTCCACCGGTTATTGCTGGAGCCGTTCGCTCGCGTCGCAGGATCGAGTGCTTACCTCGGTGCAGGACAACAAGGCCTGCCCGGTGCGACGTTAGTGCCATAACTTATCCTGACAAGAAACGATCGCGCTTCGGCTCGGTCGTTTCTTGCGAGGAGCATTGAACAATTGCGGGCGGCACATTTCACCGAGCGCAGCAGGGAGTGTAGGTCTGCGACGTAGACTTGCCCGTAGGCGGCATTTTCGACAACTGCCAGATTGTAGTTGCAGGTCACCCGACTTTGCTTGATCGTGACTCCATGAAAACGGGGTTATAACCAACTTCGATGCGCTGGACCTACTGGGACCTGAACTTGGTCAAAAGGAGACTTTGCAGGAGAGTCGACTCTTCCACGGCACTCCTATGTTCAGGTCACATTGCCCTTTGACAAGCGCAACGAGTGTGCCAGTTGGACCAGCGATGGTAGGAGCATGATGCTGATTACTTCCTTGACTTCGCGCACTCCGAATGGAACGTCCCTAGCTCCCAAAGCGAACTTCATGTTGCTGGGAATCAAGAGGGGCAGGATGGCCAGCGTCAGGCAAAGAAGCCAAAGGGGTAAGACCGACCATTTCGATTTTGATAGTGCGATCAGAAAGCATGGGAAGATGAGGAGACCTCTTCCCCAGTAGAACGCCAACAACATGCTTCCTGAATGAGTATTGTAGCCGTACGAAAAGGTGAGGATACTAACCACCGATGCAACGAGGCACAAGATGCCGGAAACAATCAGGAGGGCGGCGGAGGCATTTCCCCGAACGTTCAGGTGTTGCTATCGTATGCCCCTGTGTCTGCTCGACCTTCGGTCAAATCAGGACGCGCACGAAAAACGGCGTTTCAGCCAGGTTCAACGCACCGGGCAGGCTGGACGGTGAACTTGCAGAGATGCCGGCTTTCAAGAATCTTTCGCCGTCGCAGGTCTATCTGTGAAGCCTTTGCGTCACCTAGAATGGATCTGGTTTTGTTGGAGCAAGCACGTGTATGCCTGGATTCAAGGTCCTGAACAGAGTTGCACACAACCTTGGCTGCTCTTTTACCAGCCTGATGATTTACACCGTAGATGACTATGCCATGGGGCACCTCCTGCGGTTCGCGCGGGAGAGTGGAAACAGCACGTTGACGATAGACCTGCTCAGCGGTACCGGAGGGCCAGCCGCTTTACTCAGAGAGCCGATCTCGGAACTCCCCAGTTGGTACTCGATGATGTTCCTCACGCTGGTCAAGACCGCCGGATCAGACCGTCAGCTCATCCAGTCGGCCACGCTTACTGTTAATTACGATCTGCTCAGCAGCCAACCAAGCCCGACCCCAGGTGAGCCGCAGAACGCCTACACCCGCGATGTTTCGATAGTTGACATCCACGGAAAACACTACGTCGCACGATTCGACGGATGGTGGTTCATCCAAAGAACGGAAGTCAATCGACGTCGCCCATCTGCCTCCCCAGGGCCGCGTCCACTCACCTGGTTTCAATCATCGTCAGCCCCGATCACTCATCGATAAAGACCTGGTGGCTTCGCCCCTCCCATCAACGCCGAAGGCTAGAACTTGCCGACAAGCTGACATTTCAAGCAGCTGACAGATACCTCCTCAATATTCAAGCGGCTCAACCGTGCTATACCAAACCATGCGTTCAACCCAGGCCGCCGCAATCCTGCTGGCTCTCGCCCTCACCGCAGAGGCCCAGCAAAAACCCCTCGTGATCGAACACGGCATCTACAATGTCCATCTCATCCAACACACCATCGGCACTGAAGAATACACGATCACCGATTTCGGCTCCCGCCGCGAGCTAACCGTCTCAACCACCACCAACGACCGCGGCATGAAGCGCACCACCTCGACCACGCTCGACTTTAGCCCCGATTACTCAGCCACTCGCCTCGAACAACACAGCGTCTCCACCACGCCGGCACCCGACCCCGGTTCCCTCACCGAAGTCCACGGCCGCAGCGTAACCGTCCGCGAACTCTCCACCACCCGCAGCTTCATCAAACCGACCCTATCCTTCCCCGGCCTCGCGGCCATGCCCGCATCGCTCCAGATGATGATGCTGCGCTATTGGCTCTCTCATCGCCGCCCTGGGCAACTCCCGCTCCTCCGTGCCAGCGCGCAAGCTCCACCCATCCACATCCAGGCCGTAGGGCACGAAGCCTTTGACTTCAACGGCCGCACCCTCCGCCTCACTCGCTACACCATCA
Source organism: Acidobacteriaceae bacterium (assembly GCA_050013455.1). Lineage (GTDB taxonomy): Bacteria > Acidobacteriota > Terriglobia > Terriglobales > Acidobacteriaceae > Granulicella. The sequence continues at coordinate 9,585 of JBEKFF010000080.1, read as the reverse complement.
CGAACCTCATCTTCGGACGCGAGATCCTCTGGCTCAACGAGGACAACCGCGTCGCCGCCATCATGACCTTCGCCGGCGGCCTTCCCCAGGAGTTCATCCTGGAACAGTACAAGTTCGGCTTCGATTCTCTCTTCCAGAGCGGCGTCCGCCAGCAGATGCTGGACCTCGCCGATCTCACGCATCAGGTGCGCCCCGAAGCCACCGGAACCTTCGCGATCGTAGGAGCCCGGCTGATCGACGCCACCGGCAGACCAGCGATCGAAGACTCCGCTGTCCTCATCCGCGGAGGCCGCATCGTCTCCGCCGGCCCGCGCGCCTCGATCTCCATCCCTACCGGTACGCGCATCCTCCACGCCGAAGGCCAATCCCTCCTACCAGGCCTGTGGGAGATGCACTCACACTACTCCGGTGTCGAGTTCGGCCCCGCGCTGCTTTCGGCAGGAATTACCACCGCCCGCGACTGTGGCGGCGAGTTCATGTTTCTCATCGCGGTTCGGCACGCCATCGACGCCGAACACAATCTCGGACCGCGCATGCTGCTCGCTGGCCTGATCGACTCAGGCGGCCCGCTTGCCTTCGGTGCGATCGACGTCAAATCTATTCCCGAGGCCATCCACGCCGTCGACAATTACGCCGACGCCCACTTCGACCAGATCAAGGTCTACACCCAGCTCCAACCCGACATCCTCCGCGCCATCTGCGCCGAAGCCCACCGCCGCGGCCTCACCGTCACCGGCCACGTCCCCGCCGCTGTCAATTCCTTCGAAGGCATCGCCGATGGCATGGATATGATCAACCATCTCCAGTTCGTCACGCGCAGTATGCTTCCGGACGGCAGCAAAGAACCGTTCACTCCAGCCGTTCTCGACACCGGCCGCGCCAAACAACTCATCGCCCTTCTCGTCCAAAAGCAAATCGTGGTGGACCCGACGCTAGGTTGGGGCGAAATGGCCGGCCACCCTAAATCCATCGACACCGCCACGTTCGAACCCGGCGTCAACGCCGCCCCATTCCCGCTGGCGTGGCGCTACCGCAACATCGGCAACCCCACGACCGACGCGACCGCCGACGAAGCCAAATTCCACGAGCACATGGACACCAACATCAAGGTAGTCGGCGCACTCTTCAAGGCCGGCGTTCCCATCATCCCCGGCTCCGACACCAACCTCATCGGTTACGGCCTGGACCGTGAACTGGAACTCTACGTCCAGGCGGGCATGACCCCCATGCAAGCCATCCAGTCAGCCACCATCGTCTCCGCCCGAGCCATGCACCTAGAGGCCAATTCCGGCACCATAGAAGCAGGAAAGCGGGCCGACCTCGTCCTCGTCGAGGGTAATCCTCTATCCAACATCAGCGACCTCCGCCGCGTCGTCAGCGTCGTCACCGACGGTCGCCTCTACGACAGCAAACAACTAGCCCATTCCGTCGGCTTCACCCGCTGATCCCGCACAGTGAAGGGAGCCCCTCGCTCCTTTCCGCCGTAATTACGCCTGACAAGTCGAGGAGTCAGCTTCCAGCAACCGGCCTGCTTCCCCGGGTCATGACCATGACTTCATTCCGGTGTTCCGTCCCACCCTCTGCGATCCCATACTGCTTGAACTCGTTCCCACAGTGGATCGCTCATCCGGGCTTTCCAGACGCCGCCGAGTAGTCTTGCAAACGATGCGTCGATCCGCGCCTCTGCTTCGATTCGGTCGATGAGCTCATCGGCAATTTCGCACCAATCGACAGTGTTGCCGAAATGTATGGTCCGCTGCTGAATCTTCACCTCTGTGTGGGTATCGTGTTGGCAGGGTCGAAGAGGATAGCTGGCCTTCACCTTGCGTTTCACTCTGCCTTGTCAAAGGCGATGTTGTCCCACTGCGGCAGCTTGTCGATGAACTCGAACGGATCGAATGGGAGCTTTGAAACATCGACGCGAGGTTTGCCTGCGGCGATGGTTTCAGGGCGCGCATTCTCTATTCCTGTAAGCGGGAACGCGCGGGCCTCGTCGATGTTTGGATACTTCAGCATCCACAGATCATGCCGTGTCTTGATGATCGTGAACATTCCTTTGGCAGGAAACATCGGGAGCATTTTGGCGTCGTGCTCACGTGGATCCGTATAAAGATCGAAGAAGGCAGCACCCGAAAGTCCGGGATGTTCCCCCACCCACACTCGCTTGTATCTGCCCTTCACCGTCGCCGCCAGGATGTTGCCTGTGTAAATGAAGACGTAATCGCGTCGGCTGAACGTATCGCCCTTCAGCAACAATGCAGTTTGATCGTTAGGGATGTAGATAGAACACCCGCGCCTCGGCGATTCGTCTGCAGTCAGACAAAATTCCTTGCATGGCCCGACCAGCATCGTTGAAAGTGAATCAAGATGTCGCCCATTTCCGGAGAAAGCCGGTACGCCCTGCGTCTGTACGAAAATCGTTACCCCGCCCGGCCTCGCTGCGCCCTCGACCACTGCTCGAACCTTTGCCTGGCCCCATTGGACACTCAGATTATTGAGTGCCAGATGAGTGAGCTCCCAATGTCCGCTGTCGCGCCCGAGAAGCATCGAGCGCAGCGTGGCGTGCCGGTTCGCCTCCATGAAGGTCTCAAGCGTGAGAAAGGTCTGGGTCGGCATGCGTCACCTTCCGCCTCGACAATTGCCGGAGCGAAATCTTATGGGGAACCATCTGCGCACCACGAGATCGATGGAGCTTCTCCCACTGCCATCGTCACGCCCATCCGCAGGAGAAAGGTGAACTAACCGTATTGAGACAATCGCGTCTTGGATACTGGCAAATCTGACAGTTCGCCGCTCAAATCAGCGAGACATACTCCAGTTCTCACCATCGGGATTGTTCGATTCGCGACCGCTGTCGCCCTCAGGCTTGGCCACTCGGGTGATTGCACCCTTGCGAATGCCGGCCATCTGCCGCCTTTTCTCAACTCCGAGGAGATGTCCCAGGAGCCGTCCCTGCCGCTCGGCATCGTCGCCGATGCAGACTATATGAATCAAACTGTGCGACTCAAAGAAAACGACCGCCTGACGCTCTACACCGACGGGGTGCTCGAGGCGACCGATTCGCCTAGCAGCCACAACCTATCTCTCTGAGCCCCACTGCAGCGCAGCGAAGAGCGGACGAAGGCATTTGCCACAGTTGTCCCACGAAGCTGCCAGCTCGAAAAAGATTTGGGCGCGTACCTCAATACGCCTTTACAATTCGAACTTGCGTGTAAACACAAGACTGAGGGATCTGAGAATGGCTGAGAAAACAATCATCGAAAAGGCCGCAATGGCCGTTGGCTACGGAATTGCCATGGCAGAAGATGTGGCGGACGCTGCGAAAACGGCAGTTGGTTCAGCCGTAACGACAGTGACAGAAGTTTTGAAGAAGGCACCGGCCACGAAAGCTCCGGTCAAGCAGGCCGTCAAAAAGGCGCCCGTCAAGAAGGCCACAAAGAAGTCCGCAAAGAAAGCGCCTGCCAGGAAAACCCTCAAGAAACCAGCGTCGAAGACAGCGGCGAAGAAGTCACCCGCGAAGAAGGCTGCAAAAAAAGCTACTGCCAAGAAGACGCCGGCGAAGAAAGCCATAAAGAAAGCCATTAAGAAAGCCGTAAAGAAGACCATGAAGAAGACCGTAAAGAAGACTGCCCAACGCCGGAAATAACTGTGAGGACCTATGACGAACGATAAGGCAAAGAAGAAGGCTGCGAAGAAGGTCGAAAAAGCCGTCAGAAAAGCGGTCAAGAAGGGCCTGACCGAGAACGCCGTAGAGGCAGCGGTCGGCCTTGGCTTGTCCAAGCCCCCCGCCAAGAAAAAGAATGTCGGCAAAGCGGCGGTAGCTGAGGATGCGCGGGCCGCAAAAACAGCCTGACCCTGGTACCACGCCCTCATTTCAGGCGCTCCAACTCGAGCAGCTCCTCACGCAATGCCGCGTCCTCCCCGTGCTTTCGGCAACACGCGCGTTTTCGAAGGCCCACGCACTTCGTCGAAGGCCCACGCATCTGGTCGAAGGGGCACGGCTTTAGCCGTGCCGTACATGCTATTTCCGCGTTGCGGCTTCAGCCGCTGAGGTACGCTTTTCGGCCTCGGCCCAACTAGCTCCTAAAATTCCACCATCACCTCATCCACATAGCACCACCCCCAGGCCTCACCCGGCTCCACCGACCGCATCACCGGATGCTTGGTCGCATGAAAGTGCTTCGTCGCATGCGTGTTCTTCGACGAGTCACAGCACCCCACATTCCCGCACACCAGACACTCCCGCAGATGGACCCACGTGTCGCCCATCTTGATGCACTCCGCACAGCCCTTCGCATAGCTAGCCTTCGCACTTGGCACCGGCTTCAAATGCTCAAAATGATGACACGCCATCGCAGCCTCCCTCGGCCGTCTCCCGGCCGCAAAAATCTCAGACGTCCAAAGTAGCACCGCGCAAACATCTGTGCGTCCCGAAACCGGGCTAAAGATGTCGCTGCGTTACCCGAAACCCACCTAAACCGACAAGAAATCACACCTGACCAGCCAGGCAAGCCTTCTGCGCGGCCAACAACTCGCGTATCCCCACCTCCGCCACATCCAGCATCTCGTCCAACTGCTTCCGCGTGTAAGTCCCTTTCTCTGCAGTAGCCTGCGTCTCCACCAACCCGCCGCCCGATGTCATCACCACGTTCATATCCACCTCCGCCCGCGAATCCTCCTCGTACGCCAGATCCAGTAGCACCCGCCCATCCACCACCCCCACGCTCGTAGCCGCCACCATCTCCCGCATCGGATTCTCCTTCAAGCTCCCTGCCTGCAACAACTTACCCAGCGCCAGCGCCAGCGCCGTACAGGCTCCCGTGATCGCCGCCGTCCGCGTTCCCCCATCGGCCTGCAGTACATCGCAATCGAGGATCACGGTCCGCTCCCCCAGCAATTTCATGTCCACCACGCTGCGCAGGCTCCGCCCAATCAGCCGCTGAATCTCATGCGTTCGACCGCCAATCTTGCCCTTTTCGGCCTCCCGCGGCGACCGCGTCAGCGTAGCCCGCGGCAGCATCCCATACTCCGCCGTCACCCACCCGCGCCCCGAGTTCCGCATCCATCCCGGCACCCCATTCTCCACCGTCGCATTGCATAACACCCTTGTGTGCCCCACTTCAATCAGCACCGACCCCTCCGCCGTCGCCACAAATCCCGGCGTCAACTTCAGCTCTCGCGCCTCATGCGCCCCACGTCCACCACTCCGATACAGCTCCAAACCCTCAACCTTAGTCATACCGCCCATTATAGAAACCCTTCCCTCTCCTCTGCTCGCGCCAACCCTCGAATCCTCCACGTGCACCCCGTCACATCAATCTCCCAACCGCCTGTGCTACTGTGCATCCCATAGCCCCTGTTCCATCTCGGGAATTTGTTTGGGAATTCCTGATCCTGGGGCCAAATCTGTCGATAGAGGTAAGAGAAGCCCCAACGTCGCGATCCACTTGTTCCACTCTGGGACATTATGGGACGCGATAGGCCCCTCAAACCCAACTGCACCTCTTCACCCGGAGATCACCATGCAGGCTCAACCGCAGAGCAGCCTGGCCGCACGGAGTCCCTCAGCGCAATCTTTACTGCCGTCCCCGACCACTCCGCCCCTCAAGACGCCGTCAGCGCTGAATCCGACGCCGTCAGCGCTGCATCCGACGCCGTCAGCGCTGCATCCGACGCCGTCAGCGCTGCATCCGACGCCGCCAGCGTCCCCTCCAGCGACCTCCCTCGCCGAAACCAGCGGCCTCGCCCACGATGCCGGAAACCTCCTCGCCGCCTTGGGTCTCTACTGCGATCTCCTCAATGTCCCCGGCGTCCTGCGTCCCGAGCACCAGCACTACGCCACCGAACTCCGCCTCATCTCCGACCGCAGCTCTCAGCTCATCCATCGCTTACTGGTAGCACCCATCGCCAGCATTCAGGATCCCCCTTCGCTCAGCTCCGACGCCGCATCGCTGCGCCCGTCGAAACTCTCTCGCAGCCGTAATACGCGGGCCACCGACGTCCACGCCAACACCTCCAACCACTCCGCCATGTTGCTCAGCCTTACGCCTGTCCTCCGGCGCATCGCCGCCGGCGCCGCGGAAGTCACCGTCACCTGCCAGATTTCGCTTCCTCCCCTGAACTTCCCCTCCGAAATCATCGAGCGCATCACCGTCAATCTCGTTCGCAACGCGGCCGAGGCCATTCGGCGCCACCAGGCCCGCGCCCAATCCCTTGCCCCTCCCGGCGAAATCCGCGTCACCCTCGCCGTCATCGACGAGGTCCTGCAGCTCACCGTCGAAGACAATGGCCCCGGCATGTCGCCAACCAACGTCGAGGCCTATCTTCATCCTGAGCCGCTGCCACTCGGTGCCAACCACGGCCTCGGTCATCGCATCGTCCAGGAGCTTGCCACCGCCAGCGAAGGTCAGTTGTCTATCCGCGTCCATCCTGGCCAGGGCACCGCCATCTGTCTCAAATGGCACCTTCCCGCTCCCCAACCCGCCGAGCCCTACCCTTCGAACCTCCCCTCAAGCCCCTCTACCGCCTAAGCACCTCCGAGGATCACATCGTGCTCACCCCCAAGCTGTACTCACCCGATTCCATCGCGCCGCTCCCAACCGTCCCCCAGCAGGCTCCTGCACCGGAGCCCGCCGCCGTCTCCTGGCCCCAGTACAAGCCAACCTACCCCATCGCGCGCAGCACCGACGCCGACCACGCCCCCGCCCTCCGCGTCCTGGTCGTCGACGACGACGCACCCGTCCGCAACGCCTGCACCGAGATCGCCACCAGCCTCGGCTTCTCCACCCAGTCCGCAGACTCCGTCTCCACCGCGCGCCTCGCCCTCGCCCACAGCTCCATCGATATCCTTCTGCTCGATCTGAAACTTCCCGGTGGCGGTGGCCTTTCTCTGCTCGAAGACATCCACGCCCATCATCCCCAGACCATCGTCATCGTCATGACCGCCTTCGCCACGGTCAACTCTGCAGTCGAGTCCATGCGCACCGGCGCGGGCGACTATCTCACCAAGCCCTTTACCCTCGAAGAGCTCTCCACCACCCTCGAGCGTGCAGCCACGCGCCGCTCCTTCGACGTCGAATCCCGCCTGCTCCGCGACCGCCTCCGCACCGGAGCCTCCATGGGAAACCTGGTCGGCAACTCGCCCGCCATGGAGAAGCTCTATCGCATCCTCTCCAAGGTCGCCGGAACCGCTCATCCCGTTCTCATCGTCGGCGAGTCCGGCACCGGCAAGGAACTCGTCGCCCGCTCCATCCACACCAACGGAGCCAACGCCAACAAGCCCTTTCTTCCCGTCGACTGCGGTTCGCTCGCCCCCGCCATGATTGAGGGAGAACTCTTCGGCTACGTCAAAGGTGCGATTCCCGGAACCACTCGCGCAAAGGTCGGCCTGCTCGCCGGCGCGGAGGGCGAGACCATCTTCCTCGACGAAGTCGGCGAGCTCCCTCTCGATCTTCAGGGCCGCCTGCTCCGCGCCCTCCAGGACAAACTCGTCCTCCCCGTTGGCTCCGATCAGGGCGCCCCCCTGACAGCCCGCGTCCTCGCCTCGACCACCCGCGATCTAACCCAGCTGGTCGAGACCGGCCGCTTCCGCAAAGACCTCTACTTCCGTCTCAATGTCGTCACCCTGCGCATCCCCGCCCTGCGCGAGCGGCGCGGCGATATCCCGCTGCTCGCCGCCCACATCCTCGCACGGATGAAAGGCGAGCACGGCGTCGCCTACACCTTCGCCGACGAAGCCCTCCACCTGCTCATGGAGTACGACTGGCCCGGCAATGTCCGCGAGCTCGAGCGCGCCATCGAGCGCGCCTGCTCTCTCTCCAGCGGCCCCATCCTCCATCTCGGCGACTTCCCCACCCAGATGCAGGACTACCAGTTCCACGCCCAGCAATCGCTCCAGCAATTCAACCAGGCACTCACCGGCGGCGATGCCCGCACCTTCTCCGACTCCGCGGAAACCCTCGCCGTCCAGTCCATTGCCGACCTCGAAAAGCAGGCCATCCTCAGCACCATCACCCAGCTCAACGGCGACAAGCTGCTCGCCGCCCGCCTGCTCGGCATCGGCAAGACCACCCTCTACCGCAAGCTAAAGGAGTACGGCCTCGGCGAGGACCTTGCATGACGAACCCTCCGTCCACCCATCATGCCCCGCCTTCTCTACCCTCTACCCTCCACCCTCTACACTCTGCCCTTATGCCCACAACCCTTCTCCTCATCGCCCCTGAATCCGCCGCCCAGCCCATCGCGGAAGCCCTCCGCTCAGAGCTCCACGCCGCAGTCGAGACCACCGCCAGCCGCCGCGCCGCGCTCACCCTGCTGCGCCGCAACGACTTCGCCCTCATCCTCATCGACGACAGCCTGGCCTCCGCCGACTCAGCAACCACCGACATCCTCTATCAGAACGCCGGCAGCGCTCTCATCCTCGAGCTCAACCTCGCGCTCTCCAGCGCCGCACGCGTAGTCAGGCAAGCCCGCACTGCCCTCGCCCGCCGCGCCCAGGAGCTTGCGACGGCCCACACCGCCGCGACCGCCACCCTGCACAGCGAGCTCAATGCCACCCTCGCCGGCGTCCTGCTCGAATCCGAGCTCGCCCTCCGCGACGCCTCCCCACTCCAGGCCCCGCGCCTCCGTCACCTCGTTCAACTAGCCGGCGATCTACGCGACCGCCTCCGCGCCTAACAACCATCCCCCCACCCAGGGTGCCCCATTCACGACGGCTCCATCGTCGTGGGTGGGGTTCACAAATTTTTCCCCAAACGTAACGAGCGAACAACGCACGCCCCGTGCGATCTCTCCCGCCGATATGTACAATTTCATCTGATCGCAGCTTGCTGTAACCTCTGCAATTGCAGTTGTTTTTCTTTCTGTCATTCCCTCTGGGAATCTGCTTCTTATCAACCCATTGTCTCGGCATCGACCGCCGACCCGTAGAAGGAACATCATGAAAATCACGCCCGGAAAACTTGCAGGCCTCAAGTCCGTCTCCAACGAGCGCAATGTCATCGCCGCTGCAGCCATGGATCAGCGCGGATCCCTGCAGAAGTCCCTCACCAAGGAGCGCGGCGCCACCGCCGACGGCCACGACCTCGAAGTCTTCAAAACCCTCGTCACCGAGGTCCTCACGAAGTACGCCTCGGCCATCCTTCTCGATCCCGAATACGGCCTGCCCGCCGCCCAACACCGCAACGGCAAAGGCCTCCTGCTCGCCTACGAGAAGACCGGCTACGACGCCACCACCCACGGCCGCCTTCCCGACCTGCTCGACCTCTGGAGTGTTCGCCGCCTCGCCGAAGCCGGCGCCGACTGCATCAAGATCCTGCTCTACTACACTCCCCTCGATCAGCCCCACATCAACGACATCAAGCACGCCTGGGTCGAGCGCATCGGCGACGAGTGCCGCGCCCACGACATCCCCTTCTTCCTCGAGCTCGTCGGCTACGATGAGCACGGCAACGACGAAAAGGCCATCGAGTACGCCCGCAAGAAACCCACCATCGTCTCTGGCGGCATGAAGGAGTTCTCCAAGCCCCGCTATGGCGTCGACGTCCTCAAGGTCGAAGTCCCCATCAACATCGAATACGTCGCCGG
>JBEKFF010000079.1:0-14087 GCA_050013455.1 Acidobacteriaceae bacterium | reverse complement strand
GGCTGTACGGTTGCCAGACCGTCCACATAGCGGTTGTACATACAAAAGGCCGCGGCGATCAGGATGGTGTCATGGATATCGAGATCGGTGGCTCCGTGCTCACGCGCCGCTTCGACGAGTTGTGTCGTGACGCGCTTGCCATCGATCTGCACCTGTTCCGCAATCGCAAGCAACGCCTTCAGCTTCTCTGAGATCGCTGCGGTTCGATAGTCGTTGCATACCGACTCAACAAGATCCGTGCTCCCGCCGTTCAGGTGGCTTGCCGCTGCACCGTGGCTGGTCTGGCAGAAGTAGCAGGTGTTTCTCGAAGACACGAACGCCGCGACTAACTCGCGATCTCGCGAGCTGAAGCCGTCGTTACCGGAAGTGTGCAGAAGGATGTGCGCCAACTCCCGCATCGGCTTTGCAGTGTCGGGACGAAAGGCGAAGCCGGCAGTAATTCCCGGCATATCTTCGGGCAGGGCAATGTGTGGCATGGTTATTCCTCCAACGAGATGCTGGCCAAGGCCAGCGTGTCATGACTTGCCTGATAGGGAGTGCGATCGCGCCGCAGAAAGAGACTGATCGCTGCAGCGAGCAGCGTAGTAAAGCCAAGACCTACGATGCAGCGTGGTTGATACGAGCCTGCGCGGTCATAGAAATGTCCAATCACCATGGGACCCGTCGCGCCCCCTATGGCATAGGCGGTCCAGGTAAGACCGTAGAGCACCGAGAAATGTTTCCGCCCAAAGTAGCGCGCCAACAGATACGGTGCCACGTCAGCTTCGCTTCCAAGTCCAATGCCCAGTAGAGCTGCGCCAACCAGGGCCATCGCCGAGGTTCCTGAGAAGGCGAGGATGAACGTGCCGGCGGCAGAGATCAAAAGTATCGCGGTCTGGATCCTTTGCGCGGGGAATCGGTCGATGAGGAAACCGGTACACAGGCGCCCGAGGATGCCAGCGCCACCTCGTACGGACAGCGCCAGGGCTGCGGCGGTCACGGTTACCCCGTGCTCCGTAAGCATGGCGGCGAGATTGGTGACCAGCCCATTTTCACCAAAGGCCGAAAGCATGATGATGGTCGCGAGGATCCAGAAGGGTGCCGTGCGGAGTGCGGCCGCTACCGTCACGCCGGACATCAGGCTCTCGTCCTCTTGCGGTGGCATCGGCCGGTTGCGCACGAGAAGAGCGGTGAGCGGCAGACCAAGCAGTGCGACGCCGCCGAGCATCAGGTACGCGTCGCGCCAGCCGTGATGATCGATCACACACTGCGTCAATGGAGGGATCAAAATCGACCCCACGCCACTGCCGGTAAGGATGAGCGCGACCGCAAGGCCGCGCCGCCGGTTGAACCAGGTGAGGATGGTGCGCGTGTAAGCAAACTGGGCCGTACCGTTCGCAACGAGTCCAAGGATGAAGTAGGTGAGATAAAACCGTTGGATGCTCGGACCAAGCCGGCTCAGCGACGCCAGCGCGAGCGCGAAGATCACGATCGACGGAAGAATGATTCGCCGCGGCGGGAAGCGGTCGAGCAGCACGCCGATCCCTGGAGAGACGACCGCAACGGTAATCGCGGCCAGCGCAAAGGTGCCGGCGATAGCCTCGCGGTGCCAGCCGAAAGCCGTATGCAGCGGATTCAAAAAGAGGCTGAACGTGTAGGGCACGATGGGAGCGAAGCTCACCATGACCCCCATGAATGCAGCCGCGGCTACGTGCCACCCCGTGTACCGGATGGAGGATTCTTCATCTCCGGGAGAGGGGGTCGCATGGCTGCTCATCGACGACCCTCGTCATTGAGCGTTAGGGCGCCCCCGAGCAGCCCCTGAGATGGCACTCCGAAGGCGTTTACCACTCGATTGAAGCACGCAAATAAAGCGGTAAGGTGGATTGCCTCGGCGATCTGTAGATCGGACCAGCCGGAGCCACGCAGGCTTTCCACGTCCTGAGGCGAGACGGCGTTCGACTCCTGCGTGATCTTTTGTGCAAACAACAGCAGGGCACGCTGCGCATCCGTCAGCGATGCGGATTGAAGATCGCAGGTCATCGCTGCCGCGAGCTGCTCCGCGGTGCCGCCGTTGCTGCGCAGAAACGATCCATGGCTGTCTGCACAGTAGTCGCAGCGGTTTTGCGAGGAGACGAAGGTCGCGATCAGTTCCTTGTTCGCGCGGCCCAGAGCCCCATCGGAAAATAGCATGCTCTCCGCAAGCCCCATCATGTGTTCGAGCAGTGGCGGGTGCGTCGCAAAACACTGCAGGATTCCGGGGACGTTCGGTCGCCCAAACGTGCTACGAAATTTCGCGTACAGTTGCGCCACCTCGTCTGGCGCATTTGCTTCGTCGACCACAGGCAGGTTTTTGGATTCTAGGAGAGGCACGGTTAGATATCCGATCGTATAACAAAATGAAACCAACGTGAACCGCGGGGGCGAGATCCAAGTGGCAGGCGAGGGGCAGAGGAGTGCGATCGATTCTTACGAACGGGATGGCGCTCGGGCCTCCACCTTTAGGTGGAGAAAAACTTCCATCTATTCCTTCGTGTTCCCGATCGCGTAAGCTTCTCGGACAAGAACGATGAGGAGCGTCGATGCCACACATAAAATTGCCTGAAAATTTGCAAGGGATACGCAGCGCCATGGCTTTCCGCCCGGAGACCGCCAAACCCCTCAACGAACTTGCCGAGGCGTTGCTGCATGCGCCCAACTCGCTTCCGCAGGGCGACCGCGAACTGATTGCGACGTACGTGTCTCACCTAAATGACTGCTACTTCTGCCAGACCGTTCACGGTTCCATCGCGGCAGCATGCCTGAACGATGATTATGAACTCGTGAAGCGCGTGAAGGCTGACTTTCATGCTGCGGACATTTCGGAGAAGCTGAAGGCCCTGCTGGTGATCGCAGCCAAAGTGCAGAAGGGTGGCAAGCTGGTAACAACGTCCGACATCGAAGCTGCTCGCGCCCAGGGTGCAACGGATGTGGAGATCCACGATACAGTGCTGATCGCCGCAGCCTTCTGCATGTACAACCGCTATGTCGATGGCCTCGATACGTGGCAGCCGCGCAATGAAGAGCTATACCGGGAACGAGGAAAGAAGACAGCGCGAGAGGGCTATGTGTCGATGAGCCGCGAATATCTTCCGGGACAGGCAGAGCACGCCAAGGGCTGAGACAGCAGCCAAACAGCGGGGTGAACAATGCCGGAAGAAGCGAACCTGAACAGTACGAAACGCAAAGCCTACACTCCTGACCCAACGACACTCTCGCTGCTGCGCGTTTCCGGCAATCCGATCAATGGGCTTGGAGAGACGAAGGTTCGCCAGGCTTCGCCGTTCTTCTGGCATCCGCCTGACCAGCATCCGTACGGCGATTTGCAGATTGTGGCACGGCAGAACTCGCGCAAGTGTCCGGGATCGACGGAGGCGTTTGCCGCCGCGTACAACCACCCTGAGCTTTGTCCCGTCGCCGAAGATCGCAGCGATGCACCCGCCGAACAGCTTGCCGCAGAGCTGAAAGCGTTTGCGCTTTCCCACGAAGCCGACGCGGTTGGTATCGCAGCGATGGACCCGCTGTATGTCTTCGAGGGTTACACCATTGAAGAGCCGTGGGTGATCGTGCTGGCGCTCGCGCACAACTACGAACGCCTTCGTCAGGTTCCTTCCGATGAAACAAACGGCGTCGGAGTCTGCGACATCGGCGATCAGTACGCCCGCGGCACGCGCTCCTCGCACGCGCTCGCGAACTGGATACGCTCACAGGGATACAACGCCCGCGCATTTCCGGGCCCGATGGCGGATGCGCTGCTCCTCATCCCGCCTGCGATCGCATCCGGCTTAGGCGAGCTCGGCAAGCACGGCTCTCTGATCAGTCCGCTGTTCGGTGCAGGCGTGCGTCTCGCCGGCGTCACCACCGACATGCCGCTGGTTAAATCGTCCCCCATCCGCTTCGGCGCTGACGACTTCTGTAAGAGCTGCCAGGCATGCACCCGGGCCTGTCCGCCGTCTGCTATCCAGGCGCAGAAACAGACAGTCCGCGGTGTGGAGCGCTGGTACGTCGACTTCGACAAATGCATCCCATACTTCGCCGAGGCCGCATCGTGCGGAATTTGTATCGCGACCTGCCCGTGGACGAATCCAGAAGCTCGTCCCAAGCTTCTCTCCAGGATGGCTAAGATTTCTGGCTGAAGCAAAGCGAGCGTAATTGCGCGTCACCCGGCAGCGGGACCATCGGCGCCCCATCTTCGTTCGCCCATTGCCTGCAACGTCTCCAGGCGCTATCGTGGGAGGCGATGACCAACGCCCCCTCGATCCTTGATTCGTTTCGCCTCGACCAGAAAATCGCTCTCGTAACGGGAGCCTCTTCGGGGATTGGCCTCTCCGTCGCCATCGCGCTCGCCCAGGCAGGGGCGACCGTAGCCTGCCACGGTAACTCTCATCCCGCAGAAGCCACCGCCCGCAGCATTCAGGACGCCGGCGGATCCGCCTCAGCCTTCTCCGCCGATCTCTCCCACCCCTCCGGCGCAAGCAAGCTCTTCGATGCCGTCATCGCAGCGTACGGGCACGTCGACATCCTCATCAACAACGCCGGCATCATCCTCCGCCACGATGCCGTCGACTATCCCTTCGAAGATTGGCAGAAGGTGATGCAAGTCAATCTCAACGCGGTCTTCCAACTCTCGCAGCTCGTCGGCCGTGCCCTCATCGCGCGCAGTTCTCCAGGCAAGATCGTCAACATCGCTTCGCTGTTGTCCTTCCAGGGCGGCATTCGAGTACCCGCGTACGCAGCCTCCAAGGGAGGAGTCGCCCAACTCACCAAGGCGCTCGCAAACGAGTGGGCCAGCAGCGCCATCCAGGTGAATGCCATCGCGCCCGGTTACATCGCCACCGACAACACAACGGCTCTTCGCCACGACGAGACACGCAATCGCCAGATCCTCGAGCGTATTCCCGCCGGTCGCTGGGGGCAACCCAGCGACATCGCCGCCACCGCCGTCTTCCTTTCGTCTCCAGCAGCCGACTACATCACCGGCGCCATCCTCAACGTCGACGGCGGCTGGCTTGCACGCTAACACTCCTAGCGATTCCGTAGATCCTGCAGCACCGCCATCGCCGCGTTCCGTCCATTGATTCCGATCACGCTGCCCCCCGGATGCGTGCACGCCCCGCACAGATACACTCCCTGCATCGGCGTGCGCGCCGTAAGCCGCTTCGACCACATGTAGGGCGGCAGGCACTCCCCCTGAAAGATGTGCCCCCCCGTTAGCCCCACTCTCTCTTCGATGTCCGGCGGCCCCAGCACCTGCGCATCGATCACCGCCGTGTCAATGTTTGAGCAGAATCTCGCCAGCGACTTCATCGCCAGCCGCTTCACCTCCTCGCGCCGCTCCTCCCACGTCCCCTGTGCAAACCGATACGGAACATACTGCGCGAACACCGACATCGTATGTTGCCTCTCGGGCGCCACCGTCGCATCGTGCACGCTCTGAAAATAGAGCTCGCACCATAGATGCTCCGGCAGCTCGCCACGTCGCGCCGCCGCATAGCCAGCCTTCCACTCCGAGTGCGTGAGCGGCGCATTGATCTGCCCATAGTGATGCGGCGCGTCCACTCCCGGCCGAGCGACAAAGTTCGGCAACTCGCGCAACAGCACATTCAGCTTCACCGTGCAGCCTTCAATCGGCACCCGCTCGATGGCCGCTTTCCACCCGCCATCGGCATCCTGCCCCAGCATCTTCAGCGTCCGTCGCGGATCTGCATTGGACACCACCACCGCTGCCCGAATCCTCTCTCCACCCTCCAACAAAACGCCCTCGCCCGGCACAATCTGCGCCACCGGCACGCCGCTAGCCACCACCGCTCCCGCCTCGCGTGCCGCGTCGCAGAAGTAGAACGACACCATCCCCATCCCGCCGCGCACATACCCCCACATCCCCGGCATCCCGCCCAGCCTTCCCGACGCATGATGGAACCGAATCGACGCCGTGCCCGCATCAAACGGACTCGCATTCGTCCCAATCACCCCTTGCCCCAAATACGCCGACTGCAGCCGTTCATCCCGCAGGTAGCGCTCCACGAACTCCGCCATCGACCAGTCGTACAGCATGTGT
Source organism: Acidobacteriaceae bacterium (assembly GCA_050013455.1). GTDB lineage: Bacteria > Acidobacteriota > Terriglobia > Terriglobales > Acidobacteriaceae > Granulicella. Next base: position 8,011 of record JBEKFF010000079.1, on the reverse strand, counting down.
TTCGCCTCGGCATCATTTCCCAGCCGCCGATCGATCTCCTCCACCGTCGGCGCATCGCCAATCCATGCATCCGCGTCACCCTCCGGCCGCAGCGCATCCCGCAGCCGCCGGATCACGTCATTCATCGCGCGCCAGCCTTCCACATCCGCAGGCGCAAACCGCCGCACCTCCCGCTCGCACGCCTCATCCTCATCCCAAAGCTGAATACTCGAGCCATCCAGGAATGGCACGAACAACCCATTCACCGCCGGCGTCCATTGGAATCCGCGCTCCACCAAATTCAGCTCGGCCACGACCCGCGGATGCAACAACCCCGCAAGATAAGCGCATGGCGACATGTACACACCCGGAAATGGCTCTTCAATCGTGCAAGCCCCGCCCACCCTCTCCCGCGCCTCGAGTACCAGCACCTGCTTGCCCGCACGCGCCAAATAAGCGGCGCACGCCAACCCATTGTGCCCAGCGCCGATCACGATCACGTCCCAACGCCGCGCCCCAAGTTCACGGATCGTAGCAGGAAGGCCAATTTCGCCAAGCACGGCAGCAGTAGGTGAACTCAATGTTAATCTCCTCGAAGCAACTCCACGCATCCACCATACATCGTCCTCCCGCGCGACGTTACTCCAGCGGCTGCAGCGATTGCAGCAGCGTAGGAATCAGCTCCGACACCGTCGGATGAATGTGCACCGCGCGCGAGATCGTCGTGTACGGCGCCTTCGCATACATCACATCCAGCAGGCAATGGATCGCCTCATCGCACCCCACACCCAGCAACGACGCCCCCAGAATCATCTTGCTCTCTGCATCCACCAGCACCTTCATAAATCCCAAACTCTCGCCCTTCTCCACCGCGCGATTGACACGCGTCATGGGTCGAGTCGCCATCAGCGCCGGCTTACCCGTCGCGCGCACTGCCGCCTCCGTCATCCCAATCCGCGCCAGCGGCGGATCGAGATACATCGCATAACAAAGAATCCGGTCCGACACCCGCCGTGGATCATCGTCCAACAGATTCGCCGCAACAATCTCATAGTCGTTGTAAGCCGTATGCGTAAACGCCCCGCGCCCGTTGCAGTCACCCAGCGCATAGATCCCCGGCACATTCGTCCGCAGCTGATCGTCCACCACAATGTACCCCCGCTCATCCGTAGCGACGCCCGCATGTTCCAGTCCCAGGTCATCTGTATTCGGCACGCGTCCCACCGCCAGCAGTACATGCGATCCCACGACATCCGGCTCGCCCTCCGTGCAATTGGTCCCCACGACCACGTCACTTCCACGAGGCTTCAGCTCAATACACTCTGCACTCGTCCGAATCGTGATTCCCTCGGCCTCCAAAATACTTTGCACGCAAGCCGACACATCCTCGTCCTCATGCCCCACCAGTCGCGGCCCCTTCTCAATAATCGTCACCTCGCTGCCAAACCGCCGATACATCTGCCCAAACTCAATCCCGATATAGCTGCCCCCGATGATCACCAGGTGTTTCGGCAGCACATCCACCGCCAGCAGACTGCTGTTGGTAAGAAACGGAACACTGTGGATGCCCGGCAGATTCGGTACCGCCGCCCTTCCACCAACATTGACGAAGATCTGCTTCGCCTCCAGCACCTCATCCCCAACCCGAACCGTCGTCGGCGACTCGAATCGCGCCGTCCCCTTGAACACGGTCACCTTCTCGTTATCGCGCAGCGACTTCTCAACCCCATTGCGCCCCTTCGCAACGATGCCCTCACGCCGCGCATTCACCGCCCTCATATCCACTTCGATCGACGTATCAATCGACACGCCATAGTCCCCCGACCGCCGCGCCACATGCGCCGCATACGCGCTCGCAACCATCGCCTTCGTCGGCGTGCACCCCACATTCACGCACGTTCCGCCAAACAACTTGCGCTCCACATACGCAACCGTCTGCCCAGCCTTCGTCAGCCGCGCTGCAAGAGAAGGCCCGGCCTGCCCAGCCCCAAGTATGATCGCGTCAAAAGTTTTCATGGCGAGTTAGATGTCCGTTCCCAGCAAACTGCCTCACTGACCAACCAGACTACTCGACCGCAACAATAGCCGCCAGCCCTCATTGATACAGAAGGAACGGCTGTCGCGCCTCTACGTACGCAGCAAGCTTCGCAGCCCACCCCTCAGCAATGCTGCGCGGATCATCGCCGCGCTCAATCGCCTCCACCGTACTCCGGCTGCCAATCAATCGCAGCGTCTTCTCCACATCAAACTGCGCCGGATACATCCGATGCAGCAGACTCACAATCTCCACGCCCATCTCCGGAGAATCCAGCACGCGCCGATCCGTCACCTCAATCCGCACCGCGTCGATCGTCTTCCCATGGAACGGATAATGATTTGCATTCTCCGCCACGCTCGTAGTCGTCCCCGCAAAATTCACGCCCGGGATATGCCGCGCGTTCAACGCCGCAGCCACTTCCGCCGCACGCATCCACGCCGCCCCAAACAGCTCAAACGGCGTATCCGTCCCACGTCCCACCGACACCGGACTGTAGTCCAGGAACCCCAGCCCCGGATACGCCACCGCCAACGTGCGCAGATTCGGACTCGGATTGGTCCAAGGCAATCCCGTCTCATCGAAGTACTGACGGCGCGACCAGCTCTTCATCGGTACCACCGTCAGATCAACATCGAGGTGTTTCACTCCAGCGATATACTTCGCGAGCTCTCCAATCGTCATCCCCGTCCGCACCGGCAGCGGCATGTAATCGATGTATGCCGCCACTCCCGTCGTCAAATCGTTATCCGATACCGGCCCCTGTACCTGCTCGCCCCCAAAAATATCCGGCCGATCCAGCACCACGATCTTCAGATCATGATGAAACTCCGTCTTCTCCTTCGCCGCAGCCTCCAGAAAATATCCCGTCACCGTGTCGTACGTAAAAAACCGAACCCCTGCATCCTGCAGATCGATCACCACCGCATCCAAATCCTTCAACTCCTCATGCGAAGGCCGCTTGTCCACCTCCGTCGGCCCATAAAGACTAGTCACTCGCAACCCGGTAGCATCAACTTCAGCCTCCACGTGCATAGAATCCTGCTTCCCAAAGACCCCATGCTCCGGCGAAAAGATCGTCGCAAGCTTCGCCCCCGGCACCACCTTCGGCAGATCCGTCGCAAGAATATCCACCGTCCGCCGCCCCGTACGATCCATCCCGGTCTGATTCGTCAACACTCCCAGTGCAAGCGGGTGATTGGCATGCCCCGAACCGCCCACCAGCGGCGAGAAGTGTTCTGCTTCAAGCACGTCGATCCCAGTCAACGTTGCTGACGGCCTAAACGTCTCACCGGACGCACTCGCCGATCCGTAAAGCCCCAGTGCTTGAGCCGCAGCCGTCGCCACCTCTCCGCGCAAATTCGAAATCGGTGGATTCCCCCGCGGATGAATCGCATTCGCCAGCAAAATCACATACGTGTCCGATCCCGGATCCATCCACAACGACGTCCCCGTAAACCCGGTATGCCCAAAGCTCCCAATCGGAAACACCACGCCGCGCGGCTTCGAAAACGCCGTGTCAATATCCCATCCAAACCCGCGCAGATCCTGCCCCTGCACCGCCGGATAGTGCGGGGCCAATCCCGCCGCAGCCGGCTTAGTCCCCGCTGCAATCGCCGCTCTCTCCGCAGCATTCGCCGCGGCCACCTGCCCCGCCGCATGCCCCGGTTGCTGCGGCGCAACCATCAGCTCCAGCGTCGATTGCTTCAGCGGAAAATTACTCGGCCGCCCCGCCAGCCGATCCAGCAGCGCCTGCGCAAACAGCGACATATCATGCGCCGTCGAAAACACGCCCGCATGTCCCGCCACGCCGCCCATCCGCCGCGTCGTCGGATCATGCACCGTCCCGCGCAGCAGCCGATCGTAATCGGGATTCGTCGCCGGATCAGCCTTCGCCTCATCGTCATGCGCCTCCGGTGCAATCCGAGCCAGCAGGGAAGTACTCCAGTCGCCTTTAGGGCAAGCAAACGACTCGCGCCCCTTCGGCGCCGGTGCCCATGCAATCGCCGCGCCCACCACGCGATGCGGCCCGCAAGCCTTCGCCACCGGCAGATACCGCGTCTCCGTCATCCCCAGCGGCTTGAAAATATGCTCCTGCGCATACACATCCAGCGGCTCGCCGCTCAGCACCTGCACCATGTACCCCAGCAAAACAAAATTGATATCCGAGTAGCGAAACACCTCACCCGGAGCCGACATCAGCGGCGTAGTCAGCGCGCGATGCACCCCCTGCATGAAGTCCGGAGCAGCCAGCCCCCAAGCGTCCTTCAGATCCACATCAGGCGCCTCGCCCGACGTATGCGTCAGCAGCATCCGCACCGTCACCTTCGCGCGCTCCGGATCGTGTCCCGCATTAAACCCCGGCAGATACTTCTCCACCGGATCATCAAACTGCACCTTACCCTGCTCATACAACTGCATCACCGCGATCGCCGTACTCAAACATTTGCTCAGCGACGCCATATCGAAGATCGTGTCCTCCGTCATTGGCTCCGCTGCACTCGGCTGTCCATCCAATCCCGGCTCCCCCGCCAGCTTACGATCCCCATACGCCTGCTCAAACACCACCCGCCCGCCATGTCCAATCAACACCACGGCCCCCGGCGGACGATGCGCCGCCACCGCATCGCTCAGCTGCGTCGACACCCCACGAAAATCCGGCGCCTTCCCCTGTGCACTTTGCGACACGCCGACCCGCGTCACGCACAGCAGCGCAATCACCGCCACCACACCACGCCGCGCCGACTGCTTTCCAAACACCAGACTCGCCAGCGACCCAACGCCAAACGTTGCCGCAGCGCCAATCAGCACATACCAGGTCCAAGCAATATGCGGAATCGTAATCCCTCCAACATGCACCGGAAACACTCCTTGCCATAGCCAAACGTTCAGCACGAATCCAAACACCATCCCAATCGTCGCACCCGTCTGCGTAGCAAACTTCGTCAACGTCCCCAACAAAAACACGCCCAGCAAACATCCATACGCCACCGAAGCAATGGACAACCCAACCTCCACCACATGTCCCTTTCCACCCACAAACACCGCGTACACCGCAATCGCAAACAGCACCAGCGCCCACATCACCGTCGACGACTTGCTCACAATCGCGCGCTCCCGATCATCCGCCCCCGGCCGCACGCGCATATAAAAATCCACCACCGTCGTCGACGACAAACTATTCAACGCCGCCGACAAATTCGACATCGCCGCCGCAAGAATCGCCGCCACTAACAGCCCCGCAACCCCCACCGGCATCTCCCGAACAATGAACGCAGGAAAGATCCGGTCCGCGCTCGTGAACACAGCCGGGTGCTGTCCATAAAACACATACAGCCCCACGCCAATCAGCAGGAACAATGCAAACTGGACGAAGATCACCACGCCCGAGCTCAGCAGCGCCAGTTGCGACTCGCGCAAATTCTTCGCCGCCAGCATCCGCTGCACCATCAATTGGTCCGTCCCATGCGACGCCATCGTCAAGAACGTTCCGCCCAGCACCCCCGCCCAGAACGTATACGTCGTCGTCAAATTCAGCGCGAAGTTCAGCATATGAAACTTGCCCGCACCCGCCGCCACCGCATGGATCGTGCTCCATCCCCCCGTAACATGCGTGCCCAGCGTAGCAATCGCGACCACCGTCCCGCCGATATAAATCGCCATCTGCACCACATCGGTCCAGATCACCGCCGCCATCCCGCCTTCAAATGTGTACAGCAGTGTGAGCGCGGAGATGATCCCAATCGACAGCACATCCCGCGTCCCAATCGCAATCCCCACCACGATCGACACCGCGAACACGCGCACACCTTCCGCGGCCGCGCGCGTCAACAAAAATAATCCCGCCGTCACCTTGTGTAGCGACGACCCAAAGCGCCGATCAATCAATTGGTACGCGGTCAGCATCTCGCCCGCAAAATAACGCGGCAGAAATAACCCCGCCACCACGATGCGTCCAATCATGTACCCGATCACGACCTGCAGAAATCCAAAGTCCCCAGCAAACGCCACGCCGGGAATCGAAATAATCGTGAGCGTCGAAGTCTCAGCCGACACAATCGATAGCGAGATCGCCCACCACGGAATCGTGTTGTTCGCCAAAAAATAGCTGCGTAACGATCGGTCGGCCCCTCCCGCGCCGGACCGCTTCCGGAACCGCAATCCAAACAAAGTAATCCCCACCAGGTACACCGCAACCAGTGCGAGATCAAACGCACGAAGATGATGTGTCCCCGCCAATTGCAGAACCGCCAAAGCCCGAAGCGCCAACGGATGACTAACCAATTCGATCTCCTGCTAAGGGTTGTGCGGCGTGACCGGGGCCGGTACCGTTGTCGTATCCGGCGTCGTCGCAGGTGCGGCTGTCGCGGGCGCTGCCGGCATCTCCCCCGGAACGGCCTGCGCCGCCACCGACGGAATCCCCAGATCACCAGCCGGCGGCAGCGTCCTCAACTCACTCCACTGCCGCTGCGCACTGCGCACCTGATCCACCCGCGCATACCACTGCGCAATCGTGTAGTCATAATGTTCCAGCACCGGCCGCAAACCCGACGGCCGATACGTCTTGTCCCACTGCTGCTCAAACATTTCGCGCAGCTGCGAGTAGCCATCGATGATGTCCTGCAACCGCCCATTCACGCCATTGATGTCCGACAACATCGCCGACACCGAAGGCCGCGGCCCCACCGGGTGAACGCTCACCGTTCCGAACGCCGTAGCCTGCGCCTGCGCATAGCCATCGACCATCTCATCCGCCAGCTGAAACTTCAGCCCCAGAAAATCAATCCGCCGCGCTCCAAACTCCATCGCCGAAATCGCATCCGGCTCGCGCAGATTCGGCTCCTGCGCCTTCGCCTGCGCAATGTACGTCAGCGCGCGCTCCGCATACAACCGGACTTCGGCGTTGATCGGCCGCATCTTCTCCGCCATCACCCGCCCGTCCTTCGACCACGGATCCACCCAAAACAATCCGTCCGTACCCTCCGTATTTCCAATCACCTTGCTGTCGTGCAGCAGCGTCATCGCCCCCGTCAGTTCACCCTGCGCCTGGTTCAACAACCCCAGCGAGTCGCCATGAAACACCTGAGCATAGCTCTGCTGGAACGCCGGGATCGACGACTCGCCATGCTGCCACGCCGCTGCCGCGCCAAACAAAATCCCATACCAGTTCATGTTCGCGAGCGACTCGCCATCATCATTCCACAGCGTGTTCAGCTGGCCGCTCGCACCATACTTCTGCCCGTCGCGCGTAAATTCCTGGATGTCATCCAACGCCAACTGCTGGTTCGGCCACACCTGGCGATAGTTGTTAATCGCCGGCGCCACCCACACCTGGATACCCGCCCCTGTAAATGGTTTCAACTCCGGCAGAAATCCCTTTGGCTTCGGCGTGTATCCCCACGCCACCGCAATCAGCTGATGCTTGATCTCCGGCGGCAGTTCCTTCAGCAACTCAGGATCACTCTGTGCAACATCGCCCCAGAAAAGAATCTTTTTATGCAGCGGCTCCAGGCTCGTCACAATTTTTTGCAGGTAATCGATGTACACCGTCGGCAAGCCCCGCGCGTCCACGTCCGCGCGTGTCCGGCCAATCCCCAGATCAATCGTTTCGTCACCGCCGATATGCAAAAACGGTCCCGGATAAATCGCGGCCAGCTCCTTGAACATCTGGTCAATCAGCGGTATCGATCCCGCCTGTCCCGGCGACAGCACTGCCCCGTGCGGCGTCTCCACCACATCCGCATACGTCTCCCATTGCAGCATCTTGCGCAGGTGCCCAATCGCCTCCTGCTCGGGAATGACGATGATGTGATACTGCGTCGCATACGCAACCAGCTCGCGCGCGTCGGCCGCCGAGATGCTTCCGTCCGGCGGCGCCGCCAGCGGGTTCGACGCATACTGCTGCGTATTCTCAAAGTATGGTGAGTACACATTAATCTTGTAAGCCGCCAGCGTCCGTATCAGCTTCTTCTGGAACTCCAGCGTGTCCACCGGCCC
>JBEKFF010000078.1:0-14096 GCA_050013455.1 Acidobacteriaceae bacterium | reverse complement strand
GGGCAACGTACGCTCCTGATGGCCATCGTGAATCTCACGCCCGACAGCTTTTCGGGCGATGGGTTGCTGAGCGCCGGCGGTTCGGTGGGCCTGCAACCTAGGGCAGCGGTCATCAAGCTGGCAGTCGCGATGGCGATTGAGGCCGTCGATGCAGGCGCAGATATTGTGGATCTCGGTGCAGAGTCGACGCGACCGAATGCGACGCCGATTACGACCGAACAGGAGCAGGGGCGCCTGTTGCCCGTACTGGAACAACTGCTGCGCGAGCGGCCCCACGCCGTGGTGTCGGTCGATACCTATCACGCAGACACGGCGCGGGCTGCGGCGCGGGCCGGTGCGGAGATTATCAACGACGTCTCGGGCCTGACCTGGGATCCGTCAATGGCGAAAGCCGTCGCGCAGAGCGGATGCGGCCTGGTGCTGATGCATGCGCGCGGCCGCTCCGGGGAGTGGCAGACTCAGCCTGGACTGGATGGCGACGCTGTGATGCCGGTGGTCTTCGCCGGGCTGTGCGAGCAGTTGGCGCAGGCCGAGGCTGCGGGGATTCGCACCGAGCGAATCGTCACCGACCCCGGCTTCGGCTTCGGCAAGCGCGGCGCGGAGAACTTCGCTTTGCTGGCGCGACTTGGGCGGTTGCGCGAACTCGGCAGGCCGCTGCTCGTCGGGCTCTCGCGCAAAGGATTTCTAGGCGATGCGGTCAAACCTTTGCAGCGTCGCAAGGAGGTAAATCCCGCCGAGGCCCGGCGCATCGCCACCGCGGCCGCGAACGTCACGGCGATCCTGGCTGGAGCCCACGTCCTGCGTGTGCACGATCTGCAGGTCGCACAGGAAGCCGCCGTCATCGCCGATGCTGTGTTGGCAGAAACCCAAACATTCAATTCTTAAGAAGCATGTCTCGTACGAGCGCGAACAACATGTAGCCGCAAATCGCGGAAAGACCTGCGCCTGCGATGCGAACCTGCAGGAAGCGCCAATCATTTCCGTCAACACGCTCACGGGTGTAGTAGCCTTCAAACCGCAACCACCTCGGGAGGCTATACCACCGTTTTGGCGAAGTAAGCATGTACAGGCCATTAAGCAGGCCTGTCATCAGCACCACGAAGATCAAAAACATGCCGACTATTTGCGTACGATCCTCCGCATGCACCTGGGTGCTCGTTGCTCAGATCGTAAGGATCTCTTTTTCCTTGGCGCGGAAAAGGTCCTCGAGGCGCTTGATCTCGGAGTCGGTGAGCTCCTGTATCTCGGCGTTGGCGCGCTTTTCGTCGTCGGCGGAGATCAGCTTGTCCTTGGCGGCCTTCTTCACTGCCTCGTTGCCTTCGCGGCGGATGTTGCGGATCGACGTTTTGTGATCTTCGACCGTGCCCGCCAGCAGCTTGACTGTGTCCTTGCGCCGCTCTTCGGTCATAGGCGGAACGGGTACGCGAATGATCTTGCCGTCGTGCATCGGGTTGAAGCCGTGCTGGCTGGTCCGGATGGCCTTTTCGATGGCCGTGACCAGGCTCTGCTCCCAAGGCTGAACCAGAATCAGGTTCGCTTCGGGGGTCGTGATCTGCGCAACCTGTGAAATTGGAGTCTCGGTACCATAGTAGTCAACACGAATACCGTCCAGCATGTGGACCGATGCGCGACCCGTCCGGACGCTTACGAGGTTCGCTCGAAAGTCGTCCACCGAGCTGTTCATGCGCGCCTTAAGTCCGTCATATACGCCCGAAAGGCCCTCCATCCCTGCCATTGCCGATGCCATGGTGTTTGCAACCTCCTGAAAACTGCCGGATGCGCTCCGGTACAACCGTTGATTTTACAGCCGGATTCGCTGCCCCCGTCGATGCAGCCGAAAGGGGTTAGGTTGTAGACGATTGGGGATTCCTAAAGGTGTAGTCCGACGCACAGAATCGTTGACTTCACCCCCGCGTCCCCTATATCCTCGGGGAAGATATATACCTGTACCCCTCACACATGCATCTCAAAGCTGGAGAGTCGGTGTGGCGGACTCAATTCATCGTTTACAGCCAAGGGCCCCCGGGTCGCGGCGGAAATAGGATCTCCCAATGAAGAAGACCTTTCTCCTCACTGCTCTCGCATTCGCAATGATCGCGGCGATTCCTGCCCGCGCCCAGGGTGGATGTTCAGACTCGCCGGAGAATCCCACTCTGATCTTGGCGGGATTGGCTGGTGGCGCCTACGCCATTTCGAACGTGCGCATGAAGATTCGCGCACGCCGAGCGGCGAAGACCCGTTAGGATTTCTGGCAAGCAGTAACCTGTAGTCCGGTATTCGATTTTTGTGTTGCGACCTGCCCCCATAAGGGGCGCTGAGGTTTGTGCCCACTACCCTCTCATCCCAACAGCAGTCCCGCACCTTCCAGCCTCGAACTGTCGCGGTGGTGGCCTCCGTGTGCGCCGCTGCCGGACTGCTCACCATCTGGCCCTCCGTCCAGTCCCTCTACAGCATTTGGACCACCGATGACCTCAAATCCATGGGAATGGTCGTTCCCCTGGTCTGCTATCTGTTGATTCTCCGCGCCTGGCAGACCCTGGAGTGGGAGACGAACGGCTCCTGGTGGGGGTTCGCGGTCCTGGCCGGCTCGGCGGCGCTCATGTTTCTGCGCGATCAAATGCTGCTGATCGTCACCATCAATAAAAACTGGCTGCTCCAGCTCCCGCCGCTGCCATTGGTTGCCGTTATCTATGCGGCCGGGATGGTGCTCCTGTTTGGAGGCACACGCCTGCTCAAGGCAGCCTGGTTCCCGGTCCTCTTCATGTGGGCGGTCATTCCGGTGCCGCAGACGTTCAGCCGGCTGGTCGACCTGCCCTTGCAGCACGCGTCGGCCACCGTGGCCCGCGCCTGGGCACATGCGCTTGGACAGCCGCTCACCCAGGACAAACTCCGGCTGATGTTTACGCCCGAGTTCGGCATGTTCATCGCGCCTGGCTGCAACGGCATTCGCGGCGCGATTACGCTCGGTCTGGCCGCCATCGTGGTCGGCTACATCTACCGCTTCCGCTGGTATGTCTACGCGCCGGTCGTTGTGGGCGCCGTGCTGCTGGGTTACCTGTTCAACTTCCTGCGGCTGTGCCTGCTGGTTATCTATTACACCATTGCGGTGCCCCACCCCTGGCTGCAGAACCATGGATTGATCGCCGACTACATCATCGGCGGATGCCTCTTCGTGTGTGCCCTGGCGATCTTCTTCGCCGTCGCTAATAAATTGCGCAACGATGTGGACAACACGACCCAACCACCACCAGCCGAGCCTCGCGCCTCCGTCACCCCATCGTACGGACGCCAGGCCCCGACCTCCCTGCTCTTGCGCGTGACAGCCGTGCTGCTGATGGCCGCCATCTTCGGCGTGGATGTGCTGCACGAGCATCGCGTGGACGCCGCGCGGCTGGCAAACCTGGCGCCGGCCACGTTGCCTGAACACATCGGCGACTTTACCCTGGAGCGCACCTGGAATGAGACCCAGTTCGGCATTTTGGTCTATAGCTGGGGAGAGTATGCGGAACCCTCGGTGAACGGCGTTCCGGGCGCGCACGTGATGCTGGGTGTCTCGCCGCAGACCGTGCATGATGCCGAGGTGTGCCATCTCGCGCGCGGCGAAGATCCGACCTGGCACGGGCAGATTGTGGCTGCAACGGCGGGGGGACCTGTTGAGTTAACCGCCGCCACGTACAACGACGGCGCAACCCAGGAACTCGAAGCGTCGACGGTCTGTGACAACGGCGCCTGCCGACAGTACTCCGAAACCAGCCAGCATTTGACCGTGATCTATGCGCGTCCGCATCGCGGGGTTCCGTTGCAATCGGATACGACCCGGCCGATTCCATTGATGCTGAAGGTCGAGAGCCTGGACACGATGACACCCGCGAGCGTGATGGAGCCGCGGCTGGCGTCCACCCTCACCACGTTCTTAAAAAACGCCGACCTGCTTACCCTTACCGCGCCCTACGTCAAACAGTAATGGCGAAGTGGATGCTGGTAGGCCGCAGGAGGGGCTTTTCTGCCGTTAGGGCAGCGAAAACTTCTGCGGGCAAATCACCGATTAAAGGCGAAAGCTCAAGTTTGACGGCCCGTGGGTTCGCATGGGTTGCCGCGAGTCGCCTATAATCAAAGCTCTCCCTTCGTGTACCGCAGGGCTGGAATCAACAGCAATCCAACAAGCTTTGACAGATTCAAAGAGCAGTGAGGGTGTGGTTATCTTTACCGGAATCCGAGTGAGCGCAAGCTCCCTGAAGTGTACGACCCAGCCTGTGCGCACGCGCTCGAGCCGTTTGGGCATCCTTGGCTACGGCCAGAACCGCTCAAGCTTGAACGCTGTTCTCCGCTGGGGCCTTTTGAGCCTGGGTACTGCGGCGATGCTGTCTGCCGTCCCGGCGCTGATCTCGACCGCCGGTGCGCAGGTCCAGGCCACGCCGCAGTTCTCGGCGGAAGCGGCACCACAGATCCTGTGCCCCATCCAGGTGATCGGCAACCGGCGCATCCCCAAAGAGTCGATCGTCGCGCGCTTGTTCAGCCGCGCCGGCGACCCGTACGACCCCGCGGTCGTTGAGCGTGACTACAATTCGCTCTGGAACACCGGCTACTTCGTCAATGTCCGCATTGAGAAGGTTCCCGGCCAGGGCTGCCTCCAGTTGGAGATCTACGTTCGTGAAAAGCCCACCATCAGCGAGATCAACTACAAGGGCCTGAACTCAGTCTCGGTCTCCGACGTGATGGAGCGCTTCAAGAAGGAGAAGGTCTCCCTCAACGTCGAAAGCCAGTTTGACGAGACGCGCGTGAAGCGCGCCGAAGTGGTATTGCAGGAGATGCTCGGTGAGCACGGCCATCAGTTTGCCGTGATCCGGACCGAGGTCAAGACCATTCCGCCGGCGCGCGTCGCGCTGACGTTTGTCATCAAGGAAGGTCCGACCGTCAAGGTAGGCAAGATCGCCTTCACCGGCAACCATGCGCTCACCCACCGTGAACTGGTGGCGGCGATGAAGAACCTGAAGCCCATCGGCATTCCCCACTCCATCATCCTCGAGAACGTCTTCCCGCGTACCTTCGACGCCAGCAAGCTGGACGAAGATGCGGACCGGGTGCGCGAGGCCTACCGCGACAAGGGCTACTCCAAAGCTCTCACCGGTGAGCCCCAGACCAACGTCCGCAATGCCGGCGGCATCAACCCCCTCACCCTGCATCCCTCGCACGGTAAGCGCGTCGATATCGTCATTCCGATTGAAGAAGGCGAGCGCTATCGACTGGGCGGCATCACCTTTAGCGGCAACAAATCCTACAAGAACGTAAAAGCTCTGCGCGCCCAGTTTCCCGTGAAGGATGGCGACTGGTTCAATGCGCGGATGTTCGGCAAGGGCATTGAGAACCTTCGCAAGGCCTATGGCGAAGGTGGTTACATCAACATGGTGCCCACCCCGGTCCCACGGTTTGATGAGGCGAAGAAGATCATCTTCCTGGACATCGATATCGACGAGGGCAAGCAGTTTTATGTCTCGCGCATCGAGTTCACCGGCAACACGCTTACCCGCGACCGCGTCATTCGCCGCGAGCTGCTGGTCGAAGAGGGCCAGGTTTACAACAGCCGGCTCGTCGATCTCTCGCTGCTGCGTCTGAACCAGCTCAGCTACTTCGATACGCTGAAGGCCGAGCAGGACGTGGAGACGCAGCAGAATGCGGACGCCGGCACCGTCGACCTGCTGATCAAGCTGCACGAGAAGGGCAAGAACTCCATCGGCATCAACGGTGGCGTCAGCGGTCTTTCGGGTTCGTTCCTTGGCTTGAACTATCAGACCAACAACTTCCTCGGCCTGGGTGAGACGCTGAGCGTCGCCGCGAATATCGGCGATCTCTCGCGCAACATCAGCCTGGGATTCACGGAACCTTACCTGCGCAACAAGCCGATCTCGCTCGGTATCCAGGTATTCGATCGCAAGACGGACTTCAATCCAGCGAAGAGCTATGCGATCACCAGCGGCCAAAGCGCCAACCTGACCAACGCGCAGAATTCGCTGCTCAATAACTACAACCAGTCGTCGAAGGGCGTGACAGTCTCGACCAGCGAGGCGCTGCGCAAGCTGTTCCGTCGCTCGGGTGTCGCACGTATCGGCCTCGCTTACTCGTTGTCCAGCTCTGGCATCACGACGTTCAACCAGAACACGCTGAGCGTCTTCCAGACCCTGGCGTTCCGGTCGGGCATTGCAGGCGCAAACTCGCTGAACGGCATCGTCACGTCGATCGTGACGCCGAGCTTCAGCTTCTCAACCCTGGATCGCTCCATCGGACCGCATAGCGGCAAGGACCTGAGCGTCGCCTTCCAGTTCGCGGGCGTCGGCGGCAATACCAAGTACTACGCGCCCAGCGCCTCCTGGCGTCAGTTCTTCCCGATGAAGGGCCTGAGGGTCAACAGGGAAGGCCACAACGTCCTCGGCTATCGCATCCAGGTCGCGAACATTGCCGGATATGGCGGCCAGGTCGCACCTCCGTATGCACGTCTCTACGGCGGCGGCGAGAACGATCTGCGCGGCTTCGACATCCGCTCCATTTCGCCCTACACCTTCCTTCCGACCAAGATCATGTTCAACCTGACCAATCCGGACGGAACCGTGGTCCCGCGCGATCCCAGCAACCCAACGCTGGGCAATGTGCAGATTCCTCTGCCCATCTATCGCCTGTCCCCAATCGGTGGCGATACCTCGGTCACGGGCAACCTGGAGTACCGCTTCCCGATCGTCGACCAGGTCACCTTTGCGTTCTTCACGGACTTCGGTATGGTCATGAACCTCGAGCCATCGCAACTGCGTGAGAGCCCCCTGGGCATCTCGGCGGTGAACAGCCCGCTCTACGGTTGCCCGCAGGTAATCAACGGAAACTGCGTCGGAGGCTATCAGCTGCCGCCGTTCTCGGAGTACCTGAAGACTGTCCCAGGGACCAACTTTGTCCCGCGCATGTCGACTGGAGCGTATCTGCAGGTGGTCATGCCGATCATCAACGCACCGTTCCAGATCTACTACGCGTACAACCCGCTGCGGCTCTACAAGGACCTGCCCCAGGACCTCGTTGCTCCCAGCGCACCCGCTTGCACCGGTACCGCGACCAACTGCTTCAAGGACTTCTTCCCCTTCGCGACTTCGCCAGCGGCTGCGGCCTACAGCTACCAGCAAGCGCTGCAATACTATGGAGCGGACTACGTCCTGCGCGAGCCGCGTAAGACGTTCCGCCTGACCGTCAGCACCTCGTTCTAGATCACCCCTTCCGCAATCGAACGGCAGCAGGAAAGAAAATATGGGTTGGCGAAGATCACCTCGCCAACCCATATTTTTTGCCTCCTGGTTCAAGGGGAAGGCGTGCCCGATCCCACCGCAATCCGGTTCATGAGTTGCTGCGTAAACAGGATGCGAATATGAACGTGCCTGGCAAAGTCCGGCAGGAACTCAGCGACCAGCGGCCCGATCGGGTCCGTGGCATACCCAACCAGAATGCGCTTGGCCGTGTCCGGTACGTTCGTTCCAATATCCGGCACATAGAGGTTCGAAATCTCCGCACTGAGCGGGACATTGATGAGCGTGGCGTAGTTGGGCATCACGGAGCCATCATCATGCTGCGACACGAAGGTATGAATCAGCGCGTGAGCGATTCGTCGCTTCACACTCGCCTTCGGCATGCGATGGTAGCGCGGGTCTTCGTGAAACAGGCTGGGCAGCACGTAGATTCCCGTGAAGGCGCCCTGCATATCTTCCGCCAGGCTGTACCCCGCCGACCGTCCCCAGCCAGCAAAGCCCGGACCATACACCGTGTGCGAATCGGCTGCGACCGTGATCCCGGAGAAGGCGGCAATCGTAAGCAGATTGAACGGATCCGTAACGGAATGCAGTGCCAGAAGGCCCTTCTGCTTCGAAGTTAAAGGCTGGATGTACCCGGTCACGACGATCAGTTGCAACTGGTCCGCGCAGGCTGGCGGCCTGAAGGGCGCGGAGACAATGGATGAGCCTGTTTTACCCTTGCTCTTGGGACAGGGAGAGACTGGGCCCGTTGGAGCGGGCGTGTTGGTTTGCGGGGGCACAACGCCCGGCGAAGGCGTCTGCGATGTCTGCGGTTGCTGCACCTCCTGCGCAGCGGTTTCGCTGCCGGATAGAAGTGCACTCGGCGCATCCGGAAGCACGACCCGTTCCGTCTGCGAATGGGCGCTCGGCATTGCGAGGCACAGCCACAGCATCGCCAACACCGTCGGGCCATGTTGCAAGCCGGGAAGCCGCAATGCGTGCTTCACGCCCTGTTGTCCGAGGTCTCGCATGGAATTGACTTGCTTCCTTTTCACCCAGCGTCTTTGGAACTTCTCGAATCTCACATGGAATGCATCGCCCAGCTCTTGACCGCGCAGCAAACCAACAAAAGCTATGCCCGGGACCCAACCTCTAGCGGCCAAGATGCACATAGTGCCACATGCTAACAGTGAATTCGATCAGCAGAGAGCTCAACGCAGACCCGCCCATCGAACCGCCAAACGCCTCGAAGTTGTCCCGCACATTGCGGTTGGACGAAGGATAGTATGCATTATTCAGCGCTGTTGTAGCAGCATATCCAAGCAACTGGGCTCCATTGATTGTTTGCCGTCCGCGGTCGGTGCGGGTAATCACCGGCCGCGTAACCGCATACACCGCACGATGGAAGACACCGTACTGCTTACCCCCACGTAATATCGGGGGTCCTCATGCAGCAACGGCGCAAAGACCGAGTCGGTGAACACGCCCTGCACGGTATCGCGGATGCCGGCCGCGCCAAGCCGCTCGCCGAAAGCGTTCTCGTCCCCACTAGCGTGCTCGTTTCCGCGTTCTTGTTCGTCCAGCGCGCTGCGCCTCCAGCGATAAGCGCTGTCTTTCTTACGGACGCACACTCGACACACATGGTTGTTCACCCGCCCGAATCCTTTGGGCGGTAGCTACGAGTCCGGTCAGTTATCGTCGTCTCTGGCTGCGCGAGCCTCGCGGAACTACACGGGAATGCTTCTCGCCACCAGTAACCAGCTAGGCACTCTGCGTTGACTCAAGCATCAACAGCACCCAATCATGAAGGTTGGATCTTCAGCGAAAGGAGCCCGTCGTTGCCGAGCATTGCGGAGAATCACTTGCCAAGCATCGCAGACAATCCGTTGCCCGCCGATGCAGACCGGCGCGTGCCAGCAATCGCCATCCCCAGCAAGCCACGCTCGACGCCCGTGCGCCGTTGGCCCGTTCTCGCCGGCTACCCCTTCGTCGCATTGGCGCTCACCACAGGCTGTCATCATGCAAAGCGTCAGGCCTACGCGCCGGCTCCACCACCATTGCGCACGCAATCCTCACCCCGGCCGAACCCACTCGACCAGACTCGCCGCGATCGCGAACCCGTTCCCGAAGGCCGCCCGGAGTTTGTCGAGACGGGCATGGCCAGCTGGTATGGACCCAGCGGCCATCGCGCTGCCGATGGTTCCTCCTACGATGGCACGGGTATGACCGCTGCGCACAAGACACTTCCGCTCGGCACCGTTGCCCGCGTCACCAACCTCGCGAACGGTGAATCTGTAATGGTGCGCATCACCGATCGCGGACCCTTCTCGCATGGGCGCGTGCTGGACCTCTCCGAGAGCGCGGCCAAAAAAATTGACCTCTATCGCATGGGCGTCGCGCAGGTACGCATCGAAGCCTTCGCTAAGGCCACTCCCACGGTCGAAGCCAAGTGGTGCGTTCAGACCGGCGCCTTCCCAACCGAACAGGACGCGCTCGATCTCAAGAGCGCCCTTGCCCGCCGCTACGTCGGCTCCCGCGTCATCGAGTTCGCCAGCGCCACCGGCTACTGGGTGCGCATCGACCCCGTGCGGCACGATCGCACCGAGGCGGCCGCCATCAAAGACTGGATCGGCACACCGATGCCCCAGGTTGTGCCGTATCTCGTGCGCGTCAACTGACGTTCAATCCTTCGGCAGCTCTGGTGGGGGGTAATACGGCACCTTCTGTTGCTCTTCATTGGCGCGCTTCACCGTGATATCGGTGAACAGCAGCTCTGGAGCAATCGTGGTCGCCGGTACCGTACCCACCTGCTGCGCGATGTAAGGCTTGCCGCCCGCAGCGAGAATGCCGCTGCGAATCGCGCGCTGATCGAGTTCGTCAAACACAGCCCCGCGTACCAGCGTCCGCTTGCCATCCGGAGACACGCGATACAGCAGTCGCGGCGCAAGCTCGCCGCTCAGCGTCTCCACCGAATACACGTCACGCCCCTGCTCTTTCGCGAGCGCCAGCAGCTTGGCACGCAACGCTTCGACCGATAGAGGTTCGGACGACTTGATGATGACCACACCCGCGCGCGGATGAGCACTCTGCCCCAGGGCCGCGCGTCCGTGACCGTTCGACTCCGGGAAGTCTTTCACCGGCTGACGGCCGACGAGATAATTCATCAGCTTGCCATGCACGACGATATCCACCGGCTCAACCGGTACGCCTTCATCGTCTACCTTGTAGGCGCCGAGCAGCGCGTGGCCTTCAAAACTGCGCAGCGTCGGATCATCGACCACCGAAAGAAACGCCGGCAGAATCGGTGTCTTATAGCTCGATTGATACGCTCCCTGCGTGCGTGCGGAGGTGCCCATGTCAGGCCGATCGGCCTCAACGCTCGGCACGAACAGGCGATTGAAAACCTCCGCCGATGCATCGCCCGAGAAGAGCACGGGTCCGTGATAATCCTCCGCATCAACAACCGGCGCGTGACGCAGTTCGTTGAAGCTGATCAGGTCGTCGACCACGCGCTTATTCAGAGCCGCGTCGCTCTCGAGCCCAGCTGCCGTGGTTGCCACCGAACCGTTGCTGCGCCCAAGATTCATCCCATCGTCCGCCTGGCCGCCGACGCTCACCCCCTCCGTATATCCGGAGTATCCATGCCGCAACATCGTTCCATCGGTATTCACCGTGTAGCGATTCACCACCAGCGCACTGATGCTTGCCGAGCTGAACTGCACCGCCTCTGCAAAGCTTCGGGTTTCAGGCGACGTCGCAAACAGGCCGCTGGCTTCAATCAACCGATGCTTCCAGTCATCGCGATCCATCGACAGTGTCACCAAAGGCTCCACCAGCGTCACCGCCTTCGCGGGCGAAAAATCATTCGCGGTAGGTGCGTTCTGGAACGTCTTCAGGGTTGCCTGCTTGGTCGCATAGGCACGCAGCGCATTCTTGTAGGCGTCGTCGGTTGCCGACCATAGCGCATACTTCAGCGCGGCCGGGTCGCCGTCTGCGGGAGCAAGCTCCAACGATCCGTCGCCGCGCGCAGAGCTCGAGTCCGACGTCTCGCTGCCAATCCGCACCTCCACTCGCACCACTCGCTGATGACTCTCAGATTCGCGCGTGAGCGCACCGTAGCTCGCAATCGCGTCGTAGCTGTGGATGTCCTCCAGCCGATACTGGATGAAGTACGGCCGCAGCATGCCTGGAATTACCAGGTCGGATTTCTCGCGCGCCAGCTCCTGTTGCATTGCTGTAAGAATCGGATCTGCAGGCTGCGGTACTTCCGCAAAGGCTAACGAACCGAATAAGGGGAGAAGAAGCAGGGCGCGTAGTTTCATCAGCGGCCTCCCTTCGGCGAGCTCGTCGTATTCGTCGCATCATCCAGTGGTGGTGGTGGAACAATGGGTGGCCGCGCCGAACCCTGCGCCTGCCGCTGCGTCTCGATCTGCGAGACCAGCATGGCAGGCGCCACCGCGCTGACCGGAATCGTTCCCGACTCCGCTCCGCATAGTCCGTTGAAAATCTGCGGCTGATCGTCCGTCGCGACGATGCTGCGCAGCGCCGCCTGCGGTGTTCCCACAATCGACACGCCGCGCACCAACTCGTCCGGCCGCCCATCCACATACACGCGATACACCACCAGCGGAATCACCTGGAACGCCTGTGGCGAGCGGCGCGTTGTTACCGCAAAGCCCGAACTGATGTCCTCGAAGTACAGCCCGTACGTCTTACCCTGCTTCTTCGCCGCTTCCTTCAGCATCTGCCTCAGCTTGGCATCGCTCACGGCCTTCGTCGACGTCACAATCAAATTTCCTTGTCGCCCGGTCGGCATCTTGCCGGTCTCCGCGCGGCCGTGCCCATTGGAGTTCGCAAATCCCGCGATCGGCAGCCGCGACATCAGGAACGTCTGCAGCACGCCGTCCTGAACTAGTTGCACACGTTGCGCCCGCTGGCCTTCGTCATCAAAAAGATAATGCCCGCTCAGCGGATAGCCGTTGTACTGCGTCAGCGTTGGATCGTCCGCAACCGAAAGAAATGCAGGCAGAATCGGCTTGCCCAGCAGCTTGGTAAACGTCTCGCCTTCTTCATCGCCACGCTGCCGCTGCCCCTCCAGCCGATGCCCCAGCACCTCGTGAAAGAACACCGCCGCCGCACGCCCGGAGAGGATCGCCGGGCCGTTGTAGGGCTCCGTGATCGGCGCAGTCCTTAGATCGTTAAGTCCCTTCGCCATCGCCTGGGTCTTCGCCATTACCTCTGCCTGACTCGGCAGATGACCCGCAGAGTCCGCCTCAAACGTCTCGTCGCGGAACATGTCCATGCCATCCGACGCGCGCGTCCGTGCAGCGACAATCAACCGCGCCACATGATTCGGCGCCGCCACCTTCGTTCCATCGCTCGATACAAAATAATCTGTCTCGTGCGTGGCCTGCAGCACCGCCGTGTTGTAAAAAATACTTGGGTACTGGCGAAACACACCCGAGATCTCTCGCAGCCGCGACTCCCATGCGCTGCGATCCACTGTAAGCGGAGGTTCCTTCGCAAGGATATCCACCTGCGGCCGCTCCTCGGTAAAGTCGGGCGACGAATCCTCTTCACGCGCGCGCACCTGCTGCTCCGTCTTCACCTTCTCCAGCGCGTCAAGCGCCTTTCCATAGCCGCGATTGGTTGCATACCAAAGCGTCCGCTCAATGGCTGCGCGATCGTCGGTCAACGGCAGCGCCAGAGTCGTGAGCGCGCTGGTGCGATGCGAGTCGTGCGTGTTGTCCTGCGCCGGCGAACCCAACCGCACCTGCACATCCGCCGTCCGCTCATGGGTTTCGGTCGAGTTCATGATCGCCCCATACTGCGACGTGATCGTGACACTCTCCGCATCGGCTACCGAGTAGCTCACGAAGTACGGCTTCTGCGCCGGAATTTTTTCCTTGCTCGACGCCACGGGTTCAATTGCATTGCCCAACTCCGCCAGCGCTCGATGCAGCTCCGTCTCCATCGCATCCATCAGCGGCGGTTGCTGCGCAGCGCCTTGAGCCGAAGTTGCCTCTTGCGCCAGGGCCGTCGGAGCCACGACCAGCACCGGAACGCATACGCTCGCGATCAGGGCGATTCGAAAAATTCTTTGCAAACTATCGATGCGGAATACAGCGGGGCGGTGCAAGTCAGGTGAGGTCAAGGAGGGGTCAACTTCCAGTCTGTGAGCATCATGGAGCGAGATATGTTCTAGAGTGTATCGAATTGCACGTATCAGCTGCTCACGCGCACGCCAGCGCTGGCGCAACTCCTTGAGACGAGGAACCTTGCCCAGCTGGCTACAAACGTGCAAACTTGAGCCATCAGAAATTCTCAGCAAGGAACTTTATGAGCCTGCGCCGTGTACCCCTGCTGTTTGTCGCCTGCATCTTCCTTGTTATCACCGTGAACCTTACTGGCTGCGCCAGCGAGACGCCGGCCGAGCACGCCGCCAACGTCTACGCCGCTCAGGAACTGGCCGCCGCACCGCCCCACGGCAACCTCCCCGACTACTCGCTCAGCCCCTCGGATCTCGCCAAGGCGCAGCACCTCAGCACTGTGCACGAAACCCTGCACTTCGCCGACGAGGCCTGGGGAATCCTCAGCCTCCTTCTCCTCCTGGGCTTCGGTGCCATCGCCTGGATGCGCGACACCGCCGCGAAGGTCAGCAGCAACCGCTGGGCACAGGGTTACGTCTTCCTGCTGCTTTATCTCCTCGCCGGCGCCCTCCTCAGCCTTCCCCTCGATCTCTACGCCCAGCATCTCTCACTCCAATACGGCCTGTCCGTGCAAAGCTGGCCAAGCTGGTTTGGCGACCAGGCGAAAGCCTTCGCGCTCACCTGGATT
>JBEKFF010000077.1:0-14153 GCA_050013455.1 Acidobacteriaceae bacterium | reverse complement strand
GCGAGGTGATGCTCGACCCAGGCGTTGGCGGCATTGGCGTCGGCGAGGCCGGTCCAGATGTGGAGCGGATCGGGGACGTTGGGTTTGGCTGAGTCGGACGATTTGGAATTTTCTTCAACTGCCTGCATGGGTGACCTCTCCCGTGACGTGTTGCGCTGGGCGCTTGTTAACCAGTGTAGGGGAAGAGCGGGTGCGATGTGGAATTGTGCAAAAGGCCGGAATGCGTGGTGCGTTTTGATGGAGTTACGAAATATTTTGACAATCGTACCATCGCAAGGGTAAGCTGGTGATGGGTACTCTTACCCATCGAGGTTATTCCTATGAAGCGTACTATGTTGGCCATCCTCGCGATCTCACCTTTGATGATGCACGGACAGGTGAAGTCGTCTGCTCAGCCCGGATCTACGCCCACTCTTGAGTCGAGCAACGTGCGGCCCGCCGCCTTTGCTGGTATCAAGTCTGCAGACCATAGCGCAACCCCAACCGCCGTTCGAGTTTCGACCGGCGTCACGGCACCGGTGCTCGTGCACCAGGTGGATGTTGATCACGACCATATCCTGGCACCCGATATCTCGGAGAACCGTGTCGTGCGCGTGGCGATGACGGTCGATGCGTCTGGCAAGCCGACGGACTTGAAGGTGATTCAGTCGACCGACAAGTTCACGGACCAGGCGATTGTTACCGCGGCGAGCCAGTATCGCTACAAGCCAGCGACTTTGAATGGAAGCGCTGTGCCGATGGAGATGACGGTTAACTTCACGATCCAGTAAGAGTACGGAGAATGCGGGCCCAGTTTTTTGAGGGGCGAGGGCTGAGGCCTTCGCCCCTTTTTGATTTGGCGGGATTCGGAGGTTTTGGCGCGCTTGGGGGCGGCGTCTCATACAATGAAGCTGCTATGCGCTATCTGATCGCGATCCTCGCACTCGCCGGTATCTTCGATTCCGTGCTCGCCTTAAGAATTCACAACCAAAATCCGGCGGAGGCGCCGCCGTGTGCGGTGACGGAGAAGTTCGACTGCGGCGCGGTGAATCATGGACGCTATGCGGTGTTTCCGCCGATTGGGTTTGATGAGCCCGATCACTCGGGGAAGATCCATATACCGGTGGCGATGATTGGCATTGTGGGGTATGCGCTGATCGCGGTGCTGGCGCTGAGCAAGCAGTACTGGCTGACGCTGCAGGCGGCGGAGATTGGATTTGCGTGCGCGGCGTTTCTGTCGTTTCTCGAGGCGTATGTGATCGAGAAGTGGTGCATTTACTGCCTGTACTCGATGTGTATTATTTCGGCGATCCTGGTGTTGACGATTGCGAAGCTGTTAACTGATTACTTGCGGGGGCGAAGATCGGGTGCGGTGGCAGCTCCATAATGCCGCTACAATTTGCGCATGTGGCCAGCATTGGTGAAACTGCTCGAACTCACTCCGCATGTGACGCGGCTGGTGCCGATGGCGGACCGGTATCTGCAGACGAAGGCGGAGAACGGGAAGGCGCAGCGGCGCGCGTTGGAGCAGATGGGCGATCGTCTGCGTGGAGATTTCGGACAAATCAGCGAGGGGATGCGCGGGGATTTGACGCAACTGGCCATGGTGCAGGCCGGCATCTGCCAACAACTGAATCAGCAGAGCGAGACGCTGACGAGCCTTGCGACGGATATGCGGGCGACGCGGCTGGCGAGCGATGAGATGGATGCGCGGATGACGCAGATCGAGACGCGGATGGCGCGGCTCTGGATGATCTTCGTTGCGGGGATGGTTGTGCTGGCGATCCTGGCTGCGGTCATGATTGCGATGCTGCTGCATATCGGGCAGTCCGTTCACGGTTCCTAGTCGACTATGGCTGAGCAACAACGACGTTCCCGGTTCCCTTCCCTGGCTGGCCTGCTGCGCTTGCGGCGAGAGACGATTGATGAGCATCCGCGACGGTATGCGAAGATGCTGCTGGTCTGCCTGGGCGTGGTGCTGGTGGTGGATGCGGTGGCGGGATGGCCGTTCCTGCTGGCTCGGCTGCAGGCAGTGGCGGTGCTGAATCGGGTGGGAGGCCAGCCGGTGCCTGCGTTGGTGCGCTGGCTGGTGGTGGAGCCGGTGAAGACGACGGAGCTTACGCTGACGCTGCCTGGTGGGGTCGAGCGGGCGCGGATGTATACGCCGGTGAACCATCCGGATGCGCCGGGGATGGTGGTGGTGCATGGGGTGCACTATCTGGGAATGGACGAGCCGCGGTTGGAGGCGTTTGCTTCGGCGATGGCGGGATGCGGCTTGCGGGTGCTGACGCCGGAGCTTCCGGATATCAAGGACTACCGTATCGGGGCGAGCTCGATTGCGAGCATCGGCGACACGGCCGCGTGGATGACGCAAGCGAGTGGCGGCAAGCCGGTGGGGGTGATGGGGCTTAGCTTCTCGGGGAGCCTGTCGCTGCTGGCGGCAGCGGAGCCGCAATACCGAAAGGACATCAAGTTTGTGGTGGCTGTGGGGTCAGAGGATGAGATGTCGCGGGTGGCCAATTATTATCTGACGGGAAAGGCGCTGCGGCCCAGCGGCGATGCGGAGATTCTTGCGCCGCATGAGTATGGCGCGCTGGTGCTGGAGTATGAGAGCCTGCAGGATTTTGTGCCGGCACCGGATCGGGAGGCGGTGCGGCTGGTGTTGCGGGATCATTTGTACGAGGATTTTGCGGCTGAGCGGGCGGCGCTCGCGAAGTTGACGCGGAGGCAGAGGCTGGAGGCGCGGCAGTTGATGGATACGACGTCGCCGATTACTCGGCACATGATTGCGGAGAGCGATGCGCGGCACGCGGCGGCGATGGCGAGTGTGAGTCCGGATGGACAGCTGGCGGAGTTGGAGACACCGGTGTTCCTGCTGCATGGCGAGGGCGACAATATTATTCCTTCGACTGAGACGCAGTGGCTGGAGAGGGACGTTCCGAAGGCTGCGATGCAGGCGTCGTTGATCTCGCCGGTGATTTCGCATTTGGATCTGGAGGGCAAGGGGCCGGGATTCGCGGACCAGTGGCGGCTGGTGCATTTCTTTGCGCAGGTGCTGCATGCTGCAGAGGCGCGGTAAGCCGACGGGCGCGTCCACTAAGATAGAGAGAGACATGGCTGACTTGATTGCGCTTAGGGATATTGAGGGGGCGAAAGCCCGGATTGCGGCTGCTGCCGTTCGTACGCCGCTGGTGCGGCTTAGTCGCGCGAGGCTGCGCCTGGCGGGGTTTCGGGAGCTGGCGGAGAGGATGCCTGAAATCTATTTGAAGGACGAGTCGGCCCAGCCGATTGGGAGCTTCAAGTTGCGGGGCGCGTACAACAAGATTGCGCAGCTCTCGGCGGAGGAGTTGGGGCGCGGGGTGATTACGTACTCGTCTGGCAACCATGCGCAGGGCGTGGCGTATGCGGCGCGGGCGCTGGGAGCGAAGGCGGTGATTGTGATGCCGTCGAATGCTCCGCAGATTAAGCGCGAGGCGACGATTGCGCTGGGCGCGGAGATTGTTTTGGTGGGAGCGGCGAGCAGTGAGCGGCGGGAGAAGGCGGAAGAACTCGCCGCTCTGCATGGATATACGATTGTGCCGCCGTATGATGATCCGGCGATTATTGCGGGGCAGGCTACGTGCGGGGTTGAAATTCTGGAGCAGCTGCCGGGAGTGGAGCTGGTGCTGTCGCCGGTGTCGGGCGGAGGGTTGCTGTCGGGTGTGGCTACGGGGATCAAGCTGACGGCTCAGGCCGCGGGGATTGCGGCGCCGCAGGTGTGGGGATGCGAGCCGGAGTTGGGGGCGGATGCGGCGGAATCGTTTCGGACGAAGACGCTGGTGGAATGGCCGGCGGAGAAGACGACGCGCACGATTTGCGATGGGTTGAGGACGCAGTCGCTGGGGACGCTGAACTTCGCGCATATTCTTCGCTTCGTGGATGGGATTGTCACGATCAGCGAAGAGGAGATTCGCACGGCGGCGAAGGTGATTCTGGCCGCGACCAAGATTGTGGCTGAGCCTTCGGGCGCGGTGACGCTGGCGGCTGCATTGTTTCATGCAGAAGAGTTGCCGAAGGTGCGGAAGGTCGTGGTGATTGTGTCGGGCGGGAATTTGGAGCCGGCGCTGCGGGCTGAACTCGAGGCTGGTTGACTGGGCCGCGCCCCGAAAGCGTACCTCGGCGGCTAAAGGCGCGAGGCAGGAGCGACGCTTATGGCACGGCTGAAGCCGTGCCCCTTCGAGACGAAACGATTTCCAGAAGCGCCTAGAGGCGGAGTAAGCGCTCGGCGTTGCCGTGGGCGAGGATTTCCATTTCGGAGATGGTCAGCGCGGGCTGGGATGACTGGAGCGTTGCGAGGAAGTCGCGGCCGCGAGTGTTGGGGCTGAAGGGGTAGTCGACTGAGTACATGAGGTGATCGAGGCCGAGGACCTGACGCGCGCAGTCGAAGGGTGGACGCGTGAAGTAGCCGCTGGTGGTGACGTGGACCTGGTCGAGGATGGTCTCGGTGATGGTGCGCTTGAGGTGTTTTGCGGCGGGCGAGAGGATGCCGTTGGAGCGTGCGAGCGCGTAGGGGACGCCTTCGCCCATGTGGCCGATGATGACCTGGAGGTTGGGCAGGCGGTCGAGGACGCCGGACAGAATGAGGCGCAGGAGATGGAGGCCGTTTTCTGCGTGCCAGCCCCATCCGGCGATGGAGAGGAGCATGCCGGTGTCGCCGGGGAGGCCTGAGTAGTAGGCGGACTGGACGACGGCGGGCGGGGGCGCGGGGTGGAGGTAGAGCGGAACGTTGAGGGCTTCGGCGGCTTCGAGGATCGGGAAGAACTCGGGGGCGTCTAGAAATTTTCCGTCGGTGGTGCCATCGAGCAGGAGGCCTTTGAAGCCGAGGGTGCGGATGCAGCGCTCGAGTTCTTTGACGGCGGAGGCGGGATCTTTGAGGCCGGGCGTGGCGAAGGCGGCGAAGCGATTGGGGTGCGCGGCGACGGCGGCGGCGAGTTCGTCGTGTACGCCGTGCAGGACGGCGGCCTGGTCGGCGGGGGCGAGGGTGTCGATGCCCATGGCGGCGAGGGAGAGGACCTGGAGGGTGATGTTGCCGTCGTCCATGGCGGCGATGCGACCTTCGCCGAGATCGAGGAGTTTGTTGCGGATGGCGCGCATGGGCTCGGGAACAGAGTGGCCGTAGGTTCCGGTGGCCTTGAGGAAATCGGTGGTGACGAAGTGCTCTTCGAGCGCGATGGTCTTCATGAATTGTTAAGATGTCCGGGGGTTGATTGCAGGTTCAAGCGCGAGGCTGGCAGAGTAGAATCGAAACATGCCTTCTTTGGTTAAGATCTTGATTTTGGCTGTTGTACAAGGCCTTGCGGAATTGTTGCCGGTATCGAGCTCGGCGCATGTGGTGGTTGCGGAAAAGCTGTTGGGACTTGATCCTTCGTCGCCGCAAATGACGCTGGTCCTGGTGATGCTGCATACCGGGACGATGTTGGCGGTGATCTTCTATTTCTGGTCGCAGTGGAAGCAGGCGTACTTCACGACCGCGCACGCGATGAAGCGCTTTGTGGTGAGGGCGGCGTGGGCGACGGTGCTGACTGGAGTGGTCGGGTATCCGCTCATCGCGATTATTGAGCGGACCGCGTTCAAGGGACATTCGAAGGGCGAGATCGAGATGCTGTTCTCGCGGCTGGATCTGATTGCGCCGGCGCTGCTGGCGGCGGGTGTGCTGATTTTGATTGCGGGGCTGCGGGAACGCGGCGCGGCGAAGAGCGCGATGGGGCGGCCGGACTATGAGCGCTCGATTGTGCTGAGTGGCGATAATGTGACGTTCGCGCAGGCAGGGTGGATGGGAGCGATCCAGGGGCTGTGTCTTCCCTTCCGCGGGTTCTCGCGGTCGGGTGCAACGATTTCGACGGGGTTGCTGGCAGGAGCGAATCGGCAGCGGGCCGAGCGGTTCAGTTTTGCGCTCGCAGTGATCATTACGCCGCTGGCGATTGCGCGCGAGGCAGAGCGGTTGCTGAAGGCGAAGCATGTGGCAGATCTTGCGGGACAGCCGCTCGATCTGCATGGGAGTGTTGTCGCGTCGCTGCTGGGGATGGTGTTGTCGTTTGTTGCGGGACTGGCGGCGCTGCGCTGGCTTAGCTCGTGGCTGGAGCATGGGCGCTGGTACCTGTTTGGGATTTATTGCCTGGTGGCGTCGGGCGTGGTGTTTTATCTTTTCCGGCTGGGCTACTAAGCGTCGAGTTGCAGCGCGGTGGGTTCGGGTTTGGTGTATTGCCACGCCCACCAGAGCAGGGGCAGCTGGAGTGGGATGCGGAGCCACAGGATCCATAAGGGGATGGTGGGAAAACGCTCGGGGTGTTGGGCCATCCAAAGATTGGCGGGAAGAACCGCGATGAGGAGAAGGATGATTCCCCATGCGGCGATGCGGCGAGTGGGTGGGACTAGAAGGCCGACGCTGCCGGCTATCTCTGCTGCACCGCTGAGCAACACTAGCTCGCGATGGGCAGGAAGATAATCCGGCATGATATGCACGTAGGCGCGGGTCACGATGAAGTGACCCGCGCCTGCTGTTATGTAGAGCACGGCCATTAACGCGCGTCCAAGCCGCATGGTTTAACTCCATGCGTTATTGGAAACGCAGGAATGGTTATGATGCGTGGGTTACTTGGATGCGGCGGCGTCGCGACTGGCCTTGACGAAGTCATGCGAGGCGAGGACCTGCTCCTGCTGCTCTACGAGGAGTTCGCGGATTGGAAGAGGGAGGTCGTGGTCGAGAGCTTTTTCGTAAGCCTTTTTGGCGTCGTCTTCACCCTTCTCTGCAGTCTCGAGCAGGCCATGATCCCCGGCACCGAGTTTGGCTTTGAGGTCACCCCAGGTGCGATGGATTGCGCCTGAGACGGTGCCGGACTCCTTCACATCGGCCATGCCGGCGCGGTGCAATTCGCTTTCGAGTTCGGCGCGGAAGTTGGCGCGCTTGAGGCTCTCGGCGAGGAAGAAGCGCTTGAGGGAGATGTCTTTCAGGTGGTCGCCGATGTCGGCAAAGCCCTTCTGGCTGTCCTCGAGGGTCTTGATGAGGTCGAGGAGAACAGTCTCCATCTCTTTGTTCCGGGTTGATCCGTCCAATGTATTGGTTGACATAGATTCCTTCCTGGCCAATGGCCATGGGGTTTGCGCGGATGGGGTCCGCCGATTGGGCGCGATTCTCCTTCATCGGCAGCAAGCGGGAGAAATCGCGAAAATCCTGCTCCCCTACCTCTGCGCGTCTGAGGTTCAAGTTCGGCACAATCCTCACCAACCCCGACCTATCACTAGATGCAGGAAGGGGCTGGCTGCGTTGCTGGGGACGAAAAATCGCCTCGAGTGTGGATTTTGGGTTGGAAATGCGAGGGTCACCAGTGTGGTTCCACTTTGCGAGGCCGCGCACCGCACAGCGCACTATGGAACAATAAATTTGCTCTGGTTGTTCGGTACTTCGCAGCAAAGCGCCCGCGCGGTAAGGCCCGCAGGTGATTGGCTCGACCGCGTCCCTACACCCTTATGAAACCCCAGAGACTCATGTACTCGCCAACCCGGAGCCGTCGTCTGAACGAGATGCTCGGCTTGATTGTGCTGGTTGTTGCCGGCTTGCTGCTGCTTGCGTTGGTCAGCTATACGCCGTCCGATCCATCGTTCAACACGGTGGGCGGAGGTGCGGGCGGGCGGCTGGCGCACAACTGGACGGGGCTGGTGGGGGCCTATGTGGCTGACCTGCTGTTGCAGACGGTGGGGATCGCGATCTTCTTTGTGCCGCTGGCGATGGTGAGGATTGGGGTTTCGTGGATGCAGTCGCAGCGCGTCGGGTCGACGAAGACGAAGCTGGCGGGGATTGCGCTTTGGCTGATCTTTGCGCCGGCGCTGATCTCCATGATGCCGGGCGGGATGCTGTGGCGGCATGCGCTGCCAATCGCTGGGATTGAGGGCGCGATCCTGGCTGGCGGGCTGATTCACTTCGTGAATTATCCGGGCGCGATGATTATTTGCGGGCTGATGGTGGCGCTTTCGCTGTATCTGACGACGTCGTTTCTGCTGGCGAATGCAGGCGCGTGGTTTACGACGCACTTCGGATTTTTGCAGAGCTTGAGCGATCGGTATGCGGCATGGAAGAGCAAGCGGCGTGGTGCGGAGGAAGAAGAGTTTGACGCGGCCTTTGCTTCCAAGCGCGAAATTGCAGCGGCGATGGCGCGCAGGCAGGAGAAGAGCGAAGGCGAGGAGGCGGCGAAGAATGGCACGCTGCTGTCGAGCTTCTTCGGTTGGTTTGGGCGGCGCAAGCGCGGGCAGGATGAGGATGACAGGGCGAGCGTTGGACAAGGGTTGGGCCTGAGCGACGAGCCTGCGTCGGTGTGGCAGACGATGCCGCGGACGCTGGTGGACGCGGCGCCAATGACCGGGCTGCATGTGGCGGCGGCGGCGGCGGCACCGTATGCTGCACAACTGGCGGCAGCGGCGGCTCCGCTGCGGAATGCGCCGACGGAGGTGCTGCCGTTCGCGGAGGCAGAGGCCATGTCTGCGCATGCGCAGGAAGATGACGGATGGCTGGATGCGCCGGAGCGCCGCACACCGGCGCCGATTTTGTCGATGCCGAAGGCTACGCACGGGGCTGTACCGGAGTTGCGGCCGGAGCCGCCGCCGGCGCGGATTCCGAAGCCGGTTGTGGCGGAGTTGCCGCCGATGCCTTCGCCGATGCAGGACATTGCGGCGCAGAATATTGCGTTCGGCAAGCGGGCGGATGCGGATATGCGGGCTGTGGCGATTGTGCCGAAGTCGGTGCGCGGATATAAGTTGCCGCCGAGTTCGCTGCTGTACAAGTCGGAAGAGCATGCGCAGGTGCGGGAGAACGAGCTGCGTGAAGAGGCTCGGGTGCTGGTGGAGAAGTGTGGCGAGTTTGGCGTGGATGGCAACGTCGAGCAGATCAATCCGGGGCCGGTGGTGACGACGTTCGAGTTTCGTCCGGATGCGGGGGTGAAGTACTCGCGCGTGACGGGGCTGGCGGATGATTTGTGTTTGGCGATGGCGGCGGAGTCGATTTTGATTGAGAGAATGCCGGGCAAGTCGACGGTTGGGATACAGGTGCCGAACCATGAGCGCGAGACGATCTGGCTGCGCGATGTGGTGGAGTGCGAGAGCTTTGCGCAGAGCAAGAGCAAGCTGGCGATCGCACTGGGCAAGGACATTAGCGGACGGATTGTGATTGGCGATTTGGCGAGCATGCCGCATGTGCTGATCGCGGGATCGACGGGTTCGGGTAAGTCGGTGGCGATCAACGCGATGATCATGAGCGTGCTGTTCAAGTCGACGCCGGAGCAGGTGCGCATGATCCTGGTGGATCCGAAGCGGGTGGAGCTGGGGATGTATGAAGGCATTCCGCACCTGTTTACGCCGATCATTACCGAGGCGAAGCTGGCGGCGAATGCGCTTCGAAATGCCGTGCGCGAAATGGAGCGGCGGCTGAAGCTGCTGGCGGCGAATCACGTGCGCAATATCGACCAGTTCAACAAACTGTTTGAGAATGGCAGCGAGTATTTGTTCGAGGATGTGAACCAGGAGCCGTTGCCGTACATCATGATCATCATCGATGAGTTGGCGGACTTGATGATGCTGGATCGGGCCAACGTGGAAGAGGCAATTACGCGGCTGGCGCAGATGGCGCGGGCTGTGGGGATTCATCTAGTGCTGGCTACGCAACGGCCGTCGGTGGACGTGATTACGGGACTGATCAAGGCGAACGTGCCTACGCGTATGAGCTTCCGGCTGGCGACGAAGGTGGATTCGCGGACGATCATTGACTCGAACGGCGCGGAGAGTTTGCTGGGTCGCGGCGATATGTTGTTTCTGCCGCCGGGGACTTCGCGGCTGCAGCGCGTGCATGCGCCCTTCGTTACGGAGAAAGAGATTGCCGCCGTCACGGCGTTCTGGAAAGCGCAGGGCGAGGCGGAGTACGTGCACGGGTTCCTGGAGGGGCCGAAGGACGAGAAGAGCGGCGACGGCGGCAGCGCGGAGGATAGCCAGGAAGATGATGCGCTGTTCGATGATGCGGTACGGCTGGTGTTTGAGTTTGGGAAGGCGTCGACTTCCCTGCTGCAACGGCGGCTGCGTATTGGCTATGGGCGCGCGGCGCATCTGATCGACATGATGGAGCGGGATGGATTGGTGGGGCCAGCGGATGGATCGAAGCCGCGCGAGATTCTGAAGTCGCCTGGTTATTTTGCCGAAGTGGATGCTACGTTGCGGTAGGGTTCGGGCCCCTTCCCCCCCTGGTTGGGTTTGGAATGTTAGGAACTGGACACGGCTGCCCTGCCGGACGGGCCCGCTACGCGCGGGGCGGCAACTCCGTTGCGGACAGAGGCCTTCGGCTGGGCGCTTCCGTTGGTCGCGAACGATATTTTCTTGCCGACCAACGGGAGGGCCACGCGACGCAGTAACAAGGCGTGCGAACGCCCGCACCACGCGTAGTGGGCACTTCTATGATTGAGTTGCTCAACAGGTTCTTAAGGATGGACAGGTTTGGTTAGCAGCCAATGACGGAGGTCGGTCCGGACGTGCTCGTAGCTGGGCTCGCCTTTGGGGTAGAGCTTGATGGTGCCGTGGGATTTTCCGGTGTAGAAGTTCAGGGCGAAGTCTTTGATGACGGGCACGGTGGGGGGGGCGGCGCCGATGACGACATCGGGGCTGGGGGTGAGGGCGGTACGGGCTGCGTCTGCTGATTCGAGGCTGATGTACTCGCGGACGCGGCCATCGGGGCCGAAGTATTCGAAGTTGTAGCGAGTGAGGGAGCGGCCGACGGGCTCGTAGTATTCGCGGACGATCCAGTGTTCGCCGTGGACGTCGAAGGCATCGATGACATCACTTTCGCGAGTGCTGATGTTGGGGGCGCCGCGCTGGCGGGCACCACGGAGGACGGCGCGCTCACGGTCGAACTCGTCCCAGCGGCCGAGGGCGGCTTCGACGATGACGAGGTTCTTGTGTGCGAGCCAGAACTCTGGCTGCGCGGCGACGACGGCGCGGTACTGCAGTTCCGCGGCTTCGTACTCGTGCAGGCCGAGCTTGGCGTCGCCGATGCCTTCTTCGGCGTCGATGTTTCCGGGATGGGTTTTCAGGTAGTCGGCGAAGAGCTTTTCCGCTTGCTGATAGTGCTTGTCCTCAAGGGCTTGGTGCGCCGGGAGAAGCTCATGCGGGATCGGCCTCTGCGCGGCGCCGGTTGCGATGAGCGCGGAGAGGAGGATGGCTGCGGTGGTTGCGTTGTGGCGTGGGTGGAGTTTCACGTTCTATCTGCGCCTTCCCTGCCGCATGGCGTGGCGGCTGACGAACGATCCGAGGACTGCGATCGCGGCCAAGAGGGCGATCCAGAAGAGGTCCGGGTTGCGCTGGTCGTAGGTGCTGGCAAGGTGACGTTCGATGTAGCCGGGATTGAGCTCCTCCGATCCCAAGGTTGCGATGAGCGGTTTGGCTGGCGGGGTTGCAAGATCCCCCAGATCATAGACGGATGCGCGAAGGTCATTGTCACCATAGCGGAGGGTGTAGGTTGCGTTGGGGGCGGCGTCGAAGCAGAGGGTGCGCTGGCGCATCTGCAGCTGAACGGCGCGCAGGGGGAGCGGCGGCTGGGCTGGATTGGCGATGGCTACGCGGATGGTCGCGGGGTCGTGAAGGTTCGAGGCGATGACGGCGGGGAGGGAGAGCTCCGCGGCGTCGATTGCGGGGGCTCCGGCGGTGGCATCGGCTGGGCGCGTGACTCGCGATATCTGACCGTCGATTTTCTCTTGCAGCTGATCGGGCTGATGAGTGTCTGCGTCGGCGGTGATGGAGACGTTGCGGAGGAAGTCAGATTTATAGGCGGGGTCGAGAACAAACTGGATGCGCTCGACGGGAATGTGGGCGGGGATGTCGAAGTGTGCGAGAGAGGACGTGCCTTGCTGCGTGATGGTGTTGGCGGAGGCTACGACGGTGTAGAGGGTCTGCGCCTCGCGGCTGGCGGGAACGGTTGCGCCTTGAATGATGGAGGGGTCCGGATGCTGAAAGGGCTTGCCGTCGAGGGTTCGGAGGTGGAGGAGGATGTGCAGATGAGGGAAGGTGGATTCCTGCAGGGCGAGCGAGGTGGAACGGGCTAGATGGCGCTGGGTGAGGTCGAAGAGGGTGAAGACGCCTAGGGGTTTGGTAGGGGCGCTGCTGGTGGAGACTTCGGCGGTGGCGAGGAAGTTGTGCGCGACGAGTTGGAGGTCGACTTCGGAGTAGGCGCGCGCGGGCATGTCGAGGTCGAAGGAGAGAGTGGCGTTGTGGAGAGAGACATTGCGGACGGTGGCGGTCTGGGCGTCGGTGGGCTGGGCTTCGCTGTAGCTGACGACGAAGGGAATCTCCTGGGGCTTGGAGTGGCCGAGGACGCGGAAGACGCGAAGGTCGTCGGCTGAGGAACTGGCGGCGTGGGCGTAGACGCTGGCGTCGAGTATGGTGCAGGCGACGCCCGAGGCGTTGTGCGGGAGGGTGAGGGTGCGGACGTAGCGAAGATGTTGGGGGTCGGCGAGCGAAGCGGGCGCGTTGCTGACGGAGGGAACGGTGCCGGCCTGGAAGAGGAGGGCGGCAAGGATAGGGAGGGACGATCTCAAGCGGTGGCCTCGCGGCTACGGCCGATTGCGGATCGCTGTGGACTAGCGTGCTTCCCCATGGCCTAACTTTACCCTTTCGGCGCACAACGGGGGAGTGATTTTCTTGGCGGCTGGTTCTGCACCGTGGCGGGGTGATGGAGCATCCATACAATCAGGATATGAATCAGGTTATGAATGATGTTTCAGAGCATGATGTTCTTGTGATTGGGGCGGGGCCAACGGGGTTGGCGTGCGCCATTGCTGCGCAGAGGGTTGGGCTGCGCGTGGTGCTGGTGGATAAGGGCTGCCTGACGAATTCGTTGTTTCATTATCCGGCGCACATGACATTTTTCACGACGCCGGAACTGCTGGAAATTGGCGATATGCCGTTCTCGTCGCCGAACCAGAAGCCGACGCGATCGGAGGCGCTGGAGTATTACCGGAAGGTCGCCGAATATTACAAGCTGGACGTGCGGCAGTATGAGACGGTGGAGCGGGTGACGGGCTCGGATGGAGATTTCAACGTTCACGCGACGGACAAGTTTGGTCGCAAGCTGGTGCATAAGGCGCGCAAGCTGATTGTGTCGACTGGTTACTACGACTTGCCGAATTATCTGGAGATTCCGGGCGAGAATCTGCCCAAGGTGATGCATTACTATCATGAGCCGCACCCTTACTTTGGGCAGGATGTAGTGGTGATTGGCGGCAAGAACTCGGCTGCGATTGCGGCGCTGGATCTGTGGCGGCATGGAGCCAAGGTGACACTGGTGCATCGCGGTGCGGAGTTGCATCGGCACATCAAGTATTGGATCAAGCCGGACATTGAAAACCGGATCAAGGATGGGGATGTGGTCGCGCACTTTAACACGGAGGTGAGCGAGATTACCGAGGATGCGGTGACGCTGCTGACGCCGGGTGGGCCGAAGGTGATTCCGAACCAGTTTGTGTTTGCGCTGACGGGATACCATCCGGACTTTGAGTTCATCGAGGCGCTGGGGGTGAAGCTGGATGATGCGAATGCGCGCTGCCCGGTGTGCGATCCGGGGACGCATGAGTCGAATGTGCCGGGAATTTATTTGGCGGGCGTGGTGGTGGCGGGTGAGCGGACGAACGAGATCTTTATCGAGAACGGGCGCTTCCATGGGGATCTGATTGCGAAGGACCTGGCCGCGAAGGTGCGGCGATAGGACTTGGTGAAGGAGAGCAGGCCGAGCCCGAAGAGCGTACCTCAGCGGCTGAAGCCGTAACGCAAGGGCGTCCTTTAAGGCACGGCTAAAGCCGCGCCCCTTCGAGAAGACGCAACATCTCAACAGTTCCTGGCAGGGGCGCGGAGAAAGCCCAGGGCTAAAGCCCATTTTCGTTGGCGGGTGATTCAGTGGGCTGAAGCCCACTGCTAATCCCCTGAGAGCTCGTGACGTGACTCAGTGGGATGAAACCCACTGCTAATCGCCTGGAAATCGTGGTTAGCTGACGACGCGATTGGCGAAGCCGCGCAGACCCATCAGGGTGAGCAGGATGAAAAAGAAGAGCAACATGGCCAGGATGGTGGCGTCCGGCATGTGCCCGATGGTGGGCGTG
Source organism: Acidobacteriaceae bacterium (assembly GCA_050013455.1). Lineage (GTDB taxonomy): Bacteria > Acidobacteriota > Terriglobia > Terriglobales > Acidobacteriaceae > Granulicella. Next base: position 15 of record JBEKFF010000077.1, on the reverse strand, counting down.
AGGGCGGCTCGCAGG